>CAVINP010000016.1:0-28554 GCA_963643985.1 bacterium
CTTGGAGACCGACTTCCATATGCCTTTTGCTCGATGAAATACCCAGAATTATTTTACACCGTCATTGCCTGTTCTGCTCGGTTTTTTGAGATTTTTGTTCCTGTTATATTACTTGCGCACTAAAAGTTAGGGCTTGAATACAGCCTTAGGGTTTGAAAAAACAGCGGGAGGAGCCGTCACGCCGGCTCCTCCCGCTGCTGTCCTGTTTTGTATTACTTTCCGAAGTACCTCTTGAGCAGACCCGCAAAGGCCTTGCCGTGACGCGCCTCGTCCTTGGCCATCTCGTGCACTGTGTCATGGATGGCATCCAGACCGTGCTGCTTGGCCAGTGTGGCCAGTGCGACCTTACCTGCAGTGGCGCCGTTTTCGGCCTCAACGCGCATTTCAAGGTTCTTTTTGGTGCTGTCGGTGACGACCTCGCCCAGCAGTTCGGCAAACTTCGCCGCATGCTCGGCCTCTTCGTACGCGGCCTTCTCCCAGTACAGGCCGATCTCGGGATAACCCTCGCGGTGGGCGACACGCGCCATGGCCAGATACATGCCGACCTCGGAGCACTCGCCGTTGAAATTCTCGCGCAGACCCTGAACGATCTCGGGATCAACGTCCTTGCCGATGCCGACCACGTGCTCGGCTGCCCAGCTCATTTCGCCGGCCTGCTCGACAAACTTGGCCTTGGGAGCCTTGCAGACGGGGCAGAACTCGGGGGCCTCTTCGCCCTCATACACGTAACCACAGACAGTACAGACAAACTTCTTCATAGATGCTTCCTCCTATGATTGTATTTTATGTGACGGTTTACATTTATATATATACCACCCTCGGAAGGGTTTGAAACGGGTTTTGAGAAATTTTCCTGCCAAAAAAATTTCACGGCAGCGGCGGCGCGAATTTCTGCAGCGGCACGCGTTCCATCACATAGCCGCGAAACAGCCGCGCAGCTTCCGGCCAGTCGGGATAGCCGTCGAGATATTTGACCTGATCGTACCCGGTGCGCGGCAGTTTGAGCATGACCCGGCGTGCGCCGTTGGTGATGCGCGGCGCGACGGATGGACAGCTCAGGCAAATGCAGCCGCCGCGCTCACTGTCAAATCGTGCATCGCCGTTGATCTCGCGCCCGCATTTCTGGCAGACATCCACACGCGGTGCGTAGCCCAGCTGCGCCATCAGGTGCATTTCAAATGCCATCGTCAGCATCTCGGGCGGCAAATCGGCATAACTCAGGTGGGCCAGCGCCCGCAGCGTGATCAGAAACAGGTCCGGCAGCGGCACGTCCGGCATCAGCACGGCATCGAGAAGCTTGAGCCAGTACACGCCGTGCTGCAGCCGATCGTAGTCCATGCGCAGATCAAAGAAGCTTTCGGTGATCCGGCACTGCTCGATGGAGAAGCGCTCGCCCTTTTGAAAGAGCTGAAATTCGCCGTTGACAAACGGTTCGCAGGCATTGAGCAGCTGCGATTTCGGTCTCTTGCAGCCGCGGGCAATGGCATCGATGCGCCCCATGTTCGGCGAAAACAGCGTGACCATACGGTCATAATCGCCGTAATCCGCGCGGCGAATGACCAGCGCAGGGGTCGAGAGGGAAGGCATGGGACCTCAGTCCTCGTAGCCCAGAGTGCGCAGGTCGCTGGCACGGTTGCGCCAATCCTCGCGCACCTTCACCCAGAGGCGCAACATGACCTTCGTGCCCAGCAGGCGTTCGATGTCTGTGCGGGCCTGGGAGCCGATGAGCTTGAGCATCGCACCCTGTTTGCCGATGATGATCGACTTGTGGCTGTCGCGCTCGCAGTACACATCGGCCTGAATCTCCGTAAGATTGTCGCTCTGTTTTTTGATCTGCATGATCTCCACGCCGATGCCGTGCGGAATTTCGTCGCGCAGGTTGTTGAGTGCCTTTTCACGGATGATTTCCGCGCACATCACGCGCTCGGGCTGGTCGGTGATCATGTCATCGGGGAAATACTTGGGGCCTTCGGGCATGGCCTCGATCAGCTTCTGTGTCAGCAGGTCGATGTTCTTGCCCGTGCGTGCGGATACGGAGAAGATCTGGTCAAAGTGCAGATCGTTCAGTTCTGCCAGCTGAGGCATCAGCTTCTCGGGCGGCACGATGTCGATCTTGTTGACGGCCAGAAACTTGGGGCAGGACATGTGCTCGATGTCTTCCAGCACTGCGCGGTCACCGCCGCCGATGCGCTGGGCATCCACCACCGCGAGTACGGCATCCACGCCCTCGCGGGCCTCCGCAGCGCTCTTCATCATGTATTCGCCGAGCTTCGTACGTGGCTTGTGCAGGCCGGGCGTGTCGACAAATACGATCTGCCAGCCGTTGCCGGTCGCAACGCCCAGGAGTTTGTTGCGCGTGGTCTGGGGATGGTTGGATACGATGGCGACCTTCTCGCCTACGATGCGGTTCATAATGCTGGATTTGCCGACGTTCGGGCGACCCAGTATCGCCACGAAGCCGGAACGGAATTTGATATCGGCCAAGAGTTTGTCCTCCAATTTGTTTATTTGTTCAGATATTCGGGTCCGAAGGACTCGGGCAGCAGTTCGCCAAGTGTCTTTACCGTGAATGTGCCCGCGTCGGCTGCGCCCACGATGACCGGCATTTCCGGCCCGCAGGCGAACTCGCGCAGCACCTGGCGGCAGATGCCGCAGGGCCAGGCGGGTGCATCCGCGGCAATGGCGATGGCGGCAAAGCGGCGCTCTCCCGCCGCCACGGCGCAGGATGCCGCGCAGCGCTCGGCACAGATCGTCGCGCCAAAGGACGCGTTTTCAAAATTGCAGCCGCAGTAGGTATGTCCCGCTTCCGTGAGTATGCAGGCCCCCACGTGAAAGCCGGAATAGGGCGCATAGGCATTCTTTTTGGCTTCTCTTGCCAGTGCAAAGAGCTGTTCATAGGTCATGGCGTATTTTCTCCTTTGCTCATGCATCGCGGTGCAGCCCGAGCGCGTCCATGGCACGTTCCTCCATGGCCCGCATCACGCGCTTGTCGCTCTCGGTCATGTGATCGTAGCCCATCAGGTGAAAGGCGGAATGCGCAGTCAGATAGCCCAGTTCGCGCTCGAGCGAGTGACCGTATTCCTCGGCCTGCTCCTTCGCACGCTTGAGATTGATCACGCAATCGCCCAAATTGATCATCCCCGTGCAGGGGTCATATTCGCGGTGCAGGCGCTTTGCGTTGTCCCGAGCGGTCGTGCCGGGCCGGTAGCTGACGGTGGGGAAGGAGAGCACATCGGTCGCCTTGTCGATGCCCCGCATGTCGCGGTTGAGCATGCGTATGGACTCATCGTCCACGATGCGCACGGTCATCATGGCATCCTTTACGCCCTCAAGCGCCATGCATTCGTCGGCAACGCGCTCCAGAAAATCATTGAGACCATTTTCACTGATGTCGAGCGTCACATCCGTCTGCAGCTCAATCGGCATGTCCGGCCACCTCCTGCCTGTCCTCTGTGGTTTCGGACTTGCGCGGCGGAACGGTGATGTCCGGATATTCGATGCGCTCGTGGAATACACCGGTCAGCACCGTGCAGAATGTGGCACAGATCTTGTCCAGATCGCTGAAGGTCAGCGGGCAGTCGCTGAGCTGGCCATCGTCCATCTTGGCCCGCACGAGTTTGCGAATCAGCTGCTCCATCTTCTCGGGAGTGGGGTTGGCCTGGGCGCGGGTCGCCGCTTCGATGGTGTCCGCCAGCATGACCGCTGCCGCCTCGCGGGTGCGCGGGCGCGGCCCTTCATAGCGGAAGGCATCTGCGTCCACGTCATTGCCGTAGAGCTTGACAGCCTTATCGTAGAAGTAGAGCACCAGGGAATCGCCGTGATGCTGGCGAATGATGTCGATGATGGGCATCGGCACGCGTGCCTTCAGCGCCATCTGAGCGCCGTCACGCGGATGCGCGGTCAGTATGGCTGCGGACACGCGCGGGTCGGTGCGGTCGTGCGGATTGTCGCCCATCTGATTTTCCTTGAAGTACATCGGGCGCTTGAGCTTGCCGATGTCGTGATAGTACGCGCCGACGCGGGCCAGCAGGCCGTTTGCGCCCACCGCGGTGGCAGCCGCCTCGGCCAGATTGGCCACGATGATGGAGTGGTGGTAGGTGCCGGGTGCCTCGAGCAGAAGCCTGCGCAGCAGCGGCTGATTGGGATTGGACAGTTCGATCAGCTTGGCCGTGGTAGCCAGATTGAACACCGATTCCAGCAGGGATTGCAGGCCGATGGACAGCACGCCGCTGATCGCGCCGCCGGCGAGTGCCCAGAGCGCATTGACGAGGGCGGTGTTGAGGTTCATGCTGCTGATAAAGCCCACCGCGAGCGTGACCAGCGCATTGACCACGCCGGCAGCGCAGCCCGCCAGCAGCGCGCCCGCACGCATCTGTCTGCGGCGAAGAATGTACACCGCCAGAGGCGCGGAGGCGAAAGCACTGAGTATGATGCAGAAGGCCTCCATCGAGAACAGACCGTCCGCCGAGGAGAGCATGGACACTACGATGCCCATCGTGCCGCCGACAAACATGGCATCCTTTTTGCTCATGAGTATGGCGAGCAGAATCGTGCTCATGGCCACGGGCATCAGGTAGGGGCTGGCCTTGCTCACCAGCAGGGATATGCTCACCTGCAGCACGCAGACGATGCACAGAAGCAGCAGGCGCGGCATGCTCTCAAGCGTGACTCGGTCATACTGCATCAGATACATGGAAACGGCAAAGAAGAGCACGAGCATCGTCAGGGCCAGGCCGCCGTAGAGCGGCAGATCGATGCTGTTGTCCTTGAGAAGGCCAAGGCTTGCGATCATCTGATATTGCGCCTCGGTTACGATCTGACCCTCGCTGACGATGATCTGCCTCTTGACCACCACCTCAGGCTCGACCGCATCGCGTGCGGCCTGACGGTTGGCCTCGGTGATCTCGGTATCGATGAGCATGTTCGGCTGAACGCAGGCGCGAAGTACCTCCGTGGCCACGCTGACCAACCCGGCGGGATAGTCTTCATCTGCGAGGCCGCGGCTGATGCGCGTGATCGCGGCGGCCTCCTGCCCCTCGGGCAGGGTGGCGTTGAGCGTATCGCGCATGGCTTCCTCGGCATCCTCGGCGATGGAAGAGAGCGTTTCGTCATCGCAGGAGAGCAGAGAAGAGAGCATATCCTTCGTCATCGTGATGGGTGAGCGGGCATTGAAGGCCTCAAGCGTTGCATCCGATATGGCGGCGGAAGCGGTGCTTCGGTACTCGTTTCTGAGCGAGGTCAGCTTGGAAAACATGCTCTCGATGTCATTGAGCACCGAGGTATTGACGCTCATGTCCGCGCTCTTGTAGCTTGGCTCGACCGCCTCTGCGGCGGCATCACGCAGCATCTGCGTGGTGACGGTGTCCTCGACATCCTTGGTGGCGTAGACGGACATGCCGGCCGGCTCGCCCACGGTGATGTCGTACTGCTCGGGCGTCACACCCGCAATCAGCAGCGCGAATATCAGCAGAAAGGTGGCCGCCACGCAGAGCACGCGCTGAATCACGATGCTCAGGCGACTGAATTTGAACTCCGAAAGCTTGTTCATGCTTCAAGCGCTCCTTTTATCCGCGCGTGGGCGGCGTCCTGTGATCGCCCGTGCGTGCGGCGTATTTCTCGTAGGCCTTGACGATGGCCTGCACCAGCTCGTGGCGCACCACGTCGCGGTGCGTCAGCCGCGCAATGCCGATGTCATCCACACCCTTGAGCACCTCGATGGCCTCCACCAGACCGGATTTCTTGCCGAAGGGCAGGTCGATCTGCGTCACGTCCCCCGTGATGACCATCTTGGAGCCCATACCCATGCGCGTCAGGAACATCTTCATCTGCTCCGAGGTCGTGTTCTGCGCCTCATCCAGTATGATGAAGGCATCGTTGAGCGTGCGCCCGCGCATGTATGCCAGCGGCGCGACCTCTATGGCACCGCGCTCCACCAGGCGCTGGAAGGCCTCGACCCCCAGCATGTCGTGCAGGGCATCATAGAGCGGACGCAGGTAGGGATCGACCTTCTGCGCCAGATCGCCCGGCAGAAAGCCCAGCTTTTCGCCGGCTTCCACGGCGGGGCGCGTCAGCACGATGCGCTCGATCTCCTTGTTCTTCATGGCCACCACCGCCATGGCAATGGCCAGATAGGTCTTGCCTGTGCCGGCAGGGCCGACGGCGAAGGTGCAGGTGTTGTTCTTGATCGCCTCGACATAGGCCTTCTGGCCCAGCGTTTTGCACTTGACCTGACGGCCGCGGCTGGTGATGGCGATCACGTCGCGCATGATCTCGCCGATGCGGTCGGCATTGCCCTCCTCGGCCAGACCTATGGCGTAGCGTATGCGCGTGCGGTCGACAGACTCGCCGCGGCGGATGATCTCGCTCATCTTCTCCAGCGTAAGCTTGGCCAACGCGACCTTCTCGGGCGCACCCGTGAGTATCACCTCGCTGCCGTTGGCCATGATGTCCACGCCGAGCTCTTCATGAAACAGGGACATATTTTCCTCGCGCAGTCCGAACAGGCCGATGAATTCGTCCGAGGACTCTATGGGCATGCGCTCGTTGATGCTTTGCTCGATATTATCCAACGTATTGCTTATCCTCCCAAGGTATCCGATTTATAAACTTATCCAATGATATTATACACGATTTGGCATGTGAAATGCAAGTAGAAGCGTTGCGGCAGAGGCGAATGTTTGCTATAATTGACAGGAAAAATGAGAATTCGGAGGCAGACCGACTTGATTCGACTGAAAAATGTTGTCCTGGACGGCGCAGCGGCGCTGGCTCCCATGGCCGGCGTGACCGATGCCGCGATGCGCCTGCTCTGCCATGAGGCGGGTGCGGCGTGGTGCGTGAGTGAAATGCTCTCCGCCAAGGGCTGGATCTATTCCGGTGGCAAAAACCGCAACGCGCGCACGCTGCTGACGCGCCTGCCCGGAGAGGGTGTGGCGGCATTGCAGCTCTTCGGCCGCGAACCCGAGTACATCGCCGAGGCCGTGAGCGATCTGAAGGATACGGGCTTTGAGTTTTACGATCTGAACTTCGGTTGTCCCGCGCCCAAGATTACCGGCAACGGCGAGGGCAGTGCGCTGATGCGCGAACCGCAGCTGATCGGCCGCATCACCCGTGCGGCGGTCGATGCGGCCAAAGAGAAGCCCGTCACGGTGAAGATCCGCGCGGGCTGGGATGAGACGAGCATCAACGCCGTGGAGGTGGCGCAGATCTGTGAGCAGGCGGGGGCGGCGGCGATCGCCGTGCACGGGCGCACGCGCATGCAGCAGTACGCGGGCAGGGCCGACTGGGACATCATACGCCGCGTGAAGGCAAGCGTATCCGTGCCGGTGTTCGGCAACGGCGATGTACGATGCGGCGAGGACGCGCTGCGCATGATGGCTGAGACGCACTGCGACGCAGTGCTGGTGGCGCGGGCCGCCCAGGGCAATCCATGGATATTCCGCGAGATCAATGCAGCACTTGCGGGGAAGGAATGTCCGCCGCCCACGGGGCGGGAGCGCGTGGAGACGGCGCTGCGTCACTTCGAGATGGAGACAAAGCTCTACGGCGAGCGCGGCGGCATGCTGGAGATGCGAAAACACATCGCCTGGTACGTGTCGGGCCTGCGCGGTGCGGCACGCTTCAGGGAACAGATCAATGCCCTGAGCACGGCCGACGAGGTGCGGCAGGCGCTCACCGACTTTGCATGCGGGGCGGAGGTCAACGCCTGAGGCTGTCGTGTGCGCTGCGGACGAGGGCACGGATGTTCTCGCGCTGCGGCAGGGGTGTGCAGCCGTCGTCCGGAATGAGATCTGCCAGAAATTCGATGTTGCCCTGCGTGCCCGTGATGGGCGAAGCCGCATAATTTCGCACGCGCCAGCCGCACTGCGGGGCCAGAGCGGCCAGGTCGCGCAGCACGCGCTCGTGTACGGCAACATTCGTGATCACGCCCTTCTTGCGCGGCGCGTCCGGCCCGGCTTCAAACTGGGGCTTGACCAGAGAGATCAGCCGTCCGCCCTGCAGCACATTATGCAGCGCGGGCAGTATTTTAAGTATCGATATAAACGAAACGTCCATGACGCCCAGCGTCGGCGCAGCGGGAAACATTTCGCGCGTCAGTTCGCGGGCGTTTGTGTTTTCAAAGCTCGTGACGCGCTCGTCCCCGGCGATGCGTGGGTCGAGCTGGCCGCTGCCCACATCCACCGCATAGACGTGCGATGCGCCATGCTGCAGCAGCACGTCCGTGAAGCCGCCGGTGGACGCGCCCACGTCCAGACAGACCAGACCACGGGGATCGACATGAAAGGCATCCAGCGCATGCGCCAGCTTGAAGCCGCCGCGGCTGACGTAGGGGCAGCACTCGCCGCGCACCTCCAGCTCGGAGGAGAGAGTGACCTTCTGCGCAGGCTTTTTGATGACAATGCCGTCACAGTAGGCCAGTCCTGCTGCGATCAGCCCCTGCGCACGCTCGCGGCTGGGGGCAAGTTGCCTCATAACCAGCGCCGCATCGGCACGAATCAGTTCGGCCTCTGCCATATCAGCCTCCGATTTTGTCCACGATGTTGTTGATCCATATGCCGCTGCGCACCATTGCAATGCCGAGTGAAGCTTTAAAAATGTCTGCTACCTGAACGCAGGCATAGAGCGCCAGTATGGGCAACTTCGTAAAATGCGCCAGCACAAAGGCCAGCGGTATGGTGATACACCAGCTGAAGCCGCTGTCAAACAGGAAGGTGATGCCGGTCTTGCCGCCGGAGCGCAGTATGAAGTAGGAACAGTGGGATATACTGTGTGTGAACATGAAGGCCGCCGTGATGCGGATCAGACCCGAGGCCAGCGCTTGCACAGACTTTTCGGTGTTGTAGAGCAGGGGAAACAGGTTCGAGCAGGCAAGCACCACGAGCGTGATCGCAACACTTATAAGGAAGGAAAAGCTGATCAGCTTTCCGCAATACTCTTTTGCCGTCTCGGTATCGCCCGCGCCCAGCAGCTGACCGATGATGATGGCCGTCGCGCTGCCCATGGACAAAAATGCGACGGAAAAGAGGTTGTACACGGTGGAGGAGATGTTCGTGGCAGCGACCACGTCCAGACCACGCAGCGAGTAGATCTGGTTGAGCACCGCCATGGCAGCCGACCAGAGCAGTTCGTTGAAAAGCAGCGGCGAGCCCTTCACGGCGACATCACGCACGATGGACAGCGGTACGCGCAGCGTGTGAAACAGGTTGTGGGCGAAGGTATGCCGATCACTGTGGCGGTGGGTGTATATGATCACAAAGGCCGCCTCCACATAGCGCGAGAGCACCGTGGCATAGGCCGCACCTTCCACACCCAGACGGGGAAAGCCGAATTTGCCGAAGATCAGGAAGTAGTTGAATACCAGATTGACCAGCACAGCCAGTATGCTTGCCACCATCGGCATCCTGGTCTCGCCTGTCTCACGCAGCGTGCCGGCATAGCCCTGCACCAGCGCGAAGGGTACAAGGCCGATCATCATGATGTGCATGTAGTTCAGTGCGTGTTTCAGCGTGAGTGCCTCACGCTCGGGGTCACTGTTCTCGTTCAGATACAGCGAGATCAGTTTTTCGCCGAAGAGCGAGAACACGGCTATGGCGAGCACGGTGAGGATGAGGGAAACGTATATTTTCAGACGCAGTGCCGCACGCACACCCTCGACATTGCCCGCGCCGTGATACTGCGAAGAGAATATACTCGCGCCGGACACCGCGCCGAATATGGCCAGATTGAACACGAAAAAGAGCTGGTTGGCAATGGCGACACCGGACATCTCTTCCGTGCCGACGCGGCCGACCATCAGATTGTCCAGCAGGCTTACAAAGTTGGTGATGGCGTTCTGAATGATGATCGGCACCACAATGGCCAGCACCATGGCGTAAAAGGCACGCGTGCCGAACAGCTTTCGAATTTTTGCGGACATGGATTCGACCTCCGAAACGATACTGCCCTTATACTATCATCGAAGGCATCGGCATGGCAAGCAACGCAAAGTAAAATCAACGCCTCATATCAACGGGTGAACAGCCGTATTGACGCTTGAAGGCCTTGAGAAAGGCCGTATAGTCCGAAAAACCGCAGCCCTGCGCCGTGGACATGACCGGCTCGCCGCTTTGAATGCGGGCCGCAGCCCGGATCAGCCGCTTTTGCGACACGTACTGGTGTACGGTCAGCCCTGCGTGGCGCTTGAAGGCGTGCATCAGATGAGAAGGACTCATGAAGAAGCGCGCTGCCAGCGCATCGATGGATAGATCCGAGGCAAGGTTGGCGTTGATGTAGTCCAGTATCTCATTAAAGCGCGGGTCGGATTTGACGTTGCTGCGCGACGCAGCAGGGTCATCGGGCAGCAGGCTCCGCAGTTGCAGCATGAACTGTATCATATAGGTGTCGGCCAGAAGCGCGTGCCCCGCGGCGGTGGACTTCTGTGCCGCCTCCAGTGCGCTCAGCTTTTCGTAGAGCGTCGCCCGGGCTGTTTCCTCGGGGTGAAACAGGCCGCTGTGGTTTCGGATCGGCCAGGCAAAGACCTCGGCCAGCACAGGTTCGTCATACCTGCCGAAGAAACGGTCGTTGATCCAGAGTATGATGCGCTCGTAGCGTTCCGTGGAATAGAGCCTGGACTGATGGATCTGATGCTCTGGAATCAGCAGTATGTCCCACGGACGCAGATAATAGGTCACACCTTCCATGATGTATGTTACGCGGCCGTCCAGACAGAGTACAAGCTTATGGAAATCATGGCTGTGGGTATAGAAATCCAGATCGCGCTGATCGGTGGAGTGGAACAGGCGGTAATCCTCATTCAAATAACCGCGGTTGTTGACGGCAGACACGGCGCACCTCCACAGCAGTTTTTGCAAGATATGCAATTACATTATAAAATAAATGCTTAAAAAATGCAAGAGCAGCTTTGCAACCGATTTCGGGCAACGTGGCATTTTCTGCAAAAAATATGACAACTGACCTTTTTTGTTGTGCATAATTTTGGTAAGATGTGAATATAAGGATGCAAAAATACAAATATCTGTACTTGTTCGGAGGGAAATATGCTCTCGGAGGACACTTATTCCAGATACAGCGTGCAGACAACCCTGCCGCAGCTGCCCTCTTGGCTGCAGGGGAAAAGCCGCAGGCTGCGTGTGGCCAAGGGCGAGGAGATCATGGCAAGTGACCAGGAACTGCAATATATTTATCTGGTCATCAGCGGCTGTGTGATCATCTATAACCGCTGTGTCAACGGCAGCGAAAACCGCGTGGTCGTGGTGCCCGAAGGCAGCATTATCGGCGAGATGGAGGCACTCACGGGACTCAAGCAGGTCGTCTATTCCGCCCGCGCCTATGTCAACAGCACGCTGCTGCGCGTGCCGACACCGGATTTTCTGAAGTGGCTGCACGAGGATGGCGAGGCCAGCTGGGGCATGACGCAGCTGCTGGCCGAGAAACTGCTGGCCACATCCATGCAGAGCAGCGAATACGGCGCGCTGGATGCCAAGGGGCGTCTGGCTCAGCTGCTGCTGAGGCTGGGTGAGGGTCGGGTTCGGCTGACACGTCAGGAACTGGCCGGCGCGTGTTCGGTGAGCCTGCGCACGATCAACCGCTGCGTGAAGGAATTCAGGGATGCCGGCCTGCTCAACATCGAGCACGGCAAAATCGAAGTGACACTGCAACAGCTCGATGCACTGGAGAACGAACTGAACACGCATGCCCAGTGAGCGAAAAAATGAAAATTTGCTATTGCTTTTTTCATTTGGTTCGGGTATAATACCGCTATAAACATTTGGAGGTGTTTAATTATGGCGTATAAGATTTCTGATGATTGCATTATGTGTGGTGCATGCTCCGAGGAGTGCCCGGTGAGCGCTATCTCCGAAGGTGACGGCAAGTACGTGATCGATGCGGATACCTGCGTTTCCTGCGGTTCCTGCGCGGCTGTTTGCCCCGTCAGCGCTCCTGCTGAGGAATAATCACATATGATCCACAGACCCGCTCATTTTCGGATGAGCGGGTCTGTGTTTTTGGAAGATCGTTACTTTATGCGCCTCGCGGATTCGGAATAGGTATTCAGCCACTGATGCAAAGAACTCTCGTCCGTGCGTACCAGCGCGTCGACGCTGTCCTGCGTCTCATTTTCAAAGTCCACGTCCATGCCGAACCAGTCGAGCGTCTCGCTGACAATGCTCTTTTTGATCCGGATTCCGGCCCGCACCACCTGACCGGAAAACATATAGACGTGTTCGCTGAGGTATTTGGGCGTATCCAGACCGCTCTCCAGCCCCTGCACCTGCCGCGAATCCTTCAGCGGCAGATCCGTCAGCTTGATGTTCATGATGTGATCGACTCTGAAATGTGCCGTGTCGTTGTATTTTTGCACATTGCAGATCAGAAAATGAAGGCCTCTGGTCACGACGACCCTGTAGGGGTTGATATCGTACACCTTGGGTCGCCCGTTTTTGTCCGTGCGCGGGTGCAGCTGCTTGTCGATGCCGTAATCACCGTACTGAAACGTGACGCGCTTCTGCGTGGCAATGGCCTCGTTGAGCACGTCAAAGCTGTACATGAACTGCGGATTGTTGGGCCGGTTCATGCTCTGACCGACAAAGGGCCGGTACCACTTGCCGCCCAGATCCCGCAATTTGCCGATCATGTCGCGGCACTGCGTGTAGGGGATGTTCGGATTGTACATCAGGCTGTCTGTCAGCAGGTTCAGCTCCGCCGCACTGAATTCATGCTCGTAATACCAGCCGTCGCGGTATTCCAGCGGGTAGCCCGCCGCGACCAGCTCCGTCAGGTTGGCGCTGACGCTCTTGCGTGTGGCCGTCAGCTCGTAATCGCTCTCCAGCTGCGCCATGATGTCCGCCTGCAGCATGCGGTGCTCGGCATCCGTGTTCTTGCGCAGTATTTCCAGTATCGCCAGTATCAGCATTTTCTTGGGCGCAGCTGCCATATCATCACCCTCCGGTTTCATTGTATCAACACTAAAATGGGCTGTCAATACGTGATGCGTAGTTTTTTACGCATACGACGTGGTATAAATAAGATACAGAGAAACGAAAGAGGAGGCAGCACCATGAACAGGATATACGGCACGGAATATACGCAAACGGATTTCATTCAGACACAAAGCCGTCCTTCGCGGCCGGCGGAGGCCGGCCGAAGACGGGGCGCGAAAAAAGCGCATACAGCCCTGCGATTATGCAGGATCCATCCTTCCGGTGAGCCGCCGGAAGGATTTTTTTCTCTTCGGAGCAAAAGCGAATGCGTATTTTTTTACCCATCCGAAGGTGTATAACTGAATTAAAAAAAGAGAACAACAGGAGGATATAACCATGCATGTGTGTGTTGCCGTGTTTTCCAGAAAGCCGGAGGACGTGGAGAAGCTGATGGTGCGCTACGACGACAGGGGTGACACCGAAACGTACTACCACTTCGAACCGCTCGAGGAGTCCGACGAAGAACTGCAGGCAGAGTTCGAAGAGGAGAAGGAAGCGTCGAAGGTGCCTCCCACCTACGAGCAGTACGCCGAAGGCGATGCCAGGGATCCTGCGGTGATCCGCGCGGAGTACGAGGAATTCCTGGCGGATTACAAGCCCATCGAGACGTTTGATGAGTTCATGCGTGCAAACTATGCCTGCTGCTACAACGAAGAGAGCGGGAAGTACGGCGCCTATTACAAGTCGACGCAGCGCGTGGACTACTGGACCGAGGATGCCGAGTGGCGGCGCCTGCTGCGTCTGAAGAGCGGTGAGGAGGTCAGCCGGGCTCAGTTGAAGGACATCTCAACGGAACCGCAGGGGGACAATGCGCTGATTCTTAAGCGCATCTGGGAGATCTTCATTGAGGGACAACCGTTGGTTGAGGGCGAGGACAGGCAGTACTTCGAAAGCTTAATTGATGAAAAGGGTATGTTTTCCATGTGCCCCAACGAAAAGTGGTTCGACAGGGAGGATGTTCTCAAGCTCTACGGCAGCAAGGAGAACTTCATACTGGCCCATACGCTTCTCTTCCCCTGGGGCGTGCTGTTGCCCGACGGTGAGTGGCACGAGACCCGCATGTTCGGCCTGGTGCCGATGTACTTTGAACTGTTCCCCCAGGAACTCAAGGACAAAATCGATGCATCCTTCGATGGGCCGCAAGAGGGTATTTTCCTGGATACCCAGAGCAAGGTGCTCACCCTTTTCGGCGAGATGCTCACCTCCGACCCCGAGTTGTGGCTCACCCTCCTGGACTGCCATATCTGACCGATATTACATCCATATCGCCGCACGATCTGATCGTGTGGCGATTATTAACGCAAACAGCCCCCTGTCGGGATTGACATACAACCCGGGTCGATATTACAATGTAGAGTGATATTTTGGGCATGGGGGAGACGGAACATGTTTGCACCGTACTGACGGCGAACGAGCGCGAATGATAATGATATTTGAATTCAGGAGGAACGATAGATAAATGCAGCATCCCGAACTCGCATCTGAGGTGGCCCGCAGGCGCACCTTTGCCATTATTTCGCACCCGGACGCAGGTAAAACCACACTGACCGAGAAGCTCCTGCTCTACGGCGGTGCGATCCGCCTGGCCGGCTCCGTCAAGGCCCGCAAGACCGCGCACCATGCCACATCCGACTGGATGGAAATCGAAAAGCAGCGCGGCATTTCCGTCACGTCCTCTGCCATGCAGTTTGACTTTGACGGCTACCGCATCAATATTCTGGACACTCCCGGCCATCAGGACTTTTCCGAGGACACCTACCGCACGCTCGTGGCTGCAGACAGCGCCGTGATGCTTATCGACAATGCCAAGGGCGTCGAGGAGCAGACGGTCAAACTGTTCAAGGTTTGCCGTCTGCGTGCCATACCGATATTCACCTTCATCAACAAGATGGACCGCGCCGGTCGCGACCCCTTTGACCTGATGGAGGAGATCGAGCAGGTGCTGGGCATCCGCTCCTGTCCCGTCAACTGGCCGATCGGCATTGACGGCGACTTCAAGGGCCTCTATCACCGCGATACGCGCAAGATCGAGCTCTACCGCGGCGGCGATCACGGCCAGACTCAGGTCGAGGTGCGTGAGGTGGACATCGACGATCCGGAGTGCCCGGAGATCATCGGCAAAAGATACTATGAGAAGCTGGTCGAGGACATCGAGCTGCTCGACGTTGCGGGCGACGAATTTGATCTGGAGAAGATACTGGCCGGTCAGCTCACGCCCATGTTTTTCGGCTCTGCCACCAACAACTTCGGCGTCGAGCCATTCCTCAAGCGTTTCCTGAGCTACACCCGCGCACCCGCACCGCGCATGTCCGATGCGGGGCTGATCGAGCCGACGCAGGACAAGTTCACCGGTTTCATATTCAAGATTCAGGCGAACATGAACCCTGCGCACCGCGACCGTCTGGCCTTCATGCGCGTCTGCTCGGGCGTGTTCGAGAAGGGCATGACCGTCTGGCACTCTTCCACGAACAGCAGCGTCAAGCTCGCGCAGCCGCAGTCCTTCATGGCACAGGAGCACGAGACCGTGGACGTGGCCTACCCGGGTGACATCATCGGACTGTTTGACCCCGGCATCTTCCGCCTGGGCGATACGATCTGCACGGGGACGCACGTGCGCTACGGCGGCATACCGCTCTTTGCGCCGGAGTTCTTCTGCCGCGTCAGCCCCGAGGATTCCATGAAGCGCAAGCAGTTCCTGAAGGGTATCGTGCAGCTGTCCCAGGAGGGCGCGGTTCAGACCTTCAAGCGCCCGAACATCGGCCGCGAGGAAATGATCGCGGGCGTGGTCGGCGTGCTGCAGATGGACGTGCTGGAGTATCGCTTAAAGAGCGAGTACGGCGTGAACATCGTGCGCGAAAACCTGCCGTTCCGCTTTGTGCGCTGGGTGGTGGAGACACCCAAGCCGGTGGAGAAGCTGCGCCTGACGTCGACTTCGGCCGTGGCGGAGGATCGCGCGGGCCGACCCGTGCTGATGTTTGAAAACGAATGGAGCATCCGTCTCGCGTGCGAAAACAACGAGGGGCTTGTGCTGGCCGAAACTGCCGACCGCCTGGTCGCAGATGACATAGAAGCCTGATATGATGGGGGAAACTGCTTTGAAGATTGTAAGGGAAGATTTGAGAAACATTGCCATTATCGCTCACGTTGACCACGGCAAGACCACACTGGTGGATGAGATGCTCAAGCAGGGCGGCGTATTTCGCGCCAACCAGCAGGTCGAGGATCGCGTCATGGATTCCAACGATCTGGAGCGCGAGCGCGGCATCACCATTTTGTCCAAGAACACCGCCGTGCACTACGGCCACACGAAGATCAACATCGTGGACACGCCCGGCCATGCCGACTTTTCCGGCGAGGTGGAGCGCGTGCTGAAGATGGTCAGCGGCGTGTTGCTGCTGGTGGACAGCTTCGAAGGGCCGATGCCGCAGACGCGCTTCGTGCTCAAAAAGGCACTGGAGCTGAACCTGAAGGTCATCATCGTCGTCAACAAGACCGACCGCCCCGACGCCCGCTGCGACGAGGTGCTCGACGAGACGCGGGAACTGCTGCTGGAGCTGGATGCCAGTGACGAGCAGTTTGACAGCCCGGTCATATTCGCCTCCGGCCGTGCCGGCACGGCGACCACCGACTGGCGTAAGCCCGGCACGGATCTGCGCCCGCTGTTTGACTGCATCATGGAGCATATCCCTGCACCCGAGGTTGACCCGGAAGGCTCGCTGCAGATGCTGGTCTCCACCATCGACTACAACGAGTACGTTGGCCGTATCGGCGTAGGCCGCATCGAGCGCGGTACCATCAAGACCAACATGATGGCCATACGCTGCGTGTACGGCTCCGGCTTTGTCTCCGCACCCGCGCGTCTGGCAGGCCTGTTCACCTATGACGGCCTCAAGCGTGTACCTGCCGAGGAAGTGAAGGCGGGTGACATCGTCGCCATCTCCGGCTTCCCGGATCTGCTGATCGGCGATACCATCTGCAACGTGGCCATGGCCGATCCGATGCCCTTTGTGAAGATTGACGAGCCGACCATTTCCATGACCTTCTGCGTCAACAACAGCCCCTTCGCGGGTACCGAGGGCACCTACGTGACCTCCCGCCATCTGCGTGCACGCCTTGAAAAGGAAGCTCTGACGGACGTTTCCCTGCGCGTGGAGGAGACTGACAGCACGGATGCCTTCCGCGTCTACGGCCGCGGCGAGTTGCATCTCTCGATACTGATTGAGACCATGCGCCGCCAGGGCTACGAGTTCCAGATCACAAAGCCCGAGGTGCTCTACAAGGAGATCGACGGCCAGAAGTGCGAACCGATCGAGATAATGGTCGCAGATGTGCCGACAGAGTTCGCAGGCGTCGTGATCGAAAAGATCGGCCGCCGCAGGGGCTCGCTGATTTCCATGCACGGCGAGAACCGCATGCGACTGGAGTTTGAGGTGCCGTCCCGCGGCCTCTTCGGCTACCGCAGCGAGTTTTTGACCGACACCCGCGGTGAGGGCGTGATGAGCAGCGTCTTTGACAGCTACAAGCCCTATCGCGGCGAGATCCCGTCCCGCAACACCGGCGCACTGGTCGCCTGGGAAGACGGCGTCACCACCAGCTATGCGCTCTTTACAGCACAGGAGCGCGGCGAGCTCTTCGTGGATGCGGGCGTGAAGGTGTACAACGGCATGATCATCGGTCAGAATTCCCGCCCGGGTGACATCGACGTGAACGTCTGCCGCAAGAAACATATGACCAACACGCGCAACGCCGCGTCCGCCGAGGAAACGAACAAGATCACCAACATTCACATTCCGACGCTGGAAGAGGCGATGGAGTTCATTGACGACGACGAGCTGGTCGAGATTACACCGAAGTCCATCCGCATGCGCAAGAAGGTGCTGGGCACCGAGGCACGCAAAAAGATCGAGGCCCGCAAGAAGGCCGGTCAGCTATAAGGATTATACAGAGGGCTGTCTTTGCGAAATGAGATGGTCCTCTGCTTTGTATACGGCGGAGGAAAGGCATGCGCGTAAGCGAGGTCAAACTGAAAAATTATCGCAGTTACGTTGCCTGCGACTTTACGCCCTGTGAGGGCATCAACGTGCTGCTGGGCGACAACGGCCAGGGCAAGACGAACCTGCTCGAGGCCGTCTATCTCTGCTGCACGGGGCGCTCACACCGCACGCGGCAGGATCGTGAGCTGATTTCCTGGGGCGCGGACTTTGCATCGGTGCATCTGCGCGCCGAGCGCCGCGACGGCAGCCACGAGGTGGAGATCGTACTGCCCGCGCAGGGCAAGCGCAAAATCAGAATATCGGGCCGTGAGGCGGCCCGCTCGGGCGAACTGATGGGGCACGTGGCGGGCGTACTGTTTTCCCCGGAAGATCTGCGCACCGTGAAGGACGGCCCCGCAGAGCGCAGACGCATGGTGGACATG
The DNA here is from genome assembly GCA_963643985.1 of bacterium. Lineage (GTDB taxonomy): Bacteria > Bacillota > Clostridia > Christensenellales > Aristaeellaceae > SFTH01. The sequence goes on from CAVINP010000016.1 coordinate 18,397, forward strand.
ACGCTCTCGCAGATACGCCCGGCCTATTACTACGCGCTGCAGCGCTACAACCGCGCCCTCAAGCAGCGCAACGAGGCGCTCAAGGCGGCTCTGACCAGTTCTTCCGTGCGGGACACGCTGGACATGTGGGATCAGCAGCTGGCCGCTGCGGGTGCGGAGCTGACGCAGAGGCGTGCGGAATACGTGAGCAAGCTCTCCGAGGCCGCGCAGGATGTCTACCGCGACATTGCGGGCGGCAGGGAACAGTTCGGCGTGTGCTATCAGCCGGGCGTGCAGGGCGGCTGGGACGTTCAGACCCAGTCGGACGCGCTCCTTGCGGCACGCGAGACGGATCTGCGCCGCCTGACTACCACGGTCGGTGCGCATCGGGACGAGGTGCTGCTGACCGTCAACGGCCGCGAGGTGCGCTCGTTCGGCTCCCAGGGGCAGCAGCGCACTGCGGCGCTGGCGATCCGTCTGGCAGAGCTGACGGTCATGCGCGACGAGATGGGCGAGTGGCCGCTGCTGATGCTCGATGACGTGATGAGCGAGCTGGATCCATCGCGCAGAAGGCAGCTGTTGGCACGTCTGGACGGCATTCAGACCATCGTGACCTGCACCGATATGGATGATCTTGCGGGCGCGAAGACGGGTGCGATATGGCGCGTGGAAAACGCGGCTCTGACGCAGATATGAGAGGACATTATGGAGATCAAATACAGACAGACCTATGCGCCGAAAGGCAAAAATTATTCCGTTGGCGAGGTTGGGTGGATGCTCGGCTACGCCATGCAGATCGTCGACCCCAGACCCAAGCTCGAATCGGGCAAGCTGGAGCCGGGCGAGGTGTGCATGATACTCTTCGGCATCACGTCCGAGGAGTACGCGCTGCGCGAGAGCGATCCCAAGGCTCTGGCCGCCCTGGCGGACCGTTTGGGCAGGTATGTGCCCAAGGACAGGCTGATCGCCGTGCGCGTTGCCAACCTGCTGGGCAAAAGCGTGCAGCACGAGGTGAAACTGTGCGTGAGCGAGCGCATGCCCGAGGATGACTTTGCCGAGCGCCTGATACAAAAGGGGCCGCTGGATGATCAACTGGCGGAGTGCAGGCGTCTGCAGAAGCTCTGTGCTCAGAAGGACGTGCCGGAGCAGATCAAACTGGACTGGCTCGATGCCAGACGCACACTGGCCGAGGGGCTGCGTGCCCGGCCGTCGCTGTGGCTGGCGTATGAGGCGGGTCTGAACGGGAGATGGCCGTTCCTGGGCTTTGACGGCCGCGCGGAGCTGTTCACTACGGCAGAGCGCGGCGAGCGTGCCCGCATCCGCATACAGCAGACCAATGCGGGCGTGGACATGTGGCAGCTGCGAGAGATAGCGCAGGGCGAGCTGGATGCGACCCTTAAAATGCTTGCCGACTGCGGCGTGAAGCAATTGCGCGTGGACAACGGTTTTGCCGCAGCGGAAATGAGCATGGACGATATCTGTGCCGCGACGCCCACGGAAAACGCCGTGCTGCGCAATTACATTCAACGCGAGGTGGAATACGGCACGCGCTACAATCGCATCAAGACGGCCAATGCGGAGGAGGCGAAGCAGCGCGGCGCACTGGAGAGCGTGCTGACGCTGCGCAATTTCACACTGCGTGAACTGGGCAATTCCGTTATCTATGTGGGCTGCCTCGACGTCGGCAGCGGAAAGCTCTGCACGCAGGCCGCAAAGGTCAGGCTTGAGGGCGCGGACTGGCAGGTGGTACGGGCCGAGAAGAGCATGCTGATCGGCAGTCAGGACAATCAGAAGCACTTCCTGGCGGTCTTTACATCGCCCATACGCCTGACATCCTTTGCCGAGCAGAAGGGTGCAAACGTGAGCCCCGTGGCCATGACGCTGGACGATGCCGTCAGGCGTGCCAACAACAATCCCCTCATGATCGATCCGGGGCTGCTGGGCTATTGCGTGGACGACAAGATGATTGCCAAGGCAATGGAGATCCGTGACAAGCCGCCGATAGCCGTGCGCATACAGCCGCCCAAGGAGGAACAGAAACCCACCGCGCAGCCCGCGCCGAAGCAGCAGAAGATCGGCCTTGGCGACCTGCCCGATCCCGACAGCATCGATTTGTCGAAGATTCAATCCCCGAAGAGCGAAACGCCGATGCCTGCCGCGGATGAGACCGAAAAGCCTGCACAGGCGAAAAAAGGTTTCTTCAAGAGGCTGTTCGGGAAATAAACGAATAAAAAAACAAATCGGATGTTCACCCTCACGGGGAGAACATCCGATTGATTCATCATGGTGAAGCAGGCAATTACTTGGCTTCTTCAGTGTTGACGATCTGCTGGCCGTCGTAATAACCGCATGCCTTGCAGACACGATGGTTCAGCTTCATCTTACCGCAGCGGGGGCACTTCACAATGCCCGGCAGGGACAGCTTCCAATGAGCGCTGCGACGAGAATTCTTTCTCGCTTTGGAGACTTTTCCTTTCGGAGTGGCCATAGTTACACCTCCTCATTATTTTGCACGATCGATTTCAATGCCGAAAAGGGGTTCGTAACCTTGGCGCCCTCCTGGCATGTGCAGGTACCCAGATTCAGATTGATGCCGCAGTGCGGGCAGAGCCCCTTGCAATCCTCGCTGCACAGGAAACGGTAGGGCAGTTCCAGTATCAGCGCGTCTCGCACGGCATCCGTTATATCCGCCTTTGGACCTTCAAAGGAATACAGATCCGGGTCATCGGGATCAGTCTGTCTGGCATACTGGATATCCATCTGCGCACCCAGCTTCGCCGTCACAGGTTCCAAACACCTGCTGCAGCGCGAATGCACCGTGGCCGTAACCTCGGCACGAACGCTGACACGCTCACCGGCTCCCACGAATTCGCCGCGCACGGCAACGTCTTCGAAGCTCACCGGATCCATCAGCACTTCCATATCTCCGATTTCGGTCGTAGCCTCAAAGGCATAGATCTGACCGGGATGCTTCAGGGCCTTGGAGAAATCCAGAACAGCCGACAATACAACTTCCCCCTAACTCGAACTATTATATACGCTTGAGACTATTTTGTAAAGTTATTTTTTTATTTTTTCGTCGCGATTTCCAGCGTGTCGCGGGCGATGGCCAGCTCTTCGTTGGTCGGGATGACCCAGACCTGAATCTTGCTGTCGTCCGAGGAGATCTTGCGCTCTTCACCGGCCACGTTGTTGCGCTCGTCGTCGATCTTGATGCCGAAGAAGCTCAGACCCTCGCAGACCCACTTGCGGGCGCGGATGTGGTTCTCGCCGATGCCGGCGGTGAAGATGATGGCGTCGCAGCCGTTCATTGCGGCGATGTAGGAGCCGATGTACTTCTGCACGGTGTAGGTCCACATGTCGATGGCCAGGCGTGCATTCTCATCGCCTGCGTCCATGCGTGCGGTTACGTCGCGCATGTCCGAGGAACCGGTCAGGCCGACCAGACCGCTCTTCTTGTTCATGATGGTCAAGACCTCAGAGGGGGTCTTGTTCTCGGTGTTGCAGATGAACTCGACGCAGGCCGGGTCGAGCGTACCGCAGCGCGTGCCCATCAGCAGGCCGTCCAGAGGCGTGATGCCCATGGTGGTGTCGACGCACTTGCCGTCAACGCAGGCGGAGAGGGAAGAACCGTTGCCCAGATGGCAGACGATGATCTTCTTGCCGTGGCCGAACAGTTCCGTGGCGCGGCCCGCGATGAAGCGGTGGGAGGTGCCGTGGAAGCCGTACTTGCGCATGTGCAGGTCGGTGTAGTAGTGATTCGGCAGGCCGTAGCGGAAAGCCTTGGGCGGCATGGTCTGATGGAAAGCGGTGTCGAACACGGCCACCTGGGGCACGTTCGGCAACACCTTCTGGCAGGCTTCGATGCCCATCAGGTTGGCGGGATTGTGAAGCGGGCCCAGCGGGATGTTCTCCTTGATGGCTGCGATGCAGGCATCGTCGATCAGGCAGGAAGCGGTGAACTTTTCGCCGCCGTGCAGCACGCGGTGGCCTACGGCGCCGATCTCGCTCAGATCGGAGATGATGCCGGTGCCGGTCAGGTGTGCGCCGTCTGCGCGCTCCTCGACCTCCAGATCGGTGCGATCCTTGCCGACCAGAACGTCCAGAACGACTTCCATGGCCTCGGCATGGGTCTTGCTCTTCTTGAGCTTCATTTCCTTGATCTTCTTGCCGTTCCAGCTGTAGGTCAGGTCGGTGGTCGGATCGACGGTGCCGATGCGCTCAACCAGTCCCTTGGCGATCACAGCTTCGTTTTCCATGTCGATCAGCTGGAATTTCAGGGAAGAGGAGCCGGCGTTGATAACCAGAATCTTCATATATCGTATCTCCTTAAATTAGTATCGGATCAGCCCTGGGCCTGAACGGCGGTGATGGCAACGGTCGCAACGATGTCGTCCACGGAGCAGCCGCGGCTCAGGTCGTTGCACGGCTTGGCGATGCCCTGCAGGATCGGGCCGTAGGCTTCGGCATTGCCCAGACGCTGCACCAGCTTGTAGCCGATGTTGCCGGCCTCAAGGGAGGGGAACACGAGGGTATTGGCCTTGCCGGCTACGGCACTGCCGGGTGCCTTGAGCTGGCCGACCTTCTCAACCAGAGCGGCATCCAGCTGCAGCTCGCCGTCGAGCATCAGATCAGGGGCCATCTCATGAGCGATGCGGGTGGCTTCCTGAACCTTGGTCACCACGTCATGCTTGGCAGAACCCTTCGTGGAGAAGGACAGCATGGCCACGCGGGGCTCGATGCCGGCCAGGGAACGTGCGGAGTCCGCAGCGCCGATGGCGATGTTGGCCAGAGCCGTTGCGTCGGGATCGATGTTCACGGCGCAGTCTGCGAAGATCATGATGCCGTCGTCGCCGTACTGCTTGTTGGGGGTCTCCATCAGGAAACAGGAGGACACGGTCTTGATGCCGGGCTTGGACTTGATGATCTGCAGCGCGGGACGGAGCATATCGCCGGTGGAGTGGATCGCGCCGGAAACCAGGCCGTCGGCCTCGCCGTTCTTGACCATCATGATGCCGTAGTACATGGGATCCTTCACCGTTGCGGCAGCCTTTTCCTCGGTCATGCCCTTGGCCTTGCGCAGTTCGTAGAGCATGTTGGCGTACTCGGCGCACTTTCCGCTCGTGGCGGGATCGATGATTTCGATGCCGCTCAGGTCGATGCCTGCGGCGACTTCCTTGATCTTCTCGGGATTGCCCAGAAGCGTCAGCTTGGCCAGGCCCTGCTCGGTGATCTTTGCAGCCGCCTGCACGGTACGGGGCTCATCACCCTCGGGCAGCACGATGTGCATCACGTTGTTTTTTGCTTTTGCCTTGATCTTATCAATGATTGCCATTCTTTTTCCCTCCGTTTAGCTCCGCACGGGGCGGGCATTCTTTATCCATAACATCTATTATTATACGATGTTTTGAGCAAAATGGAAAGTGTATAATGTAAAGTTTTCAATCAATGCCTCAAGCTTTTACGCTGAGAGCACGCGTGGTCTCACGTACCACCAGATAGGTATCGAGCATGATCTGCTTGCATTCCTCACCCGTGTGCGCGATGCGGTCCAGAAGCATGGAGACGCAGGTAGAGGTGATGGTGCGCTTGGGGAAGTGCAGCGTGGTCAGCGGCGGCGGGAAGCACATGTGCGACTGAACATCGTCAAAGCCCACCACGGAGATGTCCTCAGGCACGCGTATGCCGCGCTGATTGAGCGCGTAGATCAGTTCCCAGGCAATGTAGTCGCTGAATGCAAACACGGCAGTAAAATTCGTGCGGTCGCGCAGCAACTCATCCACGATCGCGGAGGCGTTGTGCGCAGAAGGGTCGGAGAGGCGAACGAGCGCGGGATCGACGCTGATGCCGTACTCGGCCATGGCACGGTTAAAGCCCGTCAGTCGTTCACGCGAGGAGGAGATGTGCCTGTCGGCGGTGATCACCAGTATGCGTTTATGCCCAAGTTCGGCCAGATGCTGCCCTGCCAGATAGCCGCCCTTTTCGTCATCGCAGACGACGTAGTCCGCATCGGGCAGTTCGTCCTCGAAGCGGCGCCCCATCAGCACGAAGGGCATGTCGTTTTGAATGAGCAGATTGATGCCCTCCATCGATTTCTGGGTGGGGCAGAGCAGCACGCCGTCCACATTCTTGCTCAGTGCGGATATGACGGCCTGTACCTCACGCTCGGGACGCTCCTGCGTGCCCATCACGATGGCCTGATAGCCCTCGTGTTCCAGCGCTTCCACGCAGAACTTGATCTCGATGGCAAAGAGCGGATTGGCGATGTCGCTGACGATGATCGCCACCGTCTTGCTCGAGCCGGACCTGAGCGCACCGGCCTGCGCATTGGCGATGTAGCCGATCTCCCGCGCAGCCTGCATGATTTTCTTTTTGGTCTCGGGAGCGATGCCGTCCTTGTCCTGCAGCGCCTTGGATATCGTGCCCACGGTGAAGCCCGTGCGTGCGGCAATGTCCGTCAGCTTGACGCGGCGTCTCTCGTTTTGAGCCATGGCGCAGAGCGCCTCCTTTCGGGTTGGTTTAATGAGGCTATTCTACCACAGAGCGCAGCCCGGTGCAAGAGCGAAGCGGTAACAAAAATCCGCTCCGGTTTCCGCGGCGAAACCGGAGCGGGTGAAAAATTATTCTTTGCGGGCATCAAGCGCGGCGCATATGTCGCCGATCATGTACAGGGAGCCGCAGGCGCAGACCACGCCGTCGGGCCCCGCATGGTCGATGGCGGTATTGACGCCCTCAGCCACGGTTTTGCAGGCGGTTACGGGCAGATCATAGCGTTTCAGGTGCTCTGCCAGGTCCTCGGCCTTCAGTGCGCGTGGATTGGGCGGCGTCACGGTGACGAATTCGCGGGCAAAGGGCGCCAGGTCGCGGAACATCTCGCCGTAGTCCTTGTCGGCCATGCAGCCGTTCAGGAAGGTGATTTTGCGCCCGGGCAGATAGTCACGGAAGGCCTGCACCAGCGCGTCCAGACACTGCGGATTGTGGCCGCCGTCAATGATGAACAGCGGGTCACGTCCGGCCAGCTGGAAACGTCCGGGCCAGTAGACCTTCTCAAGTCCCTGACGGATGGCATCATCGGAGACATTCCAGCCGCGGCCGCGCAGCGTCTCGATGACTGTCAGCACCGTGCAGACGTTGTGCAGCTGATGCTCACCCAAGAGCGGTATGTGCAGATCATGATACTGCTTCCAGTCAAACGTCTGGCCGTCCAGACCGTGTGCATTCAGCGTCAGATCGGCAATGTCCGCGCGGTGCAGGGGCGCACCCAGCTTTTTGCAGGTATCGGAGATGACCTGCTCCACGCCCGCAGTCTGACCGTAGAGCACGCAGTCACAGCCGGGCTTGATGATGCCGGCCTTGGCGTGTGCGATTTCCTCCAGCGTGTTGCCCAGCACCTGCGTGTGATCCAGACCGATGTTCACGATCACGGCCGCTTCGGGTGCGTCGATGACGTTGGTGGCATCAAATTCGCCGCCCAGACCGACTTCCAGCACGACGATGTCGCATCCTGAGCGTGCAAAGTACTCCATGGCGATGCAGGTCACCAGTTCAAACTCGGTGGGGTGATCCGCCATGGAATCCGCCATGGGGCGAATCCACTGCGTGATTTCGGCCAGCGTGTCGTCGGGGATGTTTCGGCCGTTGACCTGCATGCGCTCGTTGAACGAGATGATGTAGGGTGAGGTGTACAGGCCCGTGCAGTAACCCGCCTGCTGCAGTATGGAGGCAGTCATGGCGGCGGTTGAGCCCTTGCCGTTTGTGCCGGCGATGTGTACAAACTTCAGTTTCTTTTCGGGGTTGCCCATCCTGCCGAGCAGTTCGCTCACGCGGCTGAGTCCCGGTACGCTGCCCAGCCAGCTGACCTTATGGATATATTCCAGAGTTTCCTTGACGGTCATATCTGATCACTCTTTTCGTTTGATTTTGTATTTGCGCCCTGCCAGAGCTTCAGGCTTTGGAACGCCGGGCTTTTCAGCAGCAGGAATACCACCAGCGCATTGATGACGGACGTGATCGCAAACTGCAGCGCACGCGAGATCAGAAATGCGCCGAATGTCTTTGTGCCGTAGAAGAAGGACAGCCAGTAGCTTTGCCAGAGGATCGAACCCAGCACCACGGCCGGCAGGAAAGTGGCCAGTACGCGCAGATAGCTGAACTTCTTCAGCAGCAGTGGGCGCATCAGCCCGGCACAGAGACCGATGAGCACCGGCGGCACGGAGAACACGGGGTTGTAGCCGTAGCCGGAGAACAGGCAGCCTACAACGTCCGCCACAAGGCCGACGGCCGCGCCCGGCACGGGGCCGTAGAGCAGGCCGGCCAGTATGACCGGCGCGGCTTCGATGGAAAAGCGCAGTGTCGGAGAGGGCATCGGTATGATGAACCGCGCCAGTACGACGCTGATTGCGGCCAGCAATGCCAGTGTCACAAGCATGCGGGTCGTACATTTTTTCATTAAAAAAGCCTCCATTCATTATCGTGGAGGAGGTTGATACAATTATATGATTTTTTCTTGATTGCTCTAGCGGATGCGATAATGGCATCGCGGAACCCGTGCGGCTCCTTCGCCCGGCAGCAACCTCCCATCTGCCGATACTTGACGCGCCATTCCTACTCATGCAACCCTGAGGAAAAACCGAAAGCATGATTTGGCCGGTTTTAGCATCTGTCCCGACCAGCTTGTGGCTGACAAATTACCTCCAATCACGCCCATTATAGCCTCTGGACGGGCGATATTCAATCTGTATGCGAAATTTAACAATTCAAAGCTATTTCATGTATTTGTCGATCGCCTGGCAGAGATCGTCGATGGCTTGCGTGTCGCCTTCCTGCGCGGCATCGATGATGCAGTGCTTGAGGTGATCCTGCAGTATGATCTTGCCCGTGTTGTCGATGGCCGAGCGCACCGCGGCGATCTGCACCAGCACCTCCGAACAGTCGCGCCCTTCCTCCACCATGCGCTTGACCGACTGCAGGTGGCCGATGGCGCGGGAGAGCCTGTTGAGCACGGCGCGTGTGTTCTCGTGCGTGTGGGTATGGCAGTGCGCATGGTCGTGATCGCCTTCATGATCGTGCGGGTGATCGTGACCGCCTTCGTTGTCGTGTGTATGCTCTATGCCATGCGCGTGCAGGTATTCGTGATCGTGCAACTGCTCCCGGTCCAATGAAATCACTCCTTATCGTCCGTTCCTACATTTTACGTCATACATACAATTTTTGCAAGCGGGGTCGGCAGGATAATTTTGACAAATTCCGCCCGACGTTGTATAATATAAGTGTAGACGTATATTTTTTCTTTGGAGGATGAACTATGAACGAGCAGGAGCATGAATATATGCACGCGCACGGCATCGCCCACGAGCATGACCACGAGTACATGCACGCGCACGGCATTGCCCACGACCACGGCCCGGAGCACACCCATGAGCATACTCACGAACATACGCATGATCATTGTGACCGCCCCGTGGACTGCGATCACGACTGCGCGGGCTGCCGGAACGTCGATCCGCGCGAGGAACTGATTGCGCTGATGAAGTACATGGTCGGCCACAACGCTTCCCACGCCAACGAACTGGCCCAGATGGCCAAGCGTCTGGAGGAGATGGGCGAACACGTGGCCTACGAGCAGGTCATGCAGGCCGTGTCCGACTTTGAAAAGGGCAATATGCGCCTGACCACTGTGCTGGCGGCGCTGAATGCGTAAATTCGGAGGATGAGAAAATGTGCCTTTCTACGGTATACAAAAATGAGAAGAAGCCCGAAAACGAGGTTTTGAAGAACGTGATGCGCATCGAGTGCGCAGACGGCAAGGTGACGCTGACGGACATACTGGGGCGCGAGGCCGTGATTGACGGCGAACTGCTCTGTGCCGACCTGACCGGCGGCACGGTGGTTCTCAGGTGCGCGATCTGACCGGGGGAGGAACGGGCATGGCGCAGTATGAGGTGGTGCGCGAGATCGGCAACAGCTGCTCGGGCAACCAGATGCGGGATGTGTTCTTTGATGAGATCGAGACGGATGATCCCGAGGCCTATGTTCGCCGTCTGCTCAGCGGAGACCCGACGGCAGTGCTGACCACGCAGCTGCGCGGCGGCGGCTGCTGCACGGTCTATGCACAGTGCAAGGGCATTACACAACGCTTTGTCTTCACCAAAATTTGACGGAAAAATGTCCGTGCAATGC
>CAVINP010000017.1:0-27350 GCA_963643985.1 bacterium
GTTTTTCCCTCAGCAGAAAGCCTTGCAGTATGTGAGTTGATTTCATTCTGTGCCATTACCGGTAGATCAAGACGGTTACTTGCGGTTACAAGAAAATGTTCTGACCCACTATCAACTTCCTGTTGAAGTTTCTCTGCTATGGGTTCGCCACAAAACGGACAGGAATCGGCGTTCTCGGATACGCTTTTCCCACATGCAGGGCAATTGATCAATGCCATTCTATTATCCTCCTTACGTTAATCCATCCATGAATAATAATCCTTGTAGGTATTGATAAAGTCTTGAAACTCTTCATCCGAATAGTACCTGTCATGGCCGGACGATGACGTTCCCGAGCGACCCGACGATCCGGATGAATGCGAAGACGATGTGGATGAAGCATCACCTGACATTAACTATGACGGCCACAAGACACACCGAATTCGAATTACCGGAATTGTTGCTCATGTTCTTTTTACCCCTCTTTCTTATATACGCATCTGCGTTTAAATTTAATATACCACATTTCTCATAATTACGCAAATGCGTACACGCATTCGCGTAAAATTTTTTATCATCTCATTAAAAGAGGTGATACGGTATGAACGTGAAAGAGGCCGTGGTGGCACGGTTTGTCGAGATCATGAAGGAGCGGAACATGAAGGCCAACGAGCTGGCGAACCGCGCGGGAGTGACGCCGTCGACGGTGTACAGCATGCTGGATCCCGGGCGCAAGTCGCTGTCCATTGCCGTGATCAAAAAGCTCTGCGACGGGCTGGATATGACGCTCGGCGAGTTCTTCTCTGCGCCGGTATTTGATGAGTTGGAGCAGGAGATACGCTGACGAATTCATACTTATTTCCTTGACAAAAGCGCATATGGGCAGTTATAATGAAGCATAGTAACGCGCCGGAAGCCGATGCACCCCTCGCGAAAGTGAGCGGGCGCTTTTTTTCAGACAGACAAGGGGGCAAAACATCATGGCAGAAAAGAAAAAGTTTTATATCACAACGCCCATCTACTATCCCTCGGGCAACATGCACATCGGTCACACCTACACCACCGTGGCCGCGGACACGATGACCCGTTTCAAGAAGATGACGGGTTACGACGCCTATTTTCTGACCGGCACGGACGAGCACGGCCAGAAAATCGAACGCAAGGCCGCCGCTGCGGGCGTGACACCCAAGCAGTTTGTGGACAAGATCGTGGCGGAGACGAAGGATCTGTGGAAGCTGATGAACATCGACTACGATGACTTCATCCGCACCACCGACGAGCGCCATGAGAAGATCGTACAGAAGATCTTCCGCAAGTTCTACGAGCAGGGCGACATCTACAAGTCCGAATACGAGGGCCAGTACTGCGCCGAGTGTGAGGCATTCTGGACTCCCACGCAGCTCAAGGACGGCAACCTCTGCCCCGACTGCGGCCGTCCCTGCGAAACCGCGCACGAGGAAAGCTACTTCTTCCGCATGAGCAAGTATGCGCCGTGGATGATCGACTACATCGAGAGCCATCCCGACTTCATTCAGCCGCCGTCCCGCGCCAACGAAATGCTTAACAACTTCCTGCGCCCGGGTCTGCAGGACCTGTGCGTGAGCCGCACAAGCTTCAAGTGGGGCGTGCCGGTGGACTTTGACCCCAAGCACGTGGTCTATGTCTGGCTGGACGCACTGACCAACTACATCACCGCCCTGGGCTACGGCAGCGATGACGACACGCTGTTCAAGAAATACTGGCCTGCGGACGTGCATCTGGTGGGCAAGGAAATCGTGCGCTTCCATACCATCTACTGGCCGATCATGCTGCACGCGCTGGGTCTGCCGCTGCCCAAGCAGGTCTTCGGTCACGGCTGGCTGCTCTTCGGCAACGACAAGATGAGCAAGAGCAAGGGCAACGTGGTCTATCCCGGCCCGATTGTCAAGAAGTACGGCGTGGACACGCTGCGCTACTACCTGATGCGCGAGATGCCCTTCGGCTCGGACGGCAACTACACCAACGAGGCACTGCTGACGCGCATGAACTCCGACCTGGTCAACGATCTGGGCAATCTGGTTTCCCGTACGGTAGCCATGATCGAGAAGTATTTCGGCGGCATCGTGCCCGAGCCGGGCGTGGAAGGCGAATCCGACCACGCGCTGATCGAGCGTTTCGAGCAGCTGCCCGACATGGTCGAAAAGCAGATGGACGCGCTGCAGTTCTCCGTGGCACTGTCCGAAATCTGGAAGCTGATCGGCGACTGCAACCGCTACATCGACATCAACCAGCCCTGGGTGCTGGGCAAGAGCGAAGAGGGTCTGCCGCGCCTCAAGACCGTGCTGTACAACCTCGCCGAGTGCATCCGCGCCATCGCCGTGCACATCTATCCCACGATGCCCTCCACGCCCGAAAAGATATTCGAACAGCTGGGCGTGACGGACAATGCGCTCAAGACCTGGGATTCCGTCAGGAAATTCGGCGGCATCAAGCCCGGCACGAAGGTGGTCAAGGGCGCCGCGCTGTTCCCGCGCGTGGACATCAAGAAGGAACTGGCCGAGCTGAACGGCGAAACCGAATCCGCCAAGCCCGAGAAAAAGGAAGTCAAGGTACAGAAGGCCGAAAAGAAGCCCGAAAAGGCAGAAGAGAAGATCGGCATCGCCTCCTTTGACGACTTCATGAAGATCAAGCTCATCGCCGCGAAGGTCATTGCCTGCGAGCGCGTGGCCAAGTCGGAAAAGCTCCTCAAGGAGACGCTGGACATCGGCAACGGTCAGACCAAGACGGTCTGCTCCGGCATTGCCAGGCACTATGCGCCCGAGGACATGGTCGGCAAGACGGTCGTGCTGGTGAACAACTTCGCGCCGCGCAAGATGGCGGGCGAGGTCTCCGAAGGCATGCTGCTCTGCGCCGAAGATCCCGACGGCAAGCTGCGCCTGCTGACGGTGGACGGCGACGTCGCGCCGGGAAGCGAGATCGGATGAAGAAAATCACGGTCATCGGCTGCGGGCGCTGGGGCTCGCTGATCGCCTGGTATCTGGACAGGATCGGCCATCATGTCACGCTGTACGGCCGCGCAACTTCCGCGCACATGCAGCGCTTCCTGAGTGAGCGCAGAAACGATCTGCTCGTCATGCCCGAATCGGTCGCGCTGTCGACGGATCTTGCCTGCACGCAGGATGCGGACATCATCGTGATCTCCGTGCCCAGCCAGTCGCTGCAGGGCCTGATGGACGAACTGAAAAGCTACCATATAGAGAACAAGACGTTTGTGCTGTGCATGAAGGGCATCGAGGTCACGACCGGCCGCCGCCTCTCCCAGGTGGCGCGGGACAACCTCGACCCCTCCTGCGCCGTGGCCGTGTGGCTTGGCCCCGGTCACGTGCAGGAATTCTATGCCGGCATACCCAACTGCATGGTCATCGACTCGGAAGACGCTTCCGCGCGGCAGATGCTGGTGGAACAGTTCTCCGGCCCGCTGATCCGCTTCTACTACGGTGAGGACCTCATCGGCAACGAGATCGGTGCGGCGGCCAAGAACGTGATCGGTGTGGCAGCGGGCGTGCTGGACGGTCTGAAACTGACGACGCTCAAGGGCGCACTGATGTCCCGCGGCACGCGCGAGATTGCGCGGCTGATCGAGGCCATGGGCGGCAATCCCTTCTCCGCCTACGGGCTGTGCCATCTGGGCGACTATGAGGCGACGGTCTTTTCCCGCTTCAGCCACAACCGCCGTTTCGGCGAGTCGCTGGTGCTGGGCGAGAAATTCGACAAGCTCGCCGAGGGCTATTACACGGCAGACGCGATTCACCGTCTGAGTGCGAAATATAATGTAGAAACACCCATTTGCGAAGCGGTCTACCGCGTACTGTACATGGGCGTTGCGCCGCGCGAGGCGGTGGACAGCCTCTTCACGCGCTCGCTGAAGAACGAATTCTGGAAGGAAAACCATGCGGATATTTGATACGCACTGCCATATCGCCGATGCGGCCTTTGATGAGGATCAGATCGATGTCATCTCGCGCATGCGCGAGGCCGGGGTCTGCCGCGCCAATGTGGTGGCCGATCCCTGCGAGGAGGAGCCGAATCAGGAAAAGGTGTTCGCTCTGATCGAAAAATACGATTTCCTGTGCGGCTCCGTCGGTGCGCATCCGCACAATGCCTGCCGCTATGACGATGCGGCCGAACAGACGGTACTGGAGTATCTGAAGCGCGATGACTGCCGCCTGCTGGGCGAGATCGGGCTGGACTACCACTACGATCTCTCCCCGCGTGAGGATCAAAAGCGCGTGTTTGACCGTCAGCTGGAGCTGGCGTGGCAGATACACGTGCCGGTGCAACTGCACATCCGCGAGGCGCACGGTGACTGCATGGATATGCTGAGATCCAGGGCCGCGACCGGTCGCATGCCGCAGGGCATCATGCACTGCTACACCGGCAGCTGGGAGGCCGCGAAGGTCTATCTGGACCTGGGGCTGTACATCTCTCTCTCGGGGGCGCTGACGTTCAAAAATGCGCCGAAGCTTGCCGAAGTCTGCCGGAATGTGCCGCAGGATCGCCTGCTGATCGAGACCGATTGCCCCTACATGGCGCCCGTGCCGCTGAGAGGCCGGCGCAATGAGCCGTCCTTCATCACGCACACGCTTGCCAAAGCCGCCGAGCTGAGAGGCGTTTCGCCCGACCGTCTGGCCGAACAGACGTACCGGAACGCCATGACCATATTTAATCTCGAGGATGATACGGAGTAAGTGACCGTGGAAAACCTGACTGCCATCATCGAAGCCATACTCTTTGTTTCCGGCGATCCAGTGCGCGTGGATGTGCTGGCCCATGCCATGAACCTGACGGTCACGGAACTGGAAGGTTCGCTGACCGAGCTGCGCGATCATCTGCAGCTGGAGAACCGGGGTATACAGCTCAACCGCAGCGGCGATGCGGTGTTTCTCTCGATCAATCCCAAATATGCGCCGCAGGTCGAGCTGTTTCTGCAGCCGATCCAAAAGCAGCCGCTGTCGCAGGCCGTGCTGGAGACGCTGTCCATCATCGCCTACCGCCAGCCCGTCACCAAGGGCGACATCGAAAGTGTGCGCGGCGTGAAATGCGACTATTCCGTGCAGGCCCTGATCAACCGCGGCTTCATCGAGGAGTGCGGCCGTCGCGAAACGCTGGGACGGCCTATACTCTACCGCACCACGGACAAGTTTCTGCAGCATTTCGGCATCGAAACACTGGACGAACTGCCCAATGTGGACTTTACTTCCGAGGGTGAGATGCCCATTTAAGGCCCGATGTCGCACCAAATTATGAAAAAACCGGCAATTTCCGAATAAAAGCCGGTTTTTTCTTGTATGTACGCTTGACTTAGAACTGTAAAGACTGTATAATAAAAATGAAATATATTCGGGAGGGACGCCATATGCGCGATCAATATTCTTCCAGAAGACGTTATGAGCGCAGACTGCGCATTCACTATCGCAAGAAGCTTTGGACAACCGGCATTATCACGCTGGTGGTCGGCCTCGTATTGGGCTTTGTCTGCTGCACGGTGGCGGTCAACAAACTGCCGCGCGTGTCGGATCTGCTGGGCATCGGGCCCAAGAGCGATGCCGTATCGACGGAGCTGACGGTCGAGCCCGAGGGAACGCCGGATACGAGCGAAGACGATGCCTTCGCGGCCGAGATGTTTGCCGCGGGCGGCTTTGTCGAGGATGATGATGACAATCCCTTTGCGGACGACTTCGATGACGGTTTCGCGGACGAAAGCGAGGAGCAGACCCTGGGTCTGGCTGCGCTCGCGGGTGAAGACACGCCCGTTGTGACCGAAGAACCCACTGCAGAGCCCACGCCTGAACCCACCGCCGAACCGACGGCAGAACCTACGCCTGAACCCACGGCCGAGCCTACTGCCGAATCGACGGATGTGCCGCAGCTGGCGATCATCCAGAGTGCATCGCTGACGGATGACAACGCCGAGGTCGCATCCGCAACCGAAGAACCCACGGCAGAGCCCACGACTGAGGCGACGGTTGAGGCGACGGTCGAACCGACGGTTGCGGCCACAACCGAGGCAACCGTTGAAGCCACTGCGGAAGTTGCTGCCACCGAAGCGGTTACCGAAGCTCCGACGGCAACGGCCGAGCCTACGCCCGAACCGACCAAGGCCCCCGAGATTGTGCCCTACGGCGAGGCCGTCACCTTCACCACGGAAATCACCTCCGACGGCCGTCGTCACAGCGGCGACGCGGACGGTGCTGTCTACGAGACGGTTTCCCTCACCATGAAGGTAACCGACTACAAGGACTTCGATTACTTCGAGGAAAACTACGGTGACACCTACGACCTCAAGGGCGGCACGGCAGCGGTCGAGCTTGAAATGACGCTCAACGACTATGCGGGTCAGGCCACCATCATACCGCAGAACTTCCTGCTGATCACCTTCCGCGGCGCGGACGATACGCAGACGCTGCAGGGCTATCAGCTGCTGGATCGCGAGATTGCGGGCAAGATCGATGTCGAGCTGATCAGCGGCGAGACCACCACGCTGTACAAGCGCTATCCCTTCTCGGAGATGGGCGAAATGCAGTACATGGTCGTGACGGCCACCAACGGCGGCGAAGACACGGTTTACTGGTTCGAGATTCACGCGCCCGAGACCGAGGAGAGCGAGGATGCCGAGTCCGCAGCCGATGATTCGGATGCGCTGACCATCGGCAGCGAGGGCGATGACGTCAAGAAGCTGCAGGCCAAGCTGATCGAAAAGAAGCTGCTCACGGGCGTGCCCGACGGTAAGTTCGGCAAGTACACCGCCGAGGCCGTCAAGATACTCCAGAAGCAGTACGGCATGGAGCAGACCGGCATTGCCGATGCCGAGTTCCTTGAAAAACTGTACTCCGAAGAGTAAGAGCAAACCGACGTAAAAGAAAGCACCTCTTCCCGCGACGATCACGAGAGAGGTGCTTTTTATGAAATCAAAGGAGGCGACTTCAATGAAAAAGATCCTGATTCTGACCACCATTCTGGCTCTGCTGACCTGCCTGACGGCCTATGCACAGGGCACCGTCGACAAAACCGGCGCCGAGGATATCGCGCTCGAAGCCGCCGGCGTGACCCGCGAAAATGCGCTGCTCTCCCCCACCGAATCCGATACAGAACGCGGCGGGCGCGTCTGGGAAGTGGAATTTACCGCGGACGGCAAGGAGTTTGATTATCAGATCAATGCATCGGACGGCGGTATCGTCGAGTATTCCTGGGAAGTGATCTCGCCGTCCGCGCAGGATGCATCATCTGCCGTCATAGGCGAAGCAGCGGCGCAGGAGATCGCTCTTGCGGATGCGGCGCTTGCGGAGGATGTGACCGTCAATGTCCTTCAGAACCGTCAGGAGACGGACGACGGCCTGCGGCTCTACAAGCTCGTCTTCGAGGCGGACAATGCCCGCTATGAATACGAAATCGATGCCGTCAGCGGCGAAATCCTCGAAAAGGATGTCTCCGCCGACGGGAAATAAATTCTGTTCTACAGTTTTGAGTTTATAAAATCCAGATACAGCGCTGCGGCGGTTTCCTTGGGGTAATCGCTCAGGCGCTTAAAATTATTTTGGACATAGTTTTCATCCGCCTGCAGCCTGCAGAAGATATGCGCGGTGAGCCTTCTGCTGCCGGCGCGTGCGGCCTCGGCAAGGCTCTCCTCCCCCGCCCGATTCTCGAGCACGAAGCGCAGGGCACGGCCGGTGAGCACATCGATCTCGTAGATGGCATCCTCCCTGAAGCCCAGACTCCGGGCACACAGCTCCAGCCCGCGCAGGAAGGCATCCTTCCAACTGAGCTTTCTAAGCGGCGAATCCTCGCTCAGAGCCGCGCAGAGGAAAGGATCACCGCTGCATGCGTCCAGTCCGGCCAGACGCTGCACATAGCCGCGGGCCAGCGGGGCAATCTTCAATTCATTGACCTGCCGGAAGGTGTAGCGTATGCCGTCAAACTTGCCGTAAACCTTCATGGTGTCGTAATAGCCCATGCGACGGCTGCGGTCAAGGACATCGTGTGAAAAATCCAGGAAGGGGCCCAGATCGTTCAGCGGATGGATGATGCTCACGCCGGGCAGGTTGGCGTATTCGGGATGGGTGAACTGCGGATGGATGTCCACGGCGATGACCTCGTCCGCGCCGTCCTGCAGCGCCATGTTCACGGGCAGGTTGTCGATGTAACCGCCGTCGATGTAGCGTTCCTCGCCGATGTGCTTGACAGGAAAGACCGGAAAGCAGGAAGCCGAGGCAATCAGGTGATCGCCGAGCTGCCCCTGCGGTATGTCCCCCAGACGCAGCGGCACGCCTGCGGGCAGCGGCACATGGGTAATCATGATGCCCAGATCCATGCCCGATGCACGCACGCGCCTTTCATCTATGTTGTCACGCACCAGATTTTCCAGCGGCGTGATGTCCATGCGCAGGTTCTTGGCATTGCTGGCCAGGAAGGGGATGATGTCGCGCTTGCGCTGCAGCATGTGGTCGATGTTGAAGTCCTCATCCTCGTCCAGCGCGATGATCTGATCGAGTGTAATCGTGTTCCACAGCTTCACGAAGCGGTCCAGATCGCCCTGTGCCACCAGAGCAGCATTGATTGCGCCGATGGACGTGCCGTAGACGGCATCGATGCGCACGTTCATCTCGCGCAGGGCCTGCCACGCGCCGCACTCGTATGCGCCGCGCGAGCCGCCGCCGGAGAATACCAGCGCCCGTTTCATATGTTTTTCCTCCTTGTGGGTGATGCACACATTATAACAAGGCCGTCCGTTTTTTGCAAGCAGGGATAGCAAAGTAACTATTTTACAAACCCCTGCAACTTCATTTTATTTTCAGTTCATATTGAATGACTAAAATAATCCCGGAAAGGACGTGAGCCGTATGGCGTTTGCACAGTTTATCGATGTCGGCAAGGAATATCGCATGGGCGAGGTATCCATCACCGCGCTGCATGACGTGAGCTTTGAGGTGGAGAAAGGCGAAATCTGCGTCATCGTGGGTGCGTCAGGCGCAGGCAAGACCACGCTGCTCAACATTCTGGGCGGCATGGACACGCTGACCTCCGGCAAGGTCTATCTGGACGGCAATGAGATATCCGCCTGCAACGCCAAACAGCTCACGCGCTACCGCAGATACGATGTCGGCTTCGTGTTCCAGTTTTACAATCTGGTGCCCAGCCTGACGGCGCTGGAAAACGTGGAGCTGGCTGCCCAGATCTGCCCCGACCCGCGCCCGGCCGACGAGACCCTGCGTGCGGTAGGTCTGGGCGAACGCATGAAGAACTTCCCTGCGCAGCTCTCCGGCGGTGAGCAGCAGCGCGTGGCCATCGCGCGTGCGCTGGCCAAGAATCCAAAGCTTCTGCTCTGCGATGAACCGACGGGCGCGCTGGACTACAACACCGGCAAGGAAATACTCAAGCTTTTGCAGGACACGGCGCGACAGAGCGGCATGACCGTCATCATCATCACGCACAATTCTGCGCTGACGGCCATGGCGGATCGCGTGATCGAGCTTCGCAGCGGCACGGTATTCTCCCGCCGCATCAACGAACACGCCACGCCCGTCGAGGAGATTGAATGGTAATGAAACCGCTGAAAAAATCCGCGATCCGGGAAATCAAAAACAGCCTCGGGCGCTATCTGGCCATACTGGCGATCATCGCGCTGGGCGTGGGCTTTTTCTGCGGCCTGCGCATCTGCAAGAGCGCCATGCTGTCGGCGGCCCGGAGCTATATCGACGAAAACCGCATGTTTGACTATCGCCTCATATCAACGCTCGGCTTCACCGCGGAGGATGAGGTCTATTTCGCGTCTCTGGACGGCGTAAATGCGGCCGAGGGCGCGGTCTACGCCGACGTGCTCTGCCCCGGGGAGGACGGCAGCAACCGTGCGCTGCGCGTGCATTCGATCACCCAAAGTGTGAACACGCTGAGCCTGACGGCCGGCCGCATGCCCGAGAACGGTCGTGAGCTGGTGCTGGATGCCAGATACGCCGATGAGAGCATGCTGGGCGCGGAGCTGACGCTCTCGCAGGACAACGATCAGGACACGCTGGACAAATTCAAATACACTTCCTATACCGTCGTGGGTCTGGCCAATTCCGTATACTACCTCAACTATGAGCGTGGCAACACAGACCTGGGTTCGGGCAATATCTCCGCCTTTGCCTACATCCCCTACGACGGCTTCGATGTGGACTACTACAGTGAAATATTCGTGGACATCGAGACCACGGGCGATATCTATTCCGATGAATACAACGCCTGCATCGATGCCTTTGAGGACAAAATCGAGCAGGAGTGCGAGTCGCGCTCCGATCTGCGCTACCGCTCTCTGGTGGATGACGCGCAGCAGGAGATCGACGACGCGCAGGCCGAACTGGACGAGAAGTACGCGGACTACGAGACCGAGAAGGCCGATGCCGAGCAGGAACTTGAGGATGCGCGGACTCAACTGGACGATGCCGAGCAGCAGATTGCCGACGGCGAGAAGGAACTTGAAGACGGCGCGGCGGAGCTGGACGATGCCAAGCGCCAATACAGATCCGGCAAAAAGCAGTACAAAGCCTCCAAGTCGGCCTTTGAGGAGCAGCGCGACGCGACGCTGGCACAGCTGGATGCCGCTCAGGCGGAGATCGACACGCAGCGCGAGACGGTGCAGGCCGGTATCGATCAGATCGAGGCCGGCGGCGTAATCGATCAGTACAATCAGCTCCTTGAGTCCGAGACTCAGGTCAATGCGGCCATCGAGGCACTGGAGAGTGAGCGCAGCGCACAGCTGTCGCCCGTTCAGAGCGCGATCGACGATGCGAACGCCTCCATCTCCTCGATCGAAGGCTCGATATCCGCCGCGCAGTCCGACTGCGATGTGAACGTCTCCGCCCTTGAAGGGCAGATTTCCGCGCTTCAGGGCAATATTTCCGCCTGGAATTCCCAGATATCCGCGCTCGACCCCGAGGACGAGGGACAGGCCGCGCAGATCGCTTCCCTGAATGGGCAGATTGCTTCCGCCGAGGGCGAAATATCCTCTCTGGAAGCCCGGATCGGCACGACCAAAGCCGATGCGCAGTCCGAGATAGCTGACCTGGAGAGCCAGAAGTCGACATACGAGGGCACAATCACAACGCTTAACGCACAGGCGGACGAGGTCAATGCGGCCTTTGATCCGCAGCGCAGTGAACTGGACGCACAGGCCGATCAGATCGCCTCGGGCAAGGCTGCCATCGAGGAGAGCGGCGTGATCGATCAGTATCAGGCGGCGCAGGAGGGGCTTGCACAGCTGGACGCGGCGCAGGCCGAGCTGGATGCGCAGCGCGAGGCGGCGCAGACCGAGCTGGACGGCTACCGGTCGCAGCTCGACTCGGCAAGCTCTCAGCTGGGCAGTGCCAAAAAACAGATCAGGCAGGGCGAGTCGAAGCTCGAATCCGGCCGCCAGGAACTGGATGATGCCAGGGAAGAGTATCAGACCGGGCTGGAGGACTACGAGACTGCCAAGGCCGATGCCGATACTCAGTTCGCGGATGCCGAAGCGGAGCTGGCCGACGCACAGCAGGAGATCGACGATGCGCAGCAGGAGGTGGACGACATCGAGCCGGCCACGCTCTACGTGCTCAAGCGTTCCACCAACGTGGGCTATGCCTGCTTTGAGAGTGACTCGCAGATCGTGCACGGCATATCCACCGTCTTCCCGCTGTTTTTCCTGCTGGTGGCGGCGCTGGTCTGCATGACCACCATGACGCGCATGGTGGACGAGCAGCGCACGATCATCGGCACGCTGAAGGCGCTGGGCTATTCCCGCGGCGCGATACTGTCCAAATATATGTTCTACGCCGGCAGTGCGGCGCTGCTGGGCGCACTGATCGGCTATTTCGGCGGCAGCTACATCTTTCCCAAGATCATCTGGAAGGCCTACGGCATGATGTACGGCTTTGCCCCGATCCCCTATGTGCTCAGTCCGCTTCTGGGCGCGGTGTCCCTGACAGCGGCGCTGCTGTGCTCCATGGGCGTGACGTGGTGGTGCTGCGGCGCGGAGCTTGGCAACATGCCCGCGCAGCTGATCCGCCCCAAGGCTCCCAAGCCCGGCAAGCGCATACTGCTCGAGCACATCGGCTTCATCTGGGAGCATCTCTCCTTCCTGCGCAAGGTGACGCTGCGCAACATCTTCCGCTACAAAAAGCGCCTATTGATGATGGTGATCGGCATCAGCGGCTGTACGGCACTTCTGGTGACGGGACTTGGCATCAACGACTCCATCGCCAACCTGCCGAGCGACCAGTTCGGCAAGATCATGATCTACGATATCTCCGTGGGCTTTATCGATGACCGGACCGAAGAGACGCAGGCCGACTTCACCTCGGAAATGGCAGGTGAGATCGATGACGCGCTCTTTGTCTACGAAGGCTCGGCAGACGTGGCTTTCGGCGATCAGACGCGTTCAGTGAGCATCATCATCAGCGATCGCAGCGACATATCCGGCTTTATGGATCTGCACAGCGGCAGTGAGGCCGTGAATTTCCCCGGCCGGGGCGAGTGCGTGATCGACGCGGGGCTGGCCGATCGTCTGGGCGCGAAGGCCGGCGACAGCATGACTGTCTACAATGCGCAGATGGACCGCATGACGCTGACGGTCTCGGGCATATTCGACAACTACGTCTACAACTACCTGATCGTAGGCAGTGAAAGCGTCGAGGGGCAGTGGACCGAGGTACCCGCCGAAAACACCGCATTTGTGAACGTCGGCGAGGGTTCGGACGCCGGCGAGGTCGGCGCACATATCGCGGGGCTTGACACGGTGAGCAACGTCAGCGTGTCCTCGGAGGTGCGCGGGCGCTTTGAGAGCATGATGTCCAGCCTCAATGCCGTGATCGTGATGGTCGTGCTCTGCGCGGCGGCACTGGCTTTCATCGTACTCTACAATCTGACCAACATCAACATCAACGAGCGCATACGCGAGATTGCCACGGTGAAGGTGCTGGGCTTTACGCTGCGCGAGACGGCCTCCTATGTGCTCTCGGAAAACTTCGCGCTCAGTGCGCTGGGAGCGCTGGTCGGGCTGCCGCTGGGCAAGCTGCTGCACAGCTTCGTGATGTCGCAGATCAAGGTGGATCTGGTGATGTTCGACGTGCGCGTGCTGCCGCTGAGCTACGTCGTTGCGGTCGCGCTGACGATGCTGTTCGCGGCGCTGGTCAATCTGGCCATGCTGCACCGCATCAACGCCATACCGATGGCCGAATCCCTCAAGACGGTGGAGTAAATTTAGCGGATATCGATCAGTGATCAGTTGAACGGCGAAGGAAGGATCCGGCACACACCATTGAATCGGTAACCCTCCGGCAAACCGTGAAGAACCTATTAATTTAATCAAATAAGTCTTGCCCGTTCTGCGTAAATTGCATATAATGGAGATGTTTAAGGTATCGCGCTCTTTGGGCGCGATTTAAAAGGGAATTCGGTGCAAAACCGAAGCAGCCTCAGCTTACTGTGAGGGTGACGAAAGCACAACATGCCATTGATCGGAAGATCGAGAAGGTGTGCAAGTAGGTCGAACCCGAGCCAGGAGACCTGCCTTAAGCAGCAGTTCATTTTGCGAGGAAGATGAAGACTGTTTGAGACATGTTTAAAGGCCGTTTCCTCGTTTTCGGGGAAGCGGTTTTTTGATAGCCTCAGGCGGTCGGGAGGAGGCAAACGATGAAAAAACGGATACTCGCATTGTTGCTCGCCCTGTCCATGCTCTTGAGCATGACAAGCGGCGTACTGGCGGAGGAGACTCTGCCGACCGAAGAGACCGTGGTCGAAAAGATCACAGCACCTGCCGAAACCGAAGAGGCTGAGGTCATTCAGGAAACGGAGGAAAGCGAAATTCCCGAAGTGGCCGAAGAAACCGAAGTGACCGGGGAGACCGAAATCCCCGATGTGACCGAGGCGCCCATCGAGCCTGAAGAGACTCTGCCGCCCACGGTGAACGAAATCGCCGGCTCGGCACTGACCTGGGTAATCAACGGCGAAGGCACCCTGACCGTCTCGGGCGAGGGCCTGATGCCCGACTTTGCCGAGGGCAACCGCCCCTGGGAACAGTACATCGCCAACATTCGCGCAGTGGTCGCGGAAGAGGGCGTCATGTCCATCGGTGCTGCGGCATTTTCCGGCTGCGCAAACCTTGAGAAGGTCAGCCTGCCGAGCACCCTTTTGTACGTCGGTGACGATGCCTTCAAGGATTGTGCGAAGCTGACCGAAGTCAAAGGCGATGAACCCTCTGTCGGTGCGGGCAACGAGGCCCTCACGGCCCTGCTGGCCACTGCCGAAGAGGAAGCCACCGAAGAACCGGCTGAAGTTGCTACGGAAGAACCCGATGCGGCGCAGCAGGTCGTTGCCCTGATCGATGCCATCGGTGAGGTGACCATTGATTCCGAAGCCGCCATCACCGCTGCGCAGGAAGCCTACGAGGCCCTCAGCGACGATGAAAAGGCGAACGTCACCAATTATGACGTGCTCGAGGCAGCCATGGCCGCCTACGAGGCGCTGAACAGCGATGCCCTGACGGCTGAGAACGAGGCCGCAGACTTCACGCTCAATCTGGTCGTCAACTCAAACTACAAGATCACGAACGGAACACCGCAGAAGGCAGTGCTAGGTGACGACGGCATACTGCGCGTCGAAAACCGCAGTGCAAGCCTCAGCCGCATTTGGCTGAACACGGCAGAGGGTGTGAGCGTCTCCTCCTTTGAGGTGTTCCAGGGGCTGAGGTCAAGCGCTTCCGTGCCCGGGATCTCCGCTGCATCGGTGAACAATGTACTGGACGGTGTGGCGTATACGTCCTACTGTTCAAGCAGCTACTTTAAGATTCCCTTTGTGGGCCGTGTGACCCTGTCGGCCGCGGACGGCAGCAGCAAGAGCTACTATATCATCGTTTCCGCCGGTTCCGCAAGCGGCAGCTATGCCGTGGCCGGCAACGGCTTCAGTGCAAGCGATGATACCATCTACAATGCCGAGACCGGCATCAGCTTCAGCGAGGCCGGCACGCAGGTAACGTTGACCCCCAACACGCAGTGTATCGGCAGCGGTGATGCCCGGAGCCTTACCTGGACCTGGAGTACCTCCGACAAGACCGTTGCGACCGTGAAGGACGGCGTGGTCACCTCCGTGGGCGGCGGCTCTGCCGTAATAAAGGCCGACTGCGATAAGATCAGCATCACCTGCAACGTGACTTCCGCCGCCGAAAAGCATTCGACGCATACCTACGTTGACGGCTCCTGCAGCGTTTGCGGCACGGATGAGCCCTCCACCGTCAGGTCGTATTTCACCATCAACGATGAGAACGGCAAGGCCGTACTGAGCAAGATTGCACAGACCGTCAGCGACGTTGACTGCGACGGCACCGTGACGATCAAGGACGCCTTCCTCACCGCACACATTGATTACTGCGAGAGCGGCGCGGACGGCTTTGTCGCGGTCGACAGCGCCTACGGGCCCTACATCACCAGGCTGTGGGGCGTGGATACGAGCAACGTCGGCTACTATCTCAACAAAAAGTCCGCGGACGGTCTGCTGGTAAAGCTCAACTACAACGCCGATCTGGTGGCCTTTTTCTACCGCGACACCACCGATTACTCGGATCTGTACACCTACTTTGACTCCGAAACGGCAGCGGCCGTTGCGGGCAAGGACAAGGCCTTCACCATCAAGGCTGCCAACGATGTCTTCCCCGCCGGCGCAAACGTGACGGTCTATGACAGCAACTCCAAGGCCGTGAAGGCGCTGGCCACCAGTGTCGCTTCGGACGGCAGTTTCACCATCAAGTTCACCAAGGCGGGCGAATACGTCGTCGAGGTGAGCGGCACGGCGAACTACACCGGCTCCGTCTGGGACTACGAAACTTCGTCCTATGTGGCCAAGGAATTCACCGATGCACCCATCACGCCCTCGAGCATGAGCGTGACGGTCTACGAGCCCGCCTCCGCCACCGTCTACGTGACGGCCTCCGACAAGAGCGGTGCGTTCATCGTCGGCAAGAACGGTGATGAAATCTGCCACTACCCGATCACCGCTGAAGACGATCCCGAAAACCCGGACGGCGTCGTGTCCCTGCTTGAGATCTGCGCGGCGCTGCATGAACAGCAGTATCCGGACGGTCTCGACGGTTTCAAGGCAACCACTTCCTGGGTCAGCAGGTTCTGGGGCGACGGCTCGGGCAATCTGGGCTACTACCTCAACGATGTCTACATGTCCGGCTCCGGCAGCAAGACCGGCACCAACGGCAGAACCTTCGTCGATCGCCTGATGGCCACCGCCGTGGAAGACGGTGACAGCTTCAAAATCTTCCTCTATCAGGACATGCACTGGTCCGATCAGTACACCTATTTCAAGTTTACCGACAAAGGCGCAACCGTCGGCATTCCCAAGACGTTTACGGCCTATGCCACTTCCTGGGGCAGAGAGGCTGCACCCGAAGGTGCTCTGATCACGACCTATAAGGATGGCGAGCTTCTCGCGGATCTGGCGACCTTCGTGGATGCCGACGGCCACTTCACCATCACCTTCCCCGAGAAGGGTGTCTACACGGTGGAACTCAGCAACGGCGAGAGCAAGTACTTTGTGCCCTCCCGCATGACTGTCACGGTCGGTGATCCCGCCACCAAGATCACGCTGAACAAGAGCAAGATCACCGTTCTGCAGAACAACAGCATCACGCTCAAGGCCACCGTCACTCCGAAAACCGTACTGGACAAGGACGTCAGCTGGACGAGCGAGAACCCGGAGATCGCGACCGTGGATGAAAACGGCGTGGTGAAGGCCGTGGGCATCGGCAAGACGACCATCACTGCCACCGCGCAGGGCAGCGACGGCAAGAGCGCAAGCTGCACCGTGACGGTCAAGAACAACCCCATCAAGAAAATCACGCTGGCGTACAATGACACTGCCGCAAAGAAACTGACCTTCAACGTCGAGGACGACAAGGACAAGGTCTTCAGACTTGTAAGCACGGTCTATCCCGCCACCGCAAGCGACCCCGCCGTGGTCTTTACCAGCAGCAACCCTGACGTTGCCGCCATCACCGACGAAACCACCGGCAAGTTCGTGATCGGCTCGATCGGCAAGGCCGTCATCACCTGCACCTCGGCAAGCAGCAAGAAGGTCAAGGCAACCTGCACGATCAACGTCACGAAGGTCGCTGTCAAGAAGGTAGTGCTGAGCTACTTCTATTCGCCGATCCCCTCCTCCGGCCTGACGTTCGTGTACAACGATGTCAAGGGCCAGGTCATCAGCGGCCTCAAGGCGACGGTGCAGCCCACCAACGCCACCTACAAGGGCGTGACGTGGACGAGCAGCAACGAAAACGTCGTGACCGTTGACGCCGAGACCGGCGCTTTCACCGTGGTGGGTGCGGGCAAGGCGACGATCAAGTGCAAATCCACCGATAACAAAAAGGTCTACGGCAGCTGCAAGATCAACGTCACCAAGACGGCCGTCAAGGGCATCACCGTCATGCACGGCAAGGAGACGCTGACCTCCAAGAGCGTGCTGACGATGAAGCGCTTTGCCACCGACAAGACGCTGTCCGTAACGTTCAACCCGACCGACGCTTCCTTCCGGGATCTCACCTGGAAGAGCAGCAATACGAAGGTCGTAATGGTCGATGCAAACGGCGTGCTCACCGCCAAGGGCAGGGGCACGGCCACCATCACCGTCACAAGCAAGGACAACAGCAAAGCAAAGCTGAGCTTCAAGGTCAAGGTGACACAGTAAATGAAACGCCCCTCCCGCCACAAAACGGCGGGAGGGGCGTTTGGTTCTTCCCGGTATTCTGAGTGTGGGGAGTATCCCCACCACCGCTTTTACGCACCCAAGGCCTGCTACGCAGAACCCGGTAGCCCCATTTCCCGGAGAAACGTAAAGTATCAAAAAAGACAGACCGTTTTGATCTGTCTTTTTGAGTTTGCCGCCGGATAATCAGCCCTGCTCAATTCGTCTTTTTCCAGTATTCATCCCCCTTTATCTCAATTAATGTCAGATGCTCGTTCCAGTCGCCTTCGTCCCACTTTACATTCGGATTCCAAGGGCACGTGTAGTAAGCCTTACGGGAATTGTCAGCCTTCTTCACAACAATCTTGTGATCGCTGAGGTAGGCCGTCCAGCAATAGCCCTCGTAGATCTGATCGTTGCTTTCATAGATCACGTGGCTCCACTTGCCTTCCTCGCCAATGACCTTCACGGTATAGTTGAAATCGGGGGTCGCAACGATCTCGGCATCCAGATCGGCGGCTGCGCGAATGTTGAGCCCCTTTCCGGTGGCGATATAGCGGGTCTTGCCCTCCACTGCGGTGATTTCCGTGTCGGCGGTTTCGGCCAGAGCGAATGCACAGCCGAGCGCCAGTGCCAGCACAATGAGCGCTGCTGCAATACGTTTGATCATGATCTCAATCCCCTTTCTTTGCTAGGATTACTTATATTTTACCATAAATTGTATTAAGATTTAAGGCAAATATTATTACCGATATATGAATTCATATGGACGTTATCACGGCAAGCTGTCGGTTCGGAGACGCAAACGAAAATGTCGGGGGATCTCCGTCTCTTCCCCCTAGAGTGTGTTTCTAAAATGAGACATGTGCAGTTTCGAGTGGATTTGCTTGCAGTTCAAGGCGATTTTCCGCAGGTTTACTGGAGGTAAATCAAGGGAAATCAACGCAGAAATGCAGGCAAAGACGCCGAAAATGCATCGTGGCGAATTTAGAAACACGCTCTAGGTGACGAACCGAATTTTCTCTTGACAAATCCAGAAATACTTGTATAATTGTATACAATCTTTTGTTTCCCTCGAAAGGAGGCATTTCGTATGCTGGAAATATCGAGCAAGACCAATCTTCTGGAGCAGAACTCCTATAAATACTCGCTTCAGGATGTGCAAGAACCGAACCTGTTGCGCGACATCTATTCCTACGGCACGGTGCCCAAGGTGTCGTTCAACCACCGCCGCGTGCCGCTGAACATGCCGGAGGAGATTTGGATCACGGACACCTCCCTGCGCGACGGCCAGCAGTCGGTCGAGCCGTACACGGTCGATCAGATCGTGAACATATACAAGCTTCTGAGCAAACTCGGCGGCCCCTACGGCATCATTCGCCAGACGGAATTCTTCATCTACAGCAAGAAGGACCGCGAGGCGCTCGAGAAGTGCAGGGCGCTCGGGCTGAAGTTTCCCGAGATCACCAGCTGGATACGCGCCAGCCGGGAAGACTTCAAGCTCGTGCGCAATCTGGGCATCAAGGAAACCGGCATACTGGTCTCCTGCTCGGACTATCACATCTTCAAGAAGATGAAGATGACCCGCGCCCAGGCTCTGGACTACTATCTGGGCACGATCAAGGATGCCTTTGAAGAGGGTGTCATCCCCCGCTGCCATCTGGAGGACATCACCCGTGCGGACTTCTACGGCTTCGTGGTACCCTTCGTCAACGAGTTGCAGGCGCTCTCTCGCAAGGCGGGCATTCCCGTGAAGATCCGTGCCTGCGACACGATGGGCTACGGCGTACCCTACACCGAAGCGGCGCTTCCCCGCTCCGTGGCCGGCATCATCTACGGCCTGCAGCACTATTCCGACGTGCCCAGCGAGCATCTGGAGTGGCACGGCCACAACGACTTCTGCAAGGCCGTTGCAAACGCCTCCACCGCCTGGCTCTACGGCGCGTGCGCGGTCAACTGCTCCCTGCTGGGCATCGGCGAGCGCACGGGCAACATCCCTCTGGAGGCCATGGTGTTCGAATACGCCTCGCTGCGCGGTTCGCTGGACGGCATGGATCCGACGGTGATCACGGAGATCGCGGACTACTTCGAGAAGGACATCGGCTATCATATTCCGCCTATGACGCCCTTCGCGGGCGCGTACTTCAACTCCACGCGTGCCGGCATCCATGCCGACGGCCTGATGAAGGACCCGGAGATTTACACCATATTCGACACCGAAAAGCTGCTCAACCGCCCCGCGACGGTGGAGATCAGCAAGACCTCCGGCGCAGCGGGCATCGCATTCTGGATCAACGGCCACTTCCGTCTGGAAGGCGACGCAAAGCTGGACAAGCACGACCCGCTGGTGGTGCAGCTCAAGGACTGGGTGGACAAGGCCTACGAGGACGGCCGCGTGACCGTGATGTCGCATCGTGAGATACTGGACAAGATTCGCGAGCTTGCGCCCGGGCGCTTCCCCGAAAAACGAGAAGGGAGATAAAATCGATGCTGAAATCCATTTCGCTGGCCGATCAGGTGTTTGAAAAGCTGGAAAGCGATATTATATCCGGGGTCTATCCCCGAGGCGAGATACTCACGGAACTCAAGCTGGTAGAGCAGCTCAACGTCAGTCGCACACCCATACGCGAGGCGCTGCACCGTCTGGAGCACGAGCGTCTGATACAGGATACGGGCAAGGGCAGCCTTGTGCTGGGCATCACGCTGGATGATCTGCAGGACATCATGGACGTTCGCATGCGCTGCGAAGGTCTGGCCGCACGCTATGCGGCACTCAACCGCAGTGAGGACGACGCCGCGCACCTGCGCCGCCTGATGGAATTGCAGGACTTCTACGTAGGCAAGGGTGACTATGAGCAGCTGCGCAAGATCGATGACGAATTTCACGACTGCATCTATCAGATCTGCGGCCGTCAGGTGCTCACGGATATACTGCGTCCGCTGCACCGCAAGACCGAGCGCTACCGCCGCAGTTCGCTGATCAATGCCGGACGGCGGGAGAAGAGCTCCGGCGAACACAGCGCCATCTGCGAGGCCATCTGTGAGCGGGACACCGACA
Organism: bacterium; assembly: GCA_963643985.1. Taxonomy (GTDB): domain Bacteria; phylum Bacillota; class Clostridia; order Christensenellales; family Aristaeellaceae; genus SFTH01. The sequence continues at coordinate 20,771 of CAVINP010000017.1, forward strand.
AGGCCGAGGTGCTGATGAATCGTCACATCCGCAACGCCAGAGACAGCATGCTGGGAGGGAATCACAATGGCTAGAACCATCGCACAGAAAATCATCGCAGGCCATCTGATATCGGGCAATATGGTCCCGGGCGAGGAGATCGCGCTGAGGATCGATCAGACGCTGACGCAGGATGCGACGGGCACGATGGCCTATCTGGAGTTTGAGGCCATGGGCATTCCCCGCGTCAAGACGGAATTTTCCATCGCCTATGTCGATCACAACACGCTGCAGTGCGGCTTCATGAACGCCGACGACCATCTCTACCTGCAGACGGTCGCTGCCAAGCACGGCGTGCGCTTCTCTCGCCCCGGCAACGGCATCTGTCATCAGGTGCATCTGGAGCGCTTCGGCAAGCCCGGCAAGACGTTGATCGGCTCGGATTCCCACACGCCCACAGGCGGCGGTCTGGGCATGCTGGCCTTCGGCGCGGGCGGCATGGACGTGGCGGTGGCCATGGGCGGCGGCGCATACTATATCCGCATGCCCAAGATGTTCAAGGTGGAGCTGACGGGCCGGCTGCGTCCCTTCGTCTCTGCCAAGGACGTATCCCTGAAGCTTTTGCAGATACTCTCCGTCAAGGGCGGCGTGGGCGCAATCATCGAGTGGGGCGGCGAGGGCATCAAAACCCTGAGCGTCCCCGAGCGTGCCACCATCACCAACATGGGCACGGAACTGGGCGCGACGACCTCGATCTTCCCCTCGGACGAACAGACGCTGGCCTTTTTGCGTGCGCAGGGGCGCGAGGGCGACTACGTGCCGCTTGAAAGCGACCCGGACGCCGAGTACGACCGCATCATCCGCATCGATCTGAGCACGCTCACGCCCATGATCGCCTGTCCGCACAGTCCGGACAATGTGGTGGAGGTCTCTTCTTTGAAGGGACAGAAGGTCGATCAGGTCTGCATCGGCTCGTGCACGAACTCCTCACTTTCGGACATGCTCAAGGTGGCTGCGATACTCAAGGGCAGACGCATCGCGGCGAACGTGGATCTGTCTGTCTCCCCCGGTTCGCGGCAGGTGCTGTCCATGCTGGCCGACTGTGGCGCACTGACCGACATACTCGCCTCGGGCGCACGCCTGCTGGAATGCGCCTGTGGCCCCTGCATCGGCATGGGCTTCTCGCCCAACTCGGGCGGCGTGAGCCTGCGCACGTTCAACCGCAATTTCCCGGGCCGCAGCGGCACCAGGGATGCGGGCGTCTATCTGGTCTCCCCCGAGACGGCAGCGGCCTCGGCGCTCAGCGGCTTCATCACCGACCCCATGACACTGCCGCCGATCCCCGTATTTGAGCTGCCCGAACACTTCAGCGTGGATGACAGCGGCGTACTGGAGCCACTTGCGATCGAAGAGGCCGAGCAGGCCGAAGTGCTGCGCGGCCCCAACATCAAGCCCTTCCCCAAGGGACGCAAGCTGACGGACGACATTTCCGCCGAGCTGGTGCTCAAGGTCGGCGACAACATCACCACCGATCACATCATGCCCGCTGGCGCGAAAGTGCTCCCCTACCGCTCCAACATCCCCGAGATGAGCCGGTTCTGCTTCGAGGTCTGCGACCCGGATTTCCCCGCACGCGCCAAGGCGGCGGGTGACGGCATCATACTGGGCGGCAGCAACTACGGCCAGGGTTCCTCGCGCGAACACGCCGCACTCGTGCCCATGTATCTGGGCATACGCGCCGTGATCGTCAAGAGCTTTGCACGCATCCACGTGGCCAATCTGATCAATGCAGGCATACTGCCGCTCGTATTCGAAAACGAGGCGGACTACGACCGCTTCTCCCAGGGCGACAGGCTCACGCTCTCGGGCATATTCGAAGGGCTTGAAAGCGGCTTTGTAACGCTGAAGAGCGCCTCGGGCGAGACGGCGCGTCTCATCTGCAAAGTTTCGCCGCGCCAGAGGGCCATACTGCTGGCGGGCGGTCTGCTCGAATACACGCGGGAGGAGAACCGGGAATGAATACTCAGATCGAAAATGACATAAAAAAAGCGTCGGCGGCGTTTGAAGCGCTGCTGCGCGAACAGGTGGCGCGACTTGAAAGCATGAACGGCGAACGCGTCAACTATGCCGACAGGGAAACCGTGACCATCGGCCTGATCGACGGCGACGGCATCGGCCGCATCATCATGCCGCAGGCACGGCGCGTGCTGGAGGCTCTGCTGAAGGACGAGATCGGCGACGGACGGATAAAACTTCGGGTAATCGAAGGCCTGACCATCGAAAACCGTCTGGCGCGAAACGAGAGTGTCCCCAAGGACGTACTGGCTGAAATCAAAAGCTGTGACGTGCTGCTCAAGGGGCCGACCACCACGCCCATGGGCGGCAGGATGGAGAGCGCGAACGTGACGCTGCGGCGCGAGCTGGATCTGTTTGCGAACGTGCGCCCGGTCTGCATCCCCGAGGAGGGCATCGACTGGATGTTCTTCCGCGAGAACACCGAGGGCGAATACGTACTGGGCAGCCGCGGCGTGGAACTGCCCGGCATGGCCGTGGACTTCAAGGTCACCACCGACGCAGGTACGCGGCGCATCGCCCGTGCGGCCTTTGAATATGCGCGGGCGAACGGCAAGCAGCGCGTGACCGTCGTCACCAAGGCCAACATCATGAAAAAGACCGACGGCAAGTTCACCGCCGTCGTGCATGAAGTGGCCGCGGAATACCCGGAAATCGAGGTCGAGGACTACTACATCGACATCATGACCGCCAACCTCGTCAACCCCGCGCTGCGAAGCCGTTTCCAGGTGATGCTGCTGCCCAACCTCTACGGCGACATCATCACCGACGAGGCCGCGCAGTTGCAGGGCGGCGTGGGCACGGCGGGCAGCGCCAACATCGGCGACCGCTTTGCCATGTTCGAGGCCGTGCACGGCTCCGCGCCCAGGCTGTTCGAGCTGGGCCTGCAGGACTATGCCGACCCCAGGAGCATACTCACGGCCGAGATGCTGCTGCTGAGACACATCGGCCGCGGCGCAGCGGCAAAACGCCTTGATGATGCCATGCAGAAAAACATGCTCTGCGTCACCGGTGATCGCAGCGGCGCAAGCTGCGCAGCCTACACCGACCGGCTGCTGGAACTGCTCTGATGCAGTGAGGGATTGGGAAATAGGGATCAGGAGTCAACCGATCACTATTTCCCTATTCCCTAGTCCCTATTCCCTTATCCCTCATTGCTCTCCCTTGCGCCGCCAGACCCCGTTTTCGATCGTCACCGGATGTCCGCAGCACATCTTGCCCTCGGGGCAGTGGCCCGTCACCGCGCAGGTCGGTCCGAAGCCGCCGAAGACGGGCCTCGCGTCCGTCTCGTTGACCAGTTCGATCATGGCGCGTGCAATGCCGCGGATCTCCCACTGGGCGCGGCTGCAGCTGCGCAGCTTCATAAAGTGCAAAAGCTCTCGCCCGTTGATGCCGATCATCATCGACGTCGTGTGTCCGGCCATGGCGAAATAAGCCAGCTGGTCGGCGGAAGCACCGGCTTCGCGCACGCGGGCGGCCGCCTCGGACTGCGCCTCAAATGCCTTCTGATAGGTCTCCAGCGCCTCGGGATTGGCCCTGACCGACTCCGGCAGCACATAGTTGCCCTCGGTCAGGGCGCTCAGCTCGTGGCGCAGCAGGAGCGTGAGCATGCGGTGGCGCGTGAAGTGCGTGACGCAGGCCAGCGACACGTCATCGATGCGGAAGCAGTAGTTCAGTATTTCCAGTTCGCGGGGGCGTGCATCCTGCATCAGCGATCGCATATTCTCCGCGTCAAAGCCCGTGAAGCGACCCGAGAAACGCATGGCGGCGTCCAGCGCGGCCACGGGGTGCTGCGGCGCGGAGATGATGTGTATGGCCGCCTCGCGCGGTTCACCCGCCAGTATCGGGCCGTCGCTGTCCTCGATGATCTCGGAAGGGGCCTTGACCATTTCGCTCTCCAGCACACCGGGATAGATTTCGTCAAACTGCGCATAGAGCTGCTTGCCCAGGGAGACAAGCTCCGGATACTCCCGTCCGCGTCCGTGCAGCATGGCAATGATCATCGTCATCAGTTCACGTGCGTTCAGCGTCACATAGAAATTGCTCCTGAAGCCGTAGGGCAGCACAAAGCGTGCGTCCTCCTTGGGGATGCCCATGTCGAGCAGGCGCCCGTAGACCTCGAAGAGATAGCCGCAGCGGTCACAGTAGATGCGCTGCACCGCATCGCTCATGTCCGCAGGGATGACGTAGCCCGCATCGGAAAAATCGACGTAGCGGCGCGACTTCACCGTGAATGAGGCCAGACGGAATTCGATCACGAACTGCTCCGTCAGCACGGAAACATCGTCAAAGGCGATCGAAAAGGTCTGATGCTCCGTGACCGACTTGTGTCCCGAGGCGAGCACCTTTTTCACCAGCTTCAGATCACGCTCCCTGTCGCCGCTCCCGGAGTATATCTCCAGTGCCGTTCCCATCTGCGTGGATATGCGGGCCGCAGACGCGACCACACCCATGGCGCCCTCGTTTTTCAGTATCAGCACTGCTCTTCCCTTGTTCATATCTGCCTCCGAAATACGTTGTTGACGGTATTATATCAAAATTCAGAATAAATGTACAGCCTTTTATTGTAAATACAAATAAGTTTCCATGCCTTGATTTTTCTGTCCGATCGCTTTATAATGGAAACATCAATTCGGATCGGGTGAGATGCATGAAGGACGTTATCGGTTTTCTGGACAGCGGTGTGGGCGGCATCAGCGTGCTGAAAAAGGCGGTCGAACTGCTGCCGAATGAAAATTTCATCTACTACGGTGACAACGCCAATGCGCCCTACGGCCCCAAGCCGATCGAAGAAATACGCGATCTCTCTGCCCGTGCCATAGATCATCTTCTGGAGCAGGACATCAAGGCACTGGTGATCGCCTGCAACACCATCACCGCAGCCTACGCGAGCATCATCCGCAGCCGTGTGGACATCCCCGTCATCGGCATGGAACCCGCGGTCAAGCCTGCCAGCCAAAGCCGCAGGGGCGGCAGGATACTGGCGCTGGCCACACGTGCCACGCTGTCTCTGGACAAGTTTTCCGCCCTCATGGCGCAGTACGGCGAGGGTGTCGTGCCGCTGGAGGGCAAGGGCTGGGTTGAGATCGTCGAAAAGGGCGATATGGACACCGATGCCGCCGCGCGTGCCGTTGAAGCCGTGTTTGCACCCTATATGCACGAGCAGATTGACGGCATCGTGCTGGGCTGCACGCACTACCCCTTCCTGCGCCGCCAAATCGGGCGCATCTTCCCCGACGTACCCATATTCGACGGCCGCGAAGGCACGGTGCGCCAGCTTGCGCGCCTGCTGGAGGCTCGCGGCCGGCTCACAGCGAACACGGATCGCGGACACATCGAATTTCAGACTTCCGGCGATGACGAAACGCTGTCGCTGATGAAAAAGCTGTACCGGTACGAGATGTGAAGCGGTCAGTGTCAGTGGAATTGTACGGGGTGGTACACCGAAGTCAAGTTAAAACCGAATTCCAATCACCATTCAACTATCCACCAGTCACTATCCACCAGTCACTATCCACCAGTCACTATCCACCAGTCACTACTCCCCCGTCGTTCCGTAGATCTCCCGATGCATATTCTCGATATTGCCTTCCCTGTCGGTGATCTCGATGCTGGAGCCGTTGTCGCTGATGTCCTCATCCTTGGGCATGCGTGCCGTCCCGGCCTGCGGGATCGCCAGTATCTTCTCGCCCACCGAAATCAGCTCCACGATGCTCAGGTTCGTATTCACGCTCTCCCCCAGGATTTTGAACAGTTTCACATACATCAGCGGATTGTACCACTCGGAACGCATGTGGCGTATGATCGCCAGTATCACCTTGCGCTGGCGATTGGTGCGCGTGTAGTCGCTGTCAATCTTGCGGATGCGCGCGTAGCCCGTGGCAAAGAGGCCGTTAAGGTGCAGCGTTCCGCCCTGCGTGTAGGCCGTCGAGTCGGCATACTTGGCATACTTCGTGCCGCCGTCCTTGGTAATGCACTTGTAGGTGTTCCATGCGTACTTGTTCAGCTGCTCGATCTCGCGGTCCTCGATCTCGATGTCCACGCCGCCGATGGCGTCCACCAGATCCACCATGCAGGAAAAGTCGATCGCCACATAGTTGGTGACGTTGAGGTTGAATGTCTCGTTGATGACGCGCATGGTCATCTCAGGCCCCCCGATGGCATAGGCCGCATTGATCTTCTGCGTGCCGTGGCCGGGAATTTCCACCAGCGTGTCGCGCAGTATGGATATGAACTTGAGCGAGTGGTTGCCCAGTGAGGCGATGATGATGGAGTCCGAGCGCTGGCTGCCCTCGTTGAGATCGTCCAGCCCCAGCAGCAGTATGTTGACCCGATCGTCGCTGAGGTTGTCCGCAATGGCAAGGTCGCTGCCGCTCGGCTCGACATTCAGAAACGACACCGGCAGCAGGTACAGTGCGCCGCAGGCCAGCAGTGCCGCCACCAGCACCACGGCCACGAGCTTCATCAGCCCGCGCAGCAGCGCAGAGAGGCAGCCACCGCCCCGATGCCTGGGTTCGCGCCGCCATGC
>CAVINP010000018.1:0-2104 GCA_963643985.1 bacterium
ATTATATTTGAACCAAAGGAGGGCGAAAAATGCCGATCAAACAGGCAGATACGCTGGATTATCTGTCGCATCACGGAATCAAGGGTCAGAAGTGGGGTGTGCGGCACGGACCTCCGTATCCGCTGACCGCCCAGGCGAAGGCGAAGGCCTATCCGAAGAACAGCAAGAGCGGCAGCCGATACGGAGGCGACGGTGACGGCAAGAGCAGCACGGCAAAAAAAATTGCAGTCACCGTGGCGACGGCCTATGTGGCGACTATCGCGACGGCCGTCATCAAACAGTCTATTGACAGCAAGGTGTATAAGAAGAAATGGAAGGACCATCGGGAGGACAACGCCAAAAAGCTGGAAAAAGATCGTAAAAACGAGCAGATCGATCCGAAGACCGGATTATATTTGAAGAAGAAAGATTTGGGTATTGACGATGATCTGAAAAAAGTCAATCAAAGCTACGAAGACGGCGAACCCTTCAAGTCAAACTGTACCATGTGTACCGCTGCCATGGAAATGCGCAGAAGAGGCTATGATGTTGCGGCTTGCGGACTGGTGGACTCGAACAGGGGCGGTCTTCCCACGGACACGTTCACCAACTGGTTCAAGCCGCCGACGAAGCATACCGAGTACAATCTGAGCACGGATCTCGGTCCTGATCAGCGCAGCAAAATGTACAAGAAGGTCGCAGCCCAAGGCGATGGTGCACGCGGTGAAATCCTGGTAACGTGGAGCGAACTAGGCGGCGGCCACAGTATGTTCTATCAGGTAGAGAAGGGCAATATGGTCGTCTATGACGGACAGAACGGGAAAAAGTACAAAGGGAAAGAGATTGACACGATTCTTGACAGTTGCTGCACCGCAGAAATCCGCAGGCTTGACAAGCTTACGCCGAATATGGATGCCATGAAAAGCGAAAAAAACAAACCTTTGTGCTAAAGAATTATATTTGAAAGAGGGATCGTGTGAGAGTGCGAGAACCCCTCCGCTGCTCGCATGGTCCCCTCCCCTTTTCAGGGGGCAATGAAAACGGAAATTATATTTGAAAGAAGGAAGCTGACATGAATGTAAATCTGTACGGGCTGGAGGCCAACAGCTATGTAGACGGGCCGGGCATACGTATGGGGATATTTTTTCAGGGGTGTCTGAGGCATTGCAAGGGCTGTCACAATAAAAACTCCTGGGACGTCGTGGGCGGCATTGCAATGGATGTGGAAGAACTGAAGCGGCGCATGCTGGCGGACACACTGCTGGACGGCGTGACGTTCTCGGGCGGCGAGCCGTTTCTGCAGCCTGCGGCTCTGACGGAGCTGGCAGCATTCGCGCAGAGCGTCGGACTGAACGTATGGTGCTACAGCGGCTACACATTTGAGGAATTATATTCTTCGAATGAGAAGGATGCACTCAAGTACATTGACGTGCTGGTAGACGGGCCGTTCGTGGAGGAAAAGAAATCGCTGGATCTGACATGGCGCGGAAGCCGCAACCAGCGCGTCATCGACGTACGCAAGAGCCTGCGAAAGGGAAAGGTTGTACTGTATGACGCCAAATGAATACCAGCAGGAGGCGCTTCGGACCGAGGGCGTGCTGCTGCCGTTTGACATGAGTTCGACGGACATGAACCGGCTGCTGCAGGGTCTGATGGGACTCAACGGCGAAGCGGGTGAAGCGATTGATATTCTTAAGAAGCACCTGTTTCAAGGGCACGCCTTCGACCGCGAACACCTGATGAAGGAGCTGGGTGACGTGGCGTGGTATCTGGCGGTGAGTGCGGATGCGCTCGGTTTCACACTGGATCAGGTGCTGGAGTGCAACGTGGCAAAGCTCAGGAAGCGCTATCCGAACGGTTTTGAGTGTGAGAGAAGCCGGAACAGATCGGGTAAGGACGCGTGATTTCGTGCCCACTTTTGGTTTGCAAAACCGGGCTGTGCCCACTTTTGTTTTTGAAAGTTAACATAGAATTAACAATAAAAGTGGGCAGTGGCCAAAAAAAGTGGGCAAATGGCCACTTTTGAGAGGCAAAAGTGGGCAGAAAAATCGGGTAAAAACGGCCCAAAATCGGTGAAAAAGGGCCTAAAATGGCCGTTTTCGGGGGTTTTTGAGGGGTTTTGAGG
>CAVINP010000018.1:2114-5038 GCA_963643985.1 bacterium
GCCGAAGGATGGGTACTGCGAGAGCGTGTGCCGGGAGAACTATCCGTTTTGCAGGCAGTGGTGCGAGAGAGGGTGAGTGACGTTAACCCCTCAGGCGCTGACGCGCCAGCTCCCCTTTCAGGGGCGCCAAGGAATCCGGCTACGAGTGGTTCCGACAATCGGGGGCGGCAAGGGAAAACGAGGGTTACGAAACCCCTCAGGCGCTGACGCGCCAGCTCCCCTTTCAGGGGCGCCAAGAGAATGGGGGCTACGAATGACCCCCCGACGAGGAATCGGAACACAATTATATTTCCGCGAAAAATACATGGCCTTTTATGAAGAGAGGGTGAAATATCACCTTCTCTTCTTTTGTTTGCTTTGTTTTCGAAAGGAGTGCAGAATATGAAACGACAATCGAAGGAGGCGCGGTTTCAGAGCGGTCTGATCAAGGAGCTCAAGAAGCGCTTTCCCGATTGCATGGTGATGAAGCTGGATGCCAATTATATTCAGGGCATACCGGATCTCCTGTTTCTCCGAGGTGAGCGTTGGGCGACACTGGAGTGCAAGCGCGACCGCTACGCACGCAAGCAGCCCAATCAACAGTATTACGTGGACAAGATGAACGAGATGTCCTTTTCGAGAATTATATTTCCGGAGAACAAGGAGGAGGTCCTCAATGAACTGGAACAGGCATTCGGATCTGACGGGGGCTCACGCCTTCCTGTCACCAAGTAAGTATCACTGGATCAACTATTCGGAAGAAAAGATGGCTGAAGTCTTTCGGCGGCAAATGGCAACGCTTCGGGGAACGGAGCTGCACGCATTTGCCGCCGATTGCATTCGTCTGGGACAGAAGCTGCCCAAGACGAACAAGACGCTGAACCTCTACGTAAACGATGCTATCGGCTATCGGATGTCACCGGAGGTAATGCTCTTCTATTCGCCCAACTGTTTCGGCACGGCCGATGCGATCGCCTATCGCAACAAAATGCTGCGCATACACGATCTGAAGACGGGCGAGGTGCCGGCACACATGGAACAGCTGATGGTCTATGCGGCGCTGTTCTGTCTGGAGTACAAGGTCAAGCCGGGCGAAATCAAGACGGAGCTGCGAATCTACCAGGGCGACGAGGTGCTCTTTCACAAACCTGAGGCGGACGAGATTCTGCCGATTATGGACAAAATTATATCCTTCGACAAGATCATCGGACGCATACAGGAAGAGGAGGGCTGATGAATGAATCGCGTGGCAGAAGAGATACTGATGCATTACGGCGTCGGCGCGATGGATGGTGCACCCGGTCGAGGCTCAGGGCGCTATCCGCTGGGCAGCGGCAAGGATCCGAACCAGCACAGCGGTGACTTTGCCTCCCGTGTCAGGGAACTGCGCAAGCAGGGCCTGACCGACAAGGAGATCGTGACCGCGCTGAACCTCAAGAGCACTTCTCAGCTGAGGACGCAGTATTCGATTGCGGTCAATACGGCCAGAACACAGAAGATTGCCCGGGCGCGCGCACTGCTGGACGAGGGCAAGAGCCCTGCCGAAGTGGCGCGTGAAATGAATATCAACGAATCAACGCTGAGATCGCTGCTCAATGAGCGCAGCGCCGCCCGGACGACGGCCGCGCAGGCGACTGCCGACTTTTTGAAGCAGCAGATTGCCGAAAAGGGCATGATCGACGTGGGCACGGGCGTTGAGAAGGAGCTGAACATCTCCAAGGAGAAGCTCAGTCAGGCGCTGGCCATACTCAAAGAAGAAGGCTACGTGGTACACGGCGGCGGCGTGCCGCAGGTGACCAATCCGGGCAAGCAGACCAACATTCGCGTGCTGTGCCCGCCCGGCACGGAGCACAAGGAAATATACAACTTCGAGAACGTGCACACGATCACAGAGTACAAGGCGCGCGTGGACGAGAACGGCAACGAGGTTTATGAGAAGTGGGAATTTCCGGCTTCACTGGATTCGAGCCGACTGCAGATACGTACGGCGGATTATATTTGCCCGGACGGCCATAAGGCCATCGAAAAGGACGGTACAATTGAGATCCGGCGCGGTGTGGCAGACCTGGATCTGGGTGAGAGCCACTATGCACAGGTGCGCATACTGGTAGACGGCACACATTATATTAAGGGCATGGCCTACTACAGCGACGACCTGCCGGATGGGGTAGACGTGGCCTTTAATACCAACAAGCCTACGGAAGCGGCGGCGCTCAAGAAGATCAAGGAAGTCGATCCGAACAATCCGTTCGGCGCGCTGCTGAGAGAAGAAGGCGGCCAGTATCATTATATTGATGAAAATGGTGAGCGGCAACTGGGCCTGATCAACAAGACGCGCCAGGAAGGCGACTGGGGTGAATGGTCGGATCGACTGCCTTCGCAGTTTCTGTCCAAGCAGTCTCAGCAGCTGATTGACAAGCAGCTGGGGCTTGCGATTGCGGACAAGCAGGCCGAATTCGACGAAATATGCGCGCTGACCAATCCGACGGTCAAGCGGGCGCTCCTGCAGGACTTTTCGGAGAGCTGCGATTCGGATGCGGTGCATTTGCAGGCGGCTGCGCTGCCGAGGCAAAAGTATCAAGTTATATTACCGGTGGCCGGTCTCAAGGACAACGAAATATACGCGCCCAATTATGAGGACGGTGAAACGGTGGCGCTGGTACGCTATCCGCACGGCGGCACATTCGAGATCCCTATACTGAAGGTCAACAACAAGAACCCCGAGGGACGGCGTATATTGGGCGACAATCCGGAGGACGGTGTCGGCATCAATCCGACCGTGGCTGCACAGCTGTCGGGCGCCGATTTCGACGGCGATACGGTGATGGTGATCCCCTGCAACAGCGCCAGGAGTTCGGTGAAAATTATATCCTCACCGCCGCTTGAGGGGCTCAAGGGATTTGACCCCACGATGCAGTACAAATACTCCGAGATGAAGGTGGATG
>CAVINP010000018.1:5048-11817 GCA_963643985.1 bacterium
ACTGAGCATTACTACCGCGACGGGCGCGAATTCAAAACCATGACCAAGCAAAACACCCAGAAGCAGATGGGCAATGTTTCCAACCTGATCACGGATATGACGCTCAAAGGGGCCACCGAAGAGGAATTGGCCCGGGCAGTACGGCACAGCATGGTCGTAATCGATGCCGAAAAGCACAAGCTGGACTGGAAGCAGAGCGAAAAAGACAACGGCATCGCCGAGCTTAAGCAGAAGTACCAGTACCGGGTGGATGAGGATGGAAACCCCCACACCGGCGCATCGACGCTGATCTCGAGAGCGAAGTCTCCGACGACGACCCTCAAGCGAAAAGGGACCCCCCGTATCGACCCCGAGACGGGTGAACTGATCTACAAGGAAGTCGTTGAGACTTATGTGGATAAGAAGGGCAAGACACAGGTACGTACCCAGGATACCACCCTGATGGAGAAGACCAAGGATGCCCGTACCCTGATTTCGGATGCAGATACCCCCCAGGAACGAGCGTATGCGGAATATGCGAACAAACTCAAGGCGATGGGCAATGAGGCGCGCAAAACAATTGTATCTACGCCACGTCTCAAATACAGCGCTTCTGCCAGGAAAACGTATGCTGAGGAAGTGGATTCGCTGATGGCGCAGCTGAATGTGGCTCTGAAGAATGCACCACGGGAGAGACAGGCGCAGTTGGCGGCCAATTCCGAGGTACAGGCGCTCAAGCGGGCTAACCCAGACATGACCAAGAAAGAGGTCAAGAAGCAGGGACAGATGGCACTGGCACGCGCGCGTGTGAAGTATGACGCACAAAGGCATCCGATCAACATTACCCCTCGTGGGTGGGAAGCAATTCAACAGGGGGCGGTGTCTGATTCCGTGCTTACTGAGATCCTGAGGTTTGCGGATGGTGAACAGGTGCGTGCGTATGCGACGCCGAAGTCTCAAAAGCAGATTTCAACCGGCAAACAGGCGAGAATCAAGGCAATGGCGAGCTCTGGTTACACGGCAAGCGAAATCGCGAGCGCTTTGGGCATTTCAACGTCTTCAGTACACAAATACATGAAGTGAAAGGAGTGAATGAATTGTGGCGAAGATGAGCATGTTGACAACATTTGACAATCCGTACGATCCATTCACTCAGTTCACGAAATGGTTTCTGTTTGATGTGGAAAAAGGGTACAATTCGTGTGCGTATCTGGGGAGAATTGTGCGAACGAGTGATGAATTTTCGGATGAGGAAGATCAGGCTGCGACTGAGAGAGCGATTGACGACATTATTCGATTGGATTTCAGGAACATTTACAAGAAAGTGACGAGAGATGTATAGCTATGAGAGGCTGAGGACCATAGGGGGGGGGTAGCGGAAAAGCACCCCACCCCTGCATCGCCGCACTCTTTGAAAATTCTCCGGAGGGAAGTTTTGAGGGAGTATTTTAGGCGGAGACCACATTTAGGGCAGGTAAAGCCCCTATTTGGAGCAGGCAAAACCATACTTGGGGCAGGTAAAACCATATTTGGGGTAGGTGAAAGTGGTGGTCTGATACACAAAAGTCCTCAACAGTAACTCAAAAGTCTTTTGGAACTGACTGAGGGTTGTGCTTTGGAAGGGTTATGGGTGCCAATGAGTCCTGCTTTTCTTGGGTTCTTCATCTTTCCTTCTCCTTTCAGCAGGATGGATGGCATCCGTAGCCCGTCCCAAGCACAATCCTCACGGCTGCTGCGGATCATCAATGTCAACCATGGCTTCCTGCGGGAGCTGATAGAAAGCCGGATCAGATATTCGTTCATTGGCCAGTGCCTTTTGCAGGCGGTGAGCGCAGATGCCAAAGGAGATTCCGGTGAAGGATCCCGCAATAATGGCACCAATGATCGGAACTGCCTTGGACACACTATTTGCAAAGATCTGTTTGGTCATCTGAACGCCGACACGCTGAGCAATCTTCTTGACAATCGGGTAGATGGCTGTCTTGGTCAAAGCAATCTTAGGCAGGCGCCTGGCAACAGTGATACTCATGGTTCTTGCCAGCTGGTTTACGCCTTTGACTGCGCCCTGGACACCGAACATGACGCCCATGAAGAGCATCAGCTCTGCCATGGATCCGTCACTGATATTTGTCTCATCCAGATCAAGCTCCGGAAAGCCGTAGAGGTAGGCCAGCTTCTGAAGGATGCGCAGCACAAAAGCAAAGTATTGAACCGTATCAGCAGGGACAGTGGCCACCATTGCCAGACCGCCGGGAATGCCGGATGCTGCAGACAATGTTGTGGTCTTCATATTTTCAAGGCGAATGGAAGCGTCCGCCAGCTTTCTGATCTGTGAGCGCGGGACACCGGCACGGGCCGGATTGTTCAGGATGGCCTCGTCAATGACTTCCGGGGTACAACTGCCGGACAGGGCAGACTTCAGAAAGGATGTTCTGTCGATCTTAACACCCGGAACCTTCATGCTCTGGCGGATGACGGATTCCGCAGAGACGTTTGAGAGTGCGGTCTGCTTTTGACTCATCGGTGCTCACCTCTACAATCAGTTTTATATGAACATTATACAGCAATTCTTAATAAAAATCAAGACCAATGACAAAGGAGGATGATGTCATGCCGCGACGCGCTAAGGTGACGGAGTCCTCAAAGGCTCTGCCGAAGATGCGGCCGGCACTTACACCGGAAGCACGTGAAAACCAGATGATCGCGTTGGCCATGGATCTGGTTGAGGAGCGACTGCGCAACGGAACCGCATCCTCCCAGGAGACCACTCATTTTTTAAAGCTCGCCACGCGATCCGAAAAGATCAATCAGCAACTGGCCGAGAAGGATCTGGAACTCAAGGAAGCCAAGCGACAGGCTATACAGTCACAGGCCAGAATCGAAGAGCTCTATGCCAATGCGCTCAAGGCTATGCAGAGGTACAGCGGACATGAAGACGATGAGATCGACGACGGGTATTAGAAGCTATGAAGAGCTTACGAGCATCAGTGGTTTTCGGGAGCGATACGAGTATCTGAAGCTGAATGGGCAGGTCGGCGAGGACACATTCGGCTTCGACCGATATTTGAATCAGCGGTTCTATCATTCCGAGGAGTGGCAATCCATACGAAACTATGTGATTGCACGCGATCTGGGCTGCGATCTCGGTGTAGACGGGTATGCGATTCATGGGAAGGTCTACATTCATCATATGAATCCGATCCGAGCCGACGACATCAAGCTCGCCACCCGCTACCTGTCTGATCCGAACTATCTGATCTGTACGACCCACGAAACCCACAATGCGATACATTACGGCGATGCATCTCTGTTGATTACCGAACCGATAGAGCGCATGCCGCACGACACTTGCCCATGGAGAAGAAGGTGAGAAAGTGATTGACTGGTTTGAATACATTGACGTATGGCCGAAGGTCAAGCGGTCGGCCAGAACCACCATCAGCAAGGACGGTGAAGGCGCCTATCCGAGCGATACGTGGAAGAAAACGATATTGCTCGCCGAGCACAGCCCTATCCGCAGAATCAAGTTCTCATGGAAATGGGAACGTCTGAAGAGCTGGGTTTCGGTGCACTTCGTCCGACACAAGTTCGGTATCGAGCATTGGGTGTCGACGCAGCGCTCGGATCGGACCGGCATTGAGCGCGACAGCGCGCCGCAGGATGCACCGGTTTCCCATGAATGTGAGGCGAATGCCCAGGCGCTGATATTTATCAGCCGAAGACGCCTGTGCGGTCAGGCTTCGCCGGATACCCGCAGGGCCTGGCAGGAGGTCAAGGACAAGGTCGCTGCCGTCGATCCGGTGCTCGGATCGGTGATGGTGCCGGAATGCATCTATCGCGGCTTCTGCCCGGAATTTACATCCTGCGGCTATGCCGATACCGAGGCCTACCGCAAAGCACTTGCTGAGTACCGGCGAAAGGAGGTTAAGTCGTGAGCGAAAGCATACTGACTTCCATCAAGAAACTGCTTGGCATTGAAGAGGATTACGAGCACTTCGATGCGGATATTCTCATGCACATCAACACAGTGCTGGCAATCCTGACCCAAATGGGTGTGGGACCGACGGACGGATTTGCGATCTCCGATAAGAGCGCAACCTGGACTGAATTTCTGGGTGAGAAGGTCAATCAGCTGGTTGGTGTACGCACCTATGTCTATATGAAGGTGCGGCTGATGTTTGATCCGCCGACTTCGAGCGCCGCCACGGAAAGCATGACCAAACTTGCCAATGAACTGGAATGGCGGCTTCACGTCATCGGCGATAAGACCACGTAGAGAGGTGATAGAATGGACTATATTTTGGCGCATCACGGCATCAAGGGAATGAAGTGGGGCGTGAGACGGACACCCGCTCAGCTGGGGCATCGGCCAAGCTCAAAAGGAAAGCGCGGAAACACACAGGAATCCGATTCCCATGAAGATTACAAGCGTGCCCGCAGCAAGAGCACCAAGCAGATGAGCGATAAGGAATTACGCGAGGCACTCAACCGTTTGCGCATGGAAGATGAGTACAAACGGCTCAATCCGAACAGTATTTCGCGCGGACAGAAGATCGTGAAGACTGCCCTTGCAGCGACTATCTCGGTATCGACTGCAGCCGCAACTGCCATTACGCTCAAGAGCCAATACAAGACGATCCGTTCCTGGTTCGATCATTCCGGGAACGGCTAAGGGAACGGAGGCGATGCTATGTCGCTGTCAAATACTGCCGTTCCGCGATACTATGGTGCATTTCGAGATGCTGTGATTGCCGGGCAGATCCCCATATGCAAGGAGATCGAGATGGAGATGCAGCGGATCGATGCACTGATTGCCAATCCCGGCGTATACTACGACGATCAGGCGGTTGAGGGATTCATAGCCTACTGCAACGAGGAACTGACGCTGACCGACGGGTCCGATCTTCAGCTGCTGGACAGTTTCAAGCTGTGGGCCGAGGCTATCTTCGGTTGGTATTACTTCGTGGAACAGACGGTGCCGGTACCCAGCGAAGACGGCACACGAATGCGCTATGTGCACAAGAAGATCAAGAAGCGGCTGTGCAACAAGCAGTATCTGATCGTGGCGCGTGGCGCAGCCAAGACGATGTATGCCAGCTGTATACAGAGCTACTTTCTTAACATTGATACCAGCACGACACACCAGATCGCGACCGCCTACACAATGCGACAGGCCGACGAAACCATCTCCCCCATTCGCACATCTATTACGCGCGCACGCGGGCCGCTGTTCAAGTTTCTGACAGAGGGCAGCCTGCAGAATACCACCGGAAGCCGTGCCAACCGCGTCAAACTTGCCAGCACCAAGAAGGGTATCGAGAACTTCATCACCAACAGCCGTATTGAATGCGTACCGATGAGCATTGACAAACTGCAATCGATGCGAACCAAGGTTGCGACGGTTGACGAATGGCTGTCCTGCGACGTACGCGAGGACGTTGTGGGCGCTATCGAGCAGGGTTCGTCCAAGATTGACGACTATCTGATCGTGGCCATCAGTTCCGAAGGCACGGTGCGCAACGCCATCGGCGATACGATCAAAATGAAGCTGATGAAGATCCTTCGCGGCGAGATCGATGCGCCCTGGGTGAGTATCTGGTATTACCGACTCGATTCACAGGACGAAGTGGACAAGCCGGAGATGTGGCTGAAGGCCAATCCCAATCTCGGACGGACAGTGAGCTACGAAACCTATCAGCGCGACGTGGACAACATCGAAAAATCGCCGGCTGAACGCAATGATACGCTGGCCAAGCGCTTCGGCATTCCCATGGAGGGCTATACCTATTACTTTTCATATGAGGAAATACAGCCCCACGACAAACGCAGTTTCTGGCGAATGCCCTGTGCCATGGGTGCGGATCTTTCGCAGGGTGACGACTTCTGTGCATTCACGTTTGTATTCCCGCTGAGCGACGGAAGTTTCGGCATCAAAACCCGAAATTACATTTCAGAGCTGACATTCAACAAGTTGCCGGCCGCCATGCACAGCAAGTATGAGGAATTCATCGCCGAGGGCAGCCTCGTGATTATGGACGGTACGGTGCTGGACATGATGCAGGTGTATGAGGATCTGGATGATCACATCAGCCGGATGGAATACGACGTGCGCTGCTTTGGTTACGATCCCTATAACGCCAAGGAATTCGTAGCCCGATGGGAGAGTGAGAACGGGCCGTTCGGCATTGAGAAAGTCATACAGGGGGCGAAGACAGAGTCGGTGCCGCTGGGTGAACTCAAGAAGTTGAGCGAGGAGCGAATGCTGCTCTTTGATGAAAAGCTGATGAGTTTTGCAATGGGCAACTGTATCGCACTCGAAGATACAAATGGTAACCGAAAGCTGTACAAGAAGCGCTATGAACAAAAGATTGATGCCGTGGCCGCCATGATGGACGGCTACATCGCCTATAAAGTGAATCGGGAGGCGTTTGATTGAGCATGATGGACAACCGATATCTGGGTGCAATTTACCATCACGGTGTCATCGGGCAGCGCTGGGGCGTACGACGATCACCATAGCAGCTCGGACATATCTCCAAATCAAAGCCACTTGCCAAATTCGGAGAAAGTGCTAGAATAGAGGATGGCTGCTACCGAAGTGATAAAGGTTTTAGGGTATCAACCGCGAAGCTCGAGAAATACTGCTTGCAGAAGGGACGGAAACATGCTCAGGAATTCTTCGATGTCGGTTATACGCAGGCGGATTCGGAAAAGCTGTTTCGGGACATCGAGGCCGGCTTTGATTTGAGCAAGAAACAGGGCGAACGGCTCAGCCCACGCCATGATATTC
>CAVINP010000018.1:11827-20458 GCA_963643985.1 bacterium
GGGAGGGCCCGTCCAATGACCCGGAGGCGTGGAACTTGAGATTCCCGATATTTACATGTACCGCAGATCAGCTGGAGAAGATCTGATTTAACCCGATTGCGACCATGAGCAAGACGCTCGTGGTCTTTTTTTTATTGCCTAATTCAACGAATACAGGAGGAGTTTGCGTATGGGACTGATCGACAGGCTCAAGCACGCCTGGAATATTTTCAAGAACAAGGATCCCACGGGCGGGTATTACGGACTCGGTCCGTCCTACGGCACGCGACCGGATCGGATGCGATTCAGCCGCGGCAATGAACGCTCGATCGTGACCAGTGTATACAACCGAATCGCCATGGACGTGGCGTCAATGAGCATACAGCATGTGCGCCTGGACGAAAACAACCGCTTTACGGATGTGGTGAATTCCGGTCTCAACAACTGCCTGAGCATAGAGGCCAACATTGATCAGAGTGGACGGGCGTTTATACAGGACGTGGTGATGAGTATGCTGGATGAGGGCTGTGTCGCAATCGTACCGGTCGATACGGATGACGAGCCCAAAGATTCCGGCAATTTCAAGATTTACACCATGCGAACCGGGCGTGTCGAGGACTGGTATCCGGAGCACGTGCGCGTGGAGGTCTACTGTCAGGAGGAAGGCCGGCGCAAGGATGTCATCGTGCCGAAGTCGACGGTGGCCATCGTCGAGAATCCGCTGTATGCGGTGATCAACGAACCGAATTCCACCATGCAGCGACTGGTGCGAAAACTTAATTTGCTGGATGCCATCGACGAGCAGAACAGCAGCGGCAAGCTTGATCTGATTATACAGCTGCCCTACATCATCAAGACGGAAGCCCGCCGCGACCAGGCGGAGAAGCGCCGAAAAGACATTGAGCAGCAGCTGACCGGCAGTAAATACGGCATTGCTTATACGGACGGCACCGAGCGCATCACGCAGCTCAACCGCCCGGTCGAGAATAATCTGATGAGCCAGATCGAATACCTGACGAGTATGCTATACAGCCAGCTGGGGATTACTCAGGCGATTCTGGATGGTTCTGCCGATGATAAGACAATGCTGAACTATTACAACCGGACGATCGAGCCGATACTCGCCGCCATTACGGATGAAATGCGGCGAAAATTTCTGACCCAGACCGCTCGAAGCCAACGCCAAACCATCATGTACTTCCGTGATCCGTTCAAGCTGGTGCCGGTCAATGACATTGCCGAGATCGCCGACAAGTTCACGCGCAATGAGATCATGTCCAGCAATGAAATCCGGCAGGTGATTGGCATGAAACCCAGCAGCGATCCGAACGCGGACAAGCTGCGCAACAGTAATCTGAGCGCTTCGAAGGACGAGACCGAAGAGACGGCGGAGACCGCACCTGCCGACGACCCGACCGCCAACGAAACGCTGCAAGAGGAGGATACAGGTCAAAATGAGTAATACTTACGACTTTAGCGGCTGGGCGACACGCAACAATCTGCGCTGTTCGGACGGTCGCGTAATCATGAGAGATGCCTTTAAGGATTGCGACGGCAAGACGGTACCTCTCGTGTGGAACCATCGGCACGATGAGCCCACCACGGTGCTGGGACATGCGTTGCTGGAGAATCGCAGGGATGGCGTCTATGCCTACTGCTCGTTCAATGAGACAGAAAGCGGCAAGAATGCCAGCGAGCTGGTGAAGCACGGGGATGTTTCCGCGCTTTCCATCTACGCCAACCAGCTGCAGGAGCAGGGCAAGAACGTGATTCACGGCCTGATCCGCGAGGTGAGCCTGGTGCTGGCCGGCGCCAATCCCGGCGCGTTCATTGATTCGGTCATCGTGCACGGTGACGGAACCTTGGAAGAGGACCGCGAGCAGGGCATCGTCTATACCGGCGAAAGCATTTATCTGTCGCACGCCTTCAAAGACGATGAGGATGAAGACGAGGAAGACGAGACCGAGGACGAGGATGAAACTTCCGACTCCGAAGATGAAGCGGAAACCGACGAGGAAGAGGATGAAGACGAGGACGAAGACGAAGAAGAGGACGAAGAAGAGGACGAGCTGCCCAAATCCAAAAAGAAGCTCGCCCACAATGACGAGGACGGCGAAACCGTTCAGCAGATCTATGACACACTGACTGACAAACAGAAGGATGCCGTGAGTATCCTGTTTGCGGCCGTATTCGACGGTCAGACGAAAAACGATTCCGACGAGGATGAAGAGGAGGATGAATCCAACATGAAGCACAATGTCTTCGACAACGAAACCAATCAGGAACAGGTACTGTGCCACGCCGATCAGGAGCGTATTCTGACGTCTGCCAAGAGCTCCGGTGTCGGCAGCCTCAAGGCTGCACTGGAAATGTATGTGGATGAAAACGGCGTCAATCTGGCGCATGCGGATCTGGGTTTTGACAGCATTACCACGTTGTTCCCGGAATACAAGGACGTACGCCCCGGCGCACCGGAGCTGCTGACGGATGACCAGGGCTGGATTGCCAAGGTGCTGTCCAAGGTTCACAAGAGCCCGATCTCCCGCATCCGCACCCGTCAGGCCGATATGCGCGACATCACTGCACTGCGCGCCAAGGGCTATCAGAAGGGCAATCAGAAGGGCTTCCGCGGCAACCTGAGCCTGATCTCCCGCACCACTGATCCGCAGACTATCTATGTCAAGAGCAAGCTGGATCGCGATGATATTATCGACATCACCGATTTCGATGTGGTGCAGTACATGTACAACATCGATCGGATGAACCTCAACGAGGAACTTGCGATGGCCATCATGGTCGGTGACGGCCGCACTGACGGTGCCGAAGGCAAGATCGATCCCAGCAAGATCCGCCCGGTATGGACGGACGACGAGCTGTACACCATCCATACGGATGTGGACATCGAGGGCATGAAGACGAGCCTGCAGGGCACTAACTCTGCGGCCAATTTCGGTGAGAATTACATCTATGCCGAGGCTGTGATTCAGAGCCTGCTGTATGCTCGTGAGAAGTACAAGGGTTCCGGCCAGCCGGACTTCTACTGCACGCCGCATCTGGTGAACGTAATGCTGCTCGCCCGCGATCTGAACGGCCGCCGCATCTACGATAACGTCAATGAGCTGAAGGCCGCGCTGAACGTTCGCGAGATTATCACCGCAGAGCAGTTCGAAGGTCTGACCCGCACCACCAGCGACGGCAAGACCAAGCAGCTGCTGGGCCTGATGTACAATCTGGCCGACTACAGCCTTGGTGCCACCAAGGGCGGCGAGATCACTCACTTTACCGACTTTGACATCAACTTCAACCAGGAGGTCAGCCTGTTGGAGACCCGCGTTTCCGGCGCGAACACCCGCGTGCTCTCCGCGATTGCACTCGAGACGGATGTGACCGACGACTACAAGTAAGGCAGGCGGGTCAAAATGGCAAAGTTTTATGACCGGATAGGCTATGCGGAAACGCTGGAGACGAAACCGGGCGTATGGGAGGAGATCATCACTGAGCGGCCGTATTACGGTGATGTGACCCGCAACTATCGCCGACTGGAAACCGGCGAAAGCGTGAATGACGATGTGGTGATCAACAACACGATCAGCATCCTCGCCGACCCGTATGCCTATCAGCATTTCCTTGCCATGCGCTATGTCAGATGGATGGGGGTCAAATGGAAGGTGACGAATGTCGAGGTCCAGAGCCCCCGCCTTCTGTTGACGATCGGAGGTGTTTACAATGGGCCTGCGGATTGAACTGCACAACGTACTGGTCGGGATACTCGGCTCCAGAAACGTGTACTTTCAGCCGCCGGAGGGCTATAAGATGTCATACCCCTGTATCGTGTATGAGCGGGACGGCATTGAGAGCGACTACGCCGGCAATCTGCCGTATGCGCATCGCATCCGCTATTCCGTGACCGTGATCGATCGGGATCCGGATTCCGAGCTGCCCGCCAAGATTGCGGCACTTCCGACGTCAAGGCATAACAGTCACTTTGTGAACGACAACCTTCATCACGACGTATTTACGATCTACTACTAAGGAGGATAAGAAGAATGGCTAATCAGAGAATTACCTGGGACGAGGCGGAGAATCGCCGCTATGAGTATGGCGTATCGCAGGGCGTGCTCTATCCGATGAACGACGACGGCGAATACGCTGCAGGTGAAGCCTGGAACGGCTTGACCAACGTTACCGACAAGCCCGAAGGCGCAGATGTCAACAAGATGTATGCAGACGGCATCTACTATGCCGGCATCCGCGGTGCTGAGGAGTACCACGCGAGCATTGAAGCATATACCTATCCGGATTCCTTCGCCGCATGCGATGGTTCCGCCGAGGTGCTTAAGGGCATGTACATCGGCCAGCAGCCGCGCAAGAAGTTCGGCCTGTGCTGGCGGTCCGAGATCGGTAACGCCAACACCGACACGCTGGGCTATCGCATTCACGTGGCCTACGGCCTGAGCGCTTCTCCGACCGAGAAGGCGCACGAGACCGTAAACGATTCGCCCGAAGCCAGCCCGTTCAGCTGGGACGCTGAGGGCACGCCCGTGAACGTGACCGGCTACAAGTCCACCGCCAAGCTGGAGTTCGACTCCACCAAGCTGAGCGCCGCCCAGCTGAAAGCACTGGAGGATCTGCTCTATGGCAGCGATTCCGCAGCTTCCAAGCTGCCTATGCCCGATGAGATCATCGCTGCTTTGCAGGCGGCTGCCACTGCCTGAGAATTCAAAATAGGCAAATGAGAAGAGCCGGCTGATGACCGGCGGGATGCATGAGGAGACGTCGGCGGGGACGTCTCCCCCTACTTTTCTTTACGATCTGAAAGGAGAAACGAGAAGATGCTTAAGAAGACGATTACCTACACTGATTACGACGGCAATACGCGCACCGAGGACTTTTTCTTCAACCTGACAAAGGCTGAAGTGATTGAAATGGAAATGGGCACCAACGGCGGCATGACGAAGCTGATTCAGAAGATTGTCGCCGAACAGGATGCGTCCCGCATCGCTTCAATCTTCAAGGAGATCATCTTGAAGGCCTACGGCGAAAAGAGCCTGGATGGCAAGTATTTCAACAAGTCGCAGGAGCTGTCAGAGCGCTTCAGCCGCACCGAGGCCTACAGCGATCTGTTTATGGAACTGCTCGACCCGGAGAAGGCTGCGGCGTTCATCAACGGCATCGTGCCGCAGGACGCGCTGGCTCAGGCGCAGGCCGAGGCAGCCAAGTCGAGCCTGCCGAGCGCATAAAGGACGGCGAGATGAATGCTGCAGATCACCGTACCCGGCTATGAATGGTTTGACGAGAAGACCAATACCTTCGGATCGACCAAGACCACAACATTACAGCTGGAGCATTCGCTGGTTTCCATGCACAAATGGGAACAGAAATGGGGCAAGCCGTTTCTCGGCCGGGAGAGCAAAACCGTCAATGAATGTGTTGACTATATCCGGTGTATGACATTGACGCAGCATGTGGATCCCGCGGTGTATAACGGACTGACGCCGGAAATTTACGAGCAGATCAATCAGTACATAGAGGCACCGATGACAGCGACGTGGTTCAGCGAAACGGCCCATTCCGGACCACCGAATCACGAGATCGTAACCGCAGAAGTGATCTATTACTGGATGATCGCACTTAACATCCCCTGGGATTGCCGCAAATGGCACCTGAACACATTGCTGACGCTGATACGGGTATGTAACGCCAAAAACGCGCCACAGAAGAAGCGCAACCGGCGCGACATGATCGAGCAGCGCAACGCATTGAACAAGGCCCGCCGTGCGCGGCTGAACAGCAAAGGATAAAGGGAAGGAGGCGAGAGAAAGCCGTGATCCGATTCAAGCATAAAGGCAGTTTCCGGAATACGGAAAGATTCTTCGCGCAGGCCGGAAGGTCTACGCCTGAGACGATATTAAGAAAGTATGGACAACTCGGCGTCACGGCACTCGCCTCCGCCACCCCGACAGAACACGGAACGACAGCCGCTGCCTGGAGCTATGAAATCAGCAGCAACGGGCAGGGCCATACGATATATTGGACCAATTCAAATGTCAATGACGGTGTCAACATCGCCATGATATTGCAATACGGCCACGGAACGGGCACGGGCGGCTATGTGAAGGGTATTGATTACATCAACCCCGCGCTTGAGCCCGTATTTAACCAGCTCGCCGAAGAGGCCTGGAGGGAGGTAACGAAGTGAGCAACAGTGTCGATAAGCGCGTCGTAGAGATGCAATTCGACAATAAACAGTTTGAAACCAACGTTCAACAGAGCGTCGAATCACTCGACAAGTTGAAAAAAGGTCTTGATCTTGAACAGTCTGCCAAGGGACTTAGTAGTATTGATAAAGCTGCGAGAAAAATTGATCTGAGCAGGCTGGCGGATGCTGCGCAAACTGTTGCCAATCGCTTTTCTTTTCTGGGCAATCTGGTCGATTCGTTCTATAGCCGAATCAGTAATGTGCTGCTGAATCTGACCGGTCAGGCGACAGCCTTTGTGAAGTCGTTGACGATCACACCGATCTCCACGGGCTTTTCGGAGTACGAAACGCAGATCAATGCGATCCAGACGATCATGTCCAACACCCGCGACTCGCTGACCAAGCAGGGATATTCCGAAGCGGAGCGACTGGATCTGGTTAACGATAGGCTTGATCAGCTGAACCATTACGCAGATAAAACCATTTACAACTTCACGGAGATGACCCGCAATATCGGTACGTTTACCGCGGCGGGCGTCGAACTGGACACGGCGGTCAATTCCATACAGGGTATTGCCAATTTGGCTGCTGTTTCAGGTTCGACCAGTCAGCAGGCCAGCACGGCCATGTATCAGCTTTCACAGGCCATCTCGACCGGCACGGTCAGGCTGATGGACTGGAACTCCGTGGTCAATGCCGGCATGGGCGGCGAACTGTTTCAGAAGGCGCTGACGCGCACTGCAGATGCCATGGGCCTGGGCGCCAGCAAGATCATCGAGGAGTCCGGCTCGTTCAGGGAAAGCCTCAGTCAGGGTTGGCTGACTTCGGATGTGCTGACGGCGACGCTCGAGCAGATGAGCTGGGACTTCGAGGAAGAAGCCAAGGCCATGGAAGGCTACACCGAGGCTGAGAAGGAGTTCTACATCGAAGCCGCCAAGGAAAAGCATCGCGCAGAACTGCTGGCCGCCGGCTACAGCACGGACGAAGTTGAAGAGATACTGACGCTGGCACAGGACGCGACCGAGGCCGCAACCAAGGTCAAGACGTTTACGCAGCTGTTTGATACGCTGAAGGAAGCTGCGCAGAGCGGCTGGACGCAGACCTGGGAATACATCATCGGCGACTTCGAGGAAGCGAAGGCACTGCTGACGGACATCAGCGATTTCTTCGGCAAGATTATCGACCAATCGGCCACTTCCCGAAACGAGATCATGGCGGCCTGGAAGGAAGGCGGCGGACGCGACGACCTGATCGAGAGCTTCTGGAACATCGTCTACGCAATTCAAAATGCCGTAAACATGATCAAGGGCGAGTTCGAAAAAGTCTTCCCCAAGACGACGGCGGACGATCTGCTCAGCATCACCAGTGCATTCAAGGAGCTCACTGCCAAGATCAAGGCATTTACCGAGAACGAGGAGAAGATGGAGAAGTTCCGGCGCATCGTTGCCGGTATTGCCAATGCTATCGACATCGTTCGTCAGGTGATTTCGGCGCTCTGGGGCGGCGTAAAATCGATATTTGCGTATCTGATGCCGGAAGGCAGCAGTCTGCTGGAACTGATCGCCAAGGGCGCAGACAAGATTACACAGTTCAACCAGTATCTGAAAGAGACCGGCGGCATTGCCGGCATCGTGGAAAAGATCGTCAACGTCATCAAGGGGATTATCGACAACATCCGCAACTTCAAGACAAATATCACGGATCTGTTTGGCAGCGGCGAAGACGGGCTGCTTGGCAAACTGAAGGAGTGGTTCGGAAGTTTCGGCAATTTCGGGGAAATGTTCTCGAAATTCTTTGAGGGCAATTCGGTTCTCTCCGGCATTCGGAATGCATTATCCGGAATCATCGACAGCATCACGGGATTCGCCGAAAATATGGACGGCGCGGATATTGCCGCAATACTCAGCGGCATTCTGGGTGCCGGATTGGTGCTGAAGATCATGAAGTTTATCAAGGGTCTGAAACAAATCAAAGACAAGCTGGTCGGCACGATCGGCGAAGTCGGAGAAGGCATTACTGATGCACTTTCATCCTTTGGCGGCGGCAAGGGCGACATTGCCAAGGCCATACTGGAGATTGCGGCGTCGATCGCGCTGATTGCCGGTGCGCTATACATTGTGGCGCAGATTGATCCGGACCGCTTAGGCGGTGCGATTGCGGCATTGACGATTATGATGGGTCTCATGTTGGCGTTTACGCTGATAGTCAGCAAGATCAAGCCCAAGAAGGCCACTTCAACAGGCGCAGGACTGGTGTTGCTCGGCGCTTCCATGCTGATATTTGCTGCAGCCGTTGAAAAGCTCGGCAAATTGGATGAGGACCAGCTTATCAGGGGCGTTGTCGCGCTTAGCGCTGTGCTGCTGGAACTGGTTGCTTTCCTCGCGCTGACCAAGAAGGCCAAGATGGGTGTATTCAAGGGCGCCGGCATGATACTGCTCGCCGTATCGATCAAG
>CAVINP010000018.1:20528-27086 GCA_963643985.1 bacterium
TGGGCGCAGTGATGCTCGAATTGGCTATATTCCTGAATCTGACCAAGAAAGCCAAGATTGGCGTATTCAAGAGCACGGCACTTATACTGCTGGCTGTATCGATCAAGCTGTTCGGTGATGCGATTGAACGCATCGGCAGCATGGATACGGAGGTCATGAAACGGGGGCTGATCGGCATGGGCGCCGTGATGCTCGAGCTGGCTGCGTTCCTGCTGCTGAGCAAGAAAGCCAAAATCGGCGTATTCAAGAGCGTGGCACTGATACTGCTGGCCGTTTCGATCAAAATGTTCGGCGACGCGATTGCACAGATCGGCAGCCTGGATACGGATGTTCTGAAACAGGGTCTGATCGGCATGGGACTGGTGATGCTGGAGCTGGCTGCGTTCCTGCTGATTACGAAGAAAGCAAAACTGAGCCTGTTCAAGGGTGCTGCGCTGATACTGGTCGCCATTGCTATCAATTCCTTTGGCGAGACGATCGCCAAGATCGGCAGACTCAAGACCAAGACCATCCTCAAAGGTGTCATCGGTCTGGGGCTGGTATTGCTGGAACTGGCAGCTTTCATGAAAGTCATGAGCAAGATGAAGGGCGGCGGCATTGCCAAGGCCATCGTCATGCTCGGCGTTATGGCCGTATCGATGCAGATATTTGCCAAGGTACTCAAGCATCTGGAGGGCGTAGAACTGGAAACGATGGTCGGATTTTCCGCATCGTTCGGCGTGGCCCTGCTGTCGCTGTCGGCTTCGATGCTGCTCATAAGCAAGGTGCCCGTAACGGCGGCACTGGCCGGCATTGCCAAGCTGGCGCTGATCGCAGCAGCAATTGTCGCCCTGATGGCGGCATTCGGCGCGGCAGAGCAGGCCTGGAACGTCTCTTCTTACATAGAGAGTTTCGGTGATCTGGCGGAAAGCATCGGCAACGCGATCGGCCGCTTTATCGGCGGTATCGGCAATGGCGTGATGCAAGGATTGAACCTGCCGCAGATCGGCAACGATCTGTCCACATTCATGACGAATCTGCAGCCGTTCCTGGATGGCTGCAAGACGATTGATGACAGTGTGGTCAGCGGTGTGGGCAACCTCGCACTGGCACTGCTCGCCATCGGCGGCGCGGAATTTGTAAACGCCATCGCATCCTGGTTCGTGGGTGAAAACCCGATCACCAAGTTCGCAGACGACATCGGCGTGCTGGCAACGGCCCTGAATACATTCGCCGCCAACCTGAGCGGATTTACCGCAACGGATGAATCGACCATCACCAATGCCACCAATGCCGCGACGGGGCTTGCCGAACTGGTGAAGGCCATACCGTGGGAACTGCCGCAGTGGGCGCAGGCCATCGTGGGCCACAAGGATGTTGAGAAGTTTGCCGAGGATTCCGGTACACTCGCCACGGCCCTGATGAACTACGCAAGTAATATTTCAGGATTCAGCGCCACCGTCAGTGAAACGGACGTCACCAATTCCACCAATGCGGCAAAAGCACTGGTTGCCCTGCAGGACTCCCTTCCGGCAGAAGGCGGCTGGATACAGAAGCTGACCGGCGTCAAGGATCTGTCAACCTTTGCCAAACGCGTACCCGGATTTGCCGCCGGCATGAAAGCGTATGCTGCCGAAATCAGCGGCTTCAGTTCAACCGTAAGTCAAACGGATCTGGATAATTCCAACAATGCGGCACAGGCGCTGATCGATCTGGAAAATTCACTGTCCCGCCAGGGCGGCACATTGCAGGATCTGATCGGTGTACAGGATCTGGGCGAATTTGCCAAAAAGGTACCCGGCTTTGCTGCCGGTATGAAGGCCTACGCCACCGAAATCAGCGGATTTACGGCGAGCGTTACAGAGGATGACATCACCAATTCAACCAATGCCGCACAGGGTCTGGCAGATTTGGAAAACTCGCTGGCGCGTCAAAATGGTACTCTTCAGAAGATACTGGGCGTACAGGATCTGACGGATTTCGCGGAAAAGATTCCAGGTTTTGCGCTGGGCATGAAGGCCTACGCCACCAACATCAAAGGTTTTACGGATTCCGTCAGTCAGTATGATATTACCAATTCCACCAGTGCCGCACAAGGTCTGGCGGATCTTGAAGCGTCCCTTCCCAATACCCAGGAGAGTGCCTGGAATAATCTGACCGGCGTGCAGGATCTGACGGATTTTTCAAGCAAGATACCCGGATTTGCGCTGGGCATGAAGGCTTACGCCGAGAATATTTCCGGCTTCAATGATTCCGTTGAGCAGACCGACATTCAGAATTCGACCAGTGCCGCACAAGGCCTGGCGGATCTTGAAGCGTCTCTCCCCAACACCGGGGAAAGCGCCTGGACAAATCTGACCGGAGTGCAGGATCTGGGTGACTTCGCTGCCAAACTTCCGGGCTTTGCCGCGGGCATGAAAGCCTATGCCGAGAATATTTCAGGCTTTACATCGACCGTCAGTGAGACCGATATTATCAATTCAACCAACGCCGCTAAGGGCCTGGCTGAGCTTGAAGAATCGCTCGTCAATACGGACGGATTGTGGCAGAAGATCACCGGAGTTCAGGATCTGTCAGCGTTCGCTGAGAAAATTCCGGGCTTTGGCGCGGGCATGAAAGCTTATGCCGAAAACCTGAGCGGCTTCAGCACAACCATCACACAGAATGATATTACCAATTCGACCAACGCTGCGAAAGGTCTGGCCGAACTTGAGGGATCACTGACCAACACGGATGGGTTGTGGCAGAAGATCAATGGCGTACAGGATCTGTCAGCGTTCGCTGAGAAAATTCCGGGCTTTGCAGCAGGTATGAAGACCTATGCCGAACAGATTTCAGGTTTTACGACAACCGTTTCACAGGAAGATATCGACAATTCGACGGCGGCAGCTCAG
Source organism: bacterium (assembly GCA_963643985.1). Taxonomy (GTDB): domain Bacteria; phylum Bacillota; class Clostridia; order Christensenellales; family Aristaeellaceae; genus SFTH01. Next base: position 23,402 of record CAVINP010000018.1, read on the forward strand.
GCACTGAATGCACTCGAGGCGAGCCTGACCGCAGAAGGCGGCCTGTGGGGAAACATCACCGGTCTGCCGGACTTGGGCAGCTTTGCCGAGAAGATACCGAAATTTGCCGCAGGTATGAAGGCCTATGCGGAGCAGATTTCCGGTTTTACGACGACCGTCACGCAAGAGGACATCAACAATTCCACCAACACCGCAACCGCACTGGCTGCGCTGGAGAATTCGTTGAGTGCTCATGGCGGCTGGGCACAGGCTATCGCCGGCGAAAAGGACCTGGGGAACTTTGGCACAAACTGCGAAGAACTGGGCGCAGGCCTTGCATCATTTGCAAGCAGCATCGGAAACGTGGAATTTACCAACACGGATGCGGCGATTGCGGCCATGAATCTGATCACCGAATTTACAAGCAGCATGAGCAGTGAAGGCGGGCTTATTAACCTGATCGGCAGTGCCATCGGTGGCGAACAGGACGTCGTGGGACTTTCCGAAAAGATGGCTACGGTCGGCACCAATCTGGCGGCGTTTGCGATCGCCATCAACGGCGCGGACTTCTCCAACACCGAGAAAGTGACCGATGTGATGACCGATATGCAGGACTTCATCGGCGAAATGGACGTCGAGGGCGGACTGTGGGAGAACATCGGTGCATTCTTCGGTGGCAAGAAGGACATCGTCGCCACATCCGAAAAGATGTCGAGCTTCGCCACAAACTTCAGCTCTTTCGCCAATGATATTACCGGTGCCGCAGATGCGGTGACAGATTTCTCGTCCGTAAAGACGGTCGTGGAATCTTTCGTGCAGCTCGCGGACAGCATTGCAAACGGCAATGTAGACGAATACGACCTCTGGTATGCCGGTGAACTTTTGGGCGACTCGTTCATATCGGCGATTACCGAAACCATTTCCGGCGGAACGGACGAGATGGACACCGCTGCCGTCACTCTTTCGGAGGCCGGACAGGATGGTGCTCAGGACACCGTCAAGGATTGGCGCAAGGTCGGCAAACATCTGAGCCTTGGTATGATGGGTGGCATCACATCCATGGCAAAAAGTGTAAGGGTCGCAGCGACCAACGTCGCTTCCGGTGCAATAAAAGCCATCCAAATCACCTGGTCTGTGCATTCACCGTCCAGAGTCGGCCGCGAATTGGGCATGTACTTCGATGAGGGTATTGCCGGCGGCCTGGATATTTATTCCAAGGTCGTCAGCCAATCGGCCGAAGACGTGGGGCAGAACGCTGTGGATGCGGCTTCGAGCATGCTGCGCGGCATGAACGGCAGCATATTTGACGACATCGATCCCAATCCGACGATACGGCCGGTACTGGATCTGAGCAGCGTTCAAAGCGGTGCGCAGGCCATCGGCGGCATGCTCAATACCGAGCAGATCGTCGGCAGCGGACTGTTTCAGGGTATGCGCTTCAACCGAGGCGTGAACCAGCTGACCTTTGACGGCAGCCGGATCAACGGTGGCATGACTGACAAGAACATCATTTCAAGACTGGATGCTTTATCCGGACGCATCGGCGAACTGGGTGAAGCGGTAAGCAACATGAAGCTGGTATTGGATACCGGTGTGCTGGTGGGTGAAACCTCCGCACAGATGGATCGCCAGCTCGGCACACTCGCAATGCGGCGCGGAAGGGGGAATTAAATGTATCATTCGATCACCATCGGCAGCAAGAATACCTGGGACGACTGGCATCTGATTCCCAGTTCGCGCCCACTGTTCAGTCCACCGACGGTAAAGACCAATACGGTGGATATCCCAGGCGGAGACGGCGTGCTCGACCTGAGCACCGCCCTCGCCGGGCGCCCGACGTACAACAACCGCACGGGCTCATGGACTTTTTATGTTGAAAACGGCTTTAAAAACTGGAGCGTGCTCTACAGCGAGATCATGGTATATTTGCACGGCCAAACATTTAAGGCTTTTCTGGAGGATGATCCGGGCTACTACTATGAGGGCCGATTCTCGGTCAATGCCTGGAAATCGGACAAGGATTACAGTCAGATCACGATCGATTACGACGTTGCCCCTTACAAGCAGAGCCGCACAGTGAGCGGTTCTGACTGGTTGTGGGACACGTTTAATTTCGAAACCGGCGTGATACGCAATTACAAGAACATTGCCGTGAACGGTACGTTGAGCGTTGTCGTGGTCGGTGACATGATGAACGCCGCACTTGTGATCATATGTTCGGATTCCGGCATGAGCGTGGAGTACGAGGGCACGAGTTACAGCCTATCCAAAGGCAGCAATAGCATGACCGCGCTCGTATTGAAGCAGGGTGAGAACACTCTGACGTTCTCCGGCAGCGGAACGGTTACGATCGAGAATGTGGGAGGTCGCCTGTAAATGTTCTATATTTATGCCAACGGCAAAAGTATCTATCAGCCTGCGGACAGCAATCTGGTATTGTTCTCGCCGCAACTGACGCTGGAGATGGGCAAGGCAGGTTCGCTGCAGTTTCAAATGCCGCCCAATCACCGGTATTACGATGCGCTGACACCCTTGAGCACAGTCATCACAGTAGAGATGGATGACACTGAGATATTTCGAGGACGCGTGCTCAACAATGACCGCAATTTCAACAAGATACGCACGGTCTACTGCGAGGGCAATCTGGCCTATCTGGTGGACAGCGTGCAGAAGGCCGAAAGGTACGAGGGCACAACACACGAACTCTTCAAACTGTTCATTGCCTACCACAATGCACGCATGAATGCCGAAAAGCAGTTTACTGTGGGCGATATTACGATTGATGATCGCGAAATCATACTGGCAGGCAAGTCGGATGAAACGACGGATGCGGATACGGGCGAGATCGACTATAAGCAGATCTCCATCAATTCCGTGGTGGACGACTGGCAGACGAGCTTCGACCTGATCGAAACCTGTCTGATCGACTATACCGGCGGATATTTGCGGACACGCTACGAGGACGGGGTCACCTACATCGATCTGCTCGCCGATTACGGAACGACCGCCACGCAGGAGATCGAATTCGGCAAGAATCTGCTGGATCTGACCGAAGAAACGGCGGTGGACGAGCTGTTCACGGTGCTGATACCGCTTGGCGACAACAATCTGACGATCGAAAGCGTGAATGACGGCAGCGACGAACTGGTGGATGAAGAAGCCGTCGCCAAGTACGGCCGGATTGTGAAGACACACGTGTTTGACAGCGTGAATGATCCGAGCACACTATTGGAGAACGGCCAAAGATATTTGAAGAACTACACCGATACAAAGACGACGATCACGGTGAAGGCCGTGGACATGCATCTGATCGATTCGGATGTATTCGCCATCCATATAGGCGACAAGGTGTATGTACGATCTCTCCCCCACGGCATGACGGACGCGCTGACCTGTACCAAGATCGAGTACGACTTCGGCAATCCCGCCAACAACACATACACCTTCGGCGATGCCAAGCAGACACTGACCGAGCGCTACCGCAAGGACAAGACCCAATCCAGCAACAGCGGATCGCGAGGTGGTGGCGGAAGCGGCGGAAGCGCCGGTGAAGCTGCCGAAGAAGAGTCTGACAAGAAGCTGGAGGAACTGTACAAGGCCTATATCGACGTCAACAACGAAACCGGCAACATCACGCTTGCTGCGCTGTACGAAAAGTATAAGGATACTGTAACAATACTGCAGAATCAGTGCGGCATCGACCTGA
>CAVINP010000019.1:0-18194 GCA_963643985.1 bacterium
TCCAGTACGGCGGAAGCATGAAGGGCTCCAACGTCAAGGGTCTGATGGCACAGCCCGAAATTGACGGCGGCCTCATCGGCGGCGCGTCCCTCGAAGCGGCAAAGTTTGCCGAGGTGGTGAATTACTGATGTCTACAACTGCTCTTCTGATACTGGACGGATTTGGGATCGGCAAGGACGATCCCAAGTCCAATGCCATTCTCGCTCAAGGCACGCCGAACCTTGATAAGCTCAAGGCGGCGTACTCCTGCACCAGCATCGGCGCATCCGGTTTGGACGTGGGCCTGCCGGACGGCCAGATGGGCAACAGCGAGGTCGGTCACACCAACATCGGTGCCGGCCGCGTGGTCTATCAGATGCTGGTCAAGATCACCAAGGACATTCAGGACGGCGTGTTCTTCAAAAACGAAGCACTGCTGGGCGCAATGGATAACTGCAAGGCGCACGATTCCGCGCTGCACCTGATCGGCCTGGTCTCCCCCGGTGGCGTGCATTCGCACACCGAACATCTCTACGGTCTGCTGGAAATGGCCAAGCGCAACGGCGTGAGCAAGGTCTACGTACACGCGCTGCTGGACGGTCGTGACGTGCCCCCGGATTCCGGTTGGGAATACGTCGATCAGCTGGTCAAAAAGATGAACGAGATGGGCGTCGGCAAGGTGGCCACCGTGATGGGCCGCCTCTACGCCATGGATCGTGACTTCGCCTGGGAGCGCGTGGAGAAGGCCTACAACGCCATGGTGCTCGGCGAGGGTATCAATGCCAATGATCCTGTTCAGGCCATCAAGGATTCCTATCAGGTCGTTGACGAGACCGGCAAGCACCTGACGGATGAATTTGTGCTGCCCACCGTGATCGATGAAAACGGCATGATCAAGGCCGACGATTCCGTCGTATTCTTCAACTTCCGCCCCGACAGGGCACGCGAGATTACCCGCGCATTCGTTGACTCGGAGTTCACCGGCTTTGAGCGCAAGCATGGCTTTTTCCCGCTCTACTATGTCTGCATGACCCAGTATGACGCGACCATGCCCAACGTACACATCGCCTACCCGCCGGAGTCCCTGCACATGACGATGGGCGAATACCTGTCCAAGTGCAACAAGACCCAGCTGCGCATCGCCGAGACGCAGAAGTACGCACACGTGACCTTCTTCTTCAACGGCGGCGAAGAGCGCGTCTTCCCCGGTGAGGACCGCATACTGGTGCCCTCTCCCAGCGCAGAGGAAGTACCGACTTTCGACCTCAAGCCCGAGATGAGCGCCTATGAGGTGACCGATGCTGTGCTGCCCTGCATCAACGAGAACAAGTACGACGTGATCATTCTCAACTTCGCCAACTGCGACATGGTCGGCCACACCGGCGTGATGTCGGCTGCCATGAAGGCCGTCATGACGGTGGATGAGTGCGCTGCCAAGGTTGTCGATGCCATCATCAAAAACGGCGGCAAGTGCATCATCACCGCCGATCACGGCAATGCGGATCAGATGATCGACCCCGTTCACGGCGGTCCCTTCACCGCGCACACCACCAACCCCGTGCCGGTGATCGTCATCGATCCCGAGAAGCCCAAGCAGAAGCTGCGCAGCGGCGGACGTCTCTGCGACCTCTGCCCCACGATGCTGGACATGATGGGCCTTCCCCAGCCCCCGGAGATGACCGGCGTATCGCTGATCGAGCATTAAAAGCATACTGAAGCAGGAGCTTGCCGGTCTCGGCAGGCTCCTGCTTTTTGTATAAAAAAACGACAGATCCTGCGATCTGCCGCCTTCATGAAAGGTGCATCACTGATGCGTGTCGATCCATTCCTGAACCTTGGCCTTGGTCACGCGAGTGATCTTCTCCTCGGGATAGGGAGAGGTTTCGCCGCCGCAGCCATATGCAAAATACGCGCCGCCGGGCGTGCAGAACAGTATCTCCTCGTAGCCCGCAGGATCACCGTAAACGCCATGCGTGACCTTCTGCACCACCTGAGCCGTCTCGGTGTCGTATACAGCCTTTCCGAATGTCTTTTTCATGTTGATGAACCTCCTTTGGGTCTTGAAAGGCTAAACCTTCCATATGACATATTATACGCAGCTGATATAAGCTGACAGTTACAGCAATGTAAAAAGATGGATATATCGGCCGTTCCGCAGCGGAGAACCCCTTTGATCGCCCGTATACAATCATCAGACATAATGTCGCCTCCTAAATATATTTTGTCGTATATACTTGACAATATGTCTCATCCATGCTATACTCTTCCCGTACCGAAGGGAGGATAAAATCATGAAGAGCACTTCTTATGTTCTGGGTTTTCTGTGCGGTCTGCTGGCAGTGGCAGTCATAGGACTTCTGCTGCGTTTCATCTTTCGCAAAAAGCCGGGGTTCTTCGGTAACAAATACGATGAGCGGCAGATGGCGGTTCAGGGTGTCGGCTACAAGTACGGCTTCTATGCGCTGCTCATTGCGCTCGTTCTGGGCGGCGTGATTGAGAACTTTGCGGGGCGGCAGCTGATGACGCTGATGAGCTTTGCCGTTGTGTGCCTGTGGGTCGGGCTGACCGTCTTCATCGCCTACTGCATCCGCTTTGATGCCTACATCGCGATCAACGCCAAGCGCAAGCCGCTGCTGATCGCATTCGTAATTGCCGCCGTGATCAATCTGTTTCTTTTTGCAATCAACGTTTCCCGTGACGGCCTGACAAACGCTGATGGCATACTCAACGACTGCTTCGGAAATCTGGTGACGGGCGCGGCGCTGCTGATTCTCTGCATCGTATTGGTCATACGCGAAATCCGCGAGCGCAGATCGGAGCAGGACGCATGAAAAACCTGCGCATGAAATCCGCCCGTGCGGCCATGGACTGGTCTCAGCAGCAGCTGGCCGATGCCGTTGGCGTATCCAGGCAGACCATCAACGCCATCGAAAAGGGCGAGTACAATCCGACCATCCGCCTGTGCATCGCCATATGCAAGGCCCTCGGGCGCACGCTGGATGAACTTTTCTGGGAAAATGAGTGAAAAAACGCTGCGGCGGAATCCGATCTCGCCGCAGCGTTCCTGTCACTTGATCATTTTGATTTTGCCGATGTAGGGCAGCTCCGTGACGCGATCATTGGAGAGCAGCTGAACCATGCACAGCAGGCCGATGATCAGCAGGGTCAGGCAGCCCAGACGGCCGATCAGCAAAAACAGCCAGCCCACCAGCGGAATGTCGCCGAAGATTCCGAAGAGTATGCGCAGCAACACGCCGGCGATCAGCAGCAGCAGGCCCTGATTGGCGCAGTGACGCCCCAGCGGTGAATACCTGCATTTGATCAGCGGAATGAAAAACACGATATAGCCCAGCGCCGCCCAGGTGCGGTTGGCCGCCATATCCTCCGAAGAAAATTGCCTGTCATTCATATCAATTTCTCCTTTCAGTCGATACCCTCTGTGGTCACGTTGCCCCCGTCAAGAACCGTGACGACACCGAATTCATAGTCCTGGGTAACCCAGATAGTTGCCCCCGCAGCCGTCAGATTGGCCAGTACGGTCGTATCCGGCGTGCCTGGTTTGTCCTCGGAATTGGTGGAAATCAGCGCGGTCTGTGCGCCGCAGGCCCTGACCAATGCGCTGCCGCAGGCATCCGAATCTCCGTGGTTGGGCACCTTGAGCACGTCACAGGACAGATCCGCGCCGGAATTAAGCAGCATCTCTTCCTCTTTATACTCCATGTCGCCGCAGAGCAGTATCCTGCCGTCCGTATTCTCGAGCATCATGACCAGCGAGTTGTCGTCCTCATTGTCGGGAATCTCCTCAATCGGCGCAAGAACATGCAGCGTCGTATCGCCGAATGTCACCTCATCGCCCGCGCCCAGGAAGATCACTTCCTTGCCGAGCTTTTTAGCAGCCTTCACTGCGGGATGCTTGTCATCGCTGCTCTCGGGATAGTATTTCGACGCATAGATGTCGCCGATGCCCACATCGCTCTTGCGCAGCGCCTTCAGCCCGCCCGTGTGATCCTTGTCCGTGTGCGTGATGAACACGGCATCGATATAGGAAATACCCATGCGCTCCAGCGCCGCCAGCAGCGTATCGCTCGCCTTGGCCTTGCCCGTATCGATCAGCAGCGTCGCACCGTCAAGCTCAACGATCAGCGCATCGCCCTTGCCGACATTGAGCATGGTCAGCCGCGTCCGGGCGCACGCACATCCCGTCAGCATCATGAGCGCCACCGCCAGACAGATCAGCCGTTTCATCGCCCGACCTCCACCCAGCTGCCCGTTGAAGCGGACCTGAGCAGGTCGTCCATCAGGCACTGCAGCCGTGCACCTTCCTCAATGCTGCCGCTGCTGCAATCCCTGTCATGCGCCACGGCATCCAGAAAATCAAAATAGCAGTGCATGTGGCCGCGATCCCAGCCGATGCTGTTCTTGGGCGGCAAAAAACTGCCGCCGGGTGAATTGTAGCGTGCGACACACTCGATCTGCGTAAAACCGCGCAGGCCGCCGTAGGGTCTGTCCTGCGCCGTGGCATCGTAATACTCCAGATAATTGGGCTGCATCAGGCTCCAGCGCAGAGCGCCTCTGTCACCGCAAATCTCAATAAAGAGGTCATCGTTGGTGCCTGTCGCAATCTTGCTGGCCTCGACCGTGCCCAGTGCGCCGTCGGGCATCTGCAGCATCATCAGCGCATGATCGTCCGAAAGATTCGTTTCCGTTCCGCCGCCCGGCAGCGGGCGCTGCGGATAGAGTGTGCGCGTTCGGCACATCACACGCTGCGGGTAGCCGATCAACCAGGTCACCAGATCCAGTACATGACTGCCCATGTCCAGCAGTACGCCGCCCTGCATCTGCTGTTTCCAGCCGATGGGTTTGTTCGGATCGATGCTGCCGGAGTGCAGGTAACGTGCCTGAAACTGCATCACACGGCCGATGCGCCCTTCTCCGATCAGTTCTTTGGCACGCAGCGTCGCGGGAAAATAACGGTTGTTGAACACCATGCGCGTTTTGACGTCTGAATTTCGGGCAGCCTCAGCGATGCGCAGGGCACTCTCCCCCGTCACTGCTGCGGGCTTATCAAGATACACATGCTTACCGGCGCGAATCGCGGCAACGGCCATCTCCTCGTGCTGCGCATTGGGCGTGGAAACGGACACCACGTCGATCTCGGGCATGGCCAGCAGCTCTCTGTAGTCATCCGTGCAGGTCTGAAAGCCCGCCTGCCTCATCGCCTCCCGGGCCTTCTCCATGCGGCGCGTGCATATGCAGCTCAGTTCAATGTCAAAATCCGCGTTCGGATAGAACATGGGGATACATCTGAGCGCATGCGTGTGCGTCTTGCCCATAAAGCCCCAGCCGATCACGCCGACGTGAATCGTCTTCATCCGCACATTCACCTCCCGTTTTTATTATGTTCCTATTATACTACATCACGGGCAAGATCGCAAGATGAACGTGCGGATAATCATATTCGGCAAAGCACTTGACATATTGTAGCCGAAGTGCTAAAATAGAGTAAAATAATGGCGTATTATTTGGGATGAGCAGGTGAAATCAGTATTGACCGTATTAATCCTGCTTTAATACCTGTCTGGAGGACGAACATGCTTCCCGGAAGACTTTGCATAGGCATACTCGAAGAAGACAACCCTTTCAAATCCTATTTCAGGGTAAAGCCGCTGCTGCTGGCCGGCGAAAACGGCTTCGAACCCGTTGACTGCAGTGAGATATATCCGGAAGACGGCTGCATACGCATCGTTCCGGACAAAAACGAATCCAGCCATTTCAAGACGCGCATGCGCCGCATGGGCCGCTATTGCGTGCTCGATCTGCGTGCGCACGCCGGAGAAAACGACAAGATTCGTCCCAACAAAAACTACCGTGTGGACATGAGCGAGCGCAACACGAACATCATCTACTCTGATGTCGTGCGCGAGCCTGCTGTGGGTTCGATATACGAAATCGTCGATGAAATTGCGGACGGGCCCTGGCCGGGTGAACTGCCGTCGACGCCGGACGTGCTCTGCGGCAATGCGCTGGATATCTGGTATCTGGAACAGGACGTTTCGAGCATGGGCTACCGCGCCGTGATGAGCAGCAAAAAGCTCAACGAGGCCGACTACCAGCGCTTTGAGCTGATCGGCTTCAATGATAAGGAACTGCACTTTGCCGTGTGCAGGCCCCACCTGATCGATGAAATGATGTCCCGAAGCGCTGCCGTGCCTGTGCCCGAAAAAGAACCCGTCGTGCCGGAAAAAGTCGAGGAAGTAAAGCCTGCCGAACCTGAAAAGCCCCGGCTCAACTGCGATGCGCCCCGTCCCCCCAAGGACGACACCCGCCGGTCGCCGCGCGGGCATGGCTTGGAAGCGCAGTGCGGCCTCAATCCGCGCCGCGGACGCAGCCTGCAGGAAATCATAGAGGACAAGTGGCGCCATTCGCGTGTGGATCAGCTGGGCCACCCCGTGCCTGCCGAGGCCATGGGGCAGCCCGTTGAAAATCCGTTGGAGCGTGCCGAGATCGCAGTGCGCGAGGCATGGCAGATTCCGGAGCTGCGTGCGCCGCTGTTGCAGTTTCTGGCCGAAACGGGCGATATGCGCAATCGGCTCGATGAGGTACGCCGCAACCGCCGCGATGAGGCACTGCGCCGCGACCTGGAGGATCTGGAGGCCGATCGTCTTCGCACTCTGGACGAAATCGATGCACTGAAGAAGAACAAAAATGCGCTGCGTGAGACTTTAAAACAGGAAATACGCGAGGAGGAAGCAGCAGCGCTTCGCAGCTGCACAGAGCGCACAAAGGCCGCCAGGGCGGAATGTGCCCGCTTTGAGCAGGAGGCCCGGGAAGCCGGGGATGCGGCGGATCTTGCCCGCGATGCCTTCAATGCACTTCAGGACGGCCGTTTCGAGGCGAAGCTGCGCGAATTTGCGCTGACCAGCCGTGCGGCCGAGCTGCTTGCGCGCCCTGCGAAACCCGCCCCCGTACAGCCCCGCTACGCCGATACGAAGCCCGATGCCGAAGCTTGGATCGGACGCATGTGCTCTGCAGCAAAAATGCAGGGACTGGAGCTTGACCGCCCGGATGCAGCGAACCTCCTGATTCTGCTTGCGCTTGACCGCCACATCATAATCTCCGGCTCGGCCTCATCGGATAAGCTGCCCCTGGCGCGTGCCGTGGCACAGGCTTTGGGCATTGCAGATGCCTGTCTGTACCGTGAACTGAGCGGCGGTCACCGAAAAAAACCTGAATTCGGCGAAAAGCAGCCGCTGATGGTCACCATCGAAGATGCCAACCGCGCACCCGACGCCGATATCACGCTTTCCCTGCTTGAGCAGGAGAATCTGATATTGATCTCACTGATTGACGACGCCGGCTCGGGCTTCCCCGTCAGTGCCGATGCATTCGCCCGCGCTGCCATGCTGCGTTTGGAGCCTGCCCGGGCGGATCTGCCGTGGAAACCAATAAGCTGTACAGCCGAACAATACGATCTGCCCCGCCCCGAAACGCTTTCGGGCGCATTCACCGCAGATGCAGGGATACAGCCTTCGCCTGCCATTCAGCAGAAGCTCGCCGCGCTGCGCCTGAGTCTGGCCGCGCTGGGCAGCCGCATCTCCCGTCGGGCACTCGATAGGATGTGGCGCTACTGCTCGATCATGCAGCATCTCGAAGTGACGGATGAGGCCGATGCTCTTGACCGTGCTTTTGCCCAGTTTGCCCTGCCCACGCTGCTGGCCGAAGCGAAGCTGGAATGTCTGGCGGCTCTGCCGGAGCTTTTGCAGGACATGCCGCGCTGCATGGCTCTTCTGAAGGCGCCGCTTCCGATCATGATCTGAAGGCAGCACAAAACCCGATCGTTCAAAATCGAAACGATCGGGTCTATTTTTTTCCTCTTCAGCCTTTACTCGGCGTCGTCCCCAAGGTCTGCACGGCGGCGTCGGATAGACTTGGAAGCCTCATTCAGTTCGTCCTCAACAGATGCCAAAAGCTGATAGAGGTCATGGTTGACCTTCAGGCGCAGCTCGCTCGCGTCCACACGTGCATCGTTCTTAATGATGCGTGCTTCTTCGTCTGCACGCTGCACGATCTCGCTCTCCTCAACCATATGGTCTGCACGGCGTTGAGCATCCGCAAGGATGGCGTTGGCTTCGCTCTGCGCGTCCGCAACGATCTTTTCCGCATCCTTGCGTGCCTTTTCCAGCGCGGCATTGGCACGCATTTCGGCAGAACTGACGCGATTCATGGCTGTGGTCTCGGCCTTGCCAAGGATGCGGTCACGCTCGGAATACATCTGCATGCCGTACTGCACGGCATCGGGCAGATTGCGCTCCATATCGTCGATAATCATCAGGCATTTATCCGCATCGATGATTTTCTTGTTGGTCAGCGGAACGTTTGCACCCGAACGAATCGCGGCACGGATATGCTTGAGCAACTCCAAAAAGTATTTCAAGTCATCGACTTCCTCCGGAGCATTCGACTGATCGTCCGCACGAACCTCCTGATCCTCATCTTCGTAGAATTTTTCCTGATCGTGATCCATTCTAGCCCTTCCTTTCCGCATCCGGTCCCATGCCGTATGCAGCGTAGATTTTCCCGATAATCTCCCCGGGGACCATGCCCTCGAGAGGGGCACCATGCGCTGCGCAATCGCGCACAATGGTGGAAGAAATCATGCTGTATTCGGGCTTACAGCCGATAAATACCGTTTCAATATTGCCGATCCTGCGATTGGCCTCCGCCAGCTGCATCTCAAAGCTCAAATCCGCTTCTCCGCGCAGCCCGCGCAGAATCACATCCGCACCCTCGCGCCGAACCACATCGACCAGCAGACCCTTATCCGCAATCACGCGAACGTTTTCAAGCGACGACGTGATCCGATCAAGCATTTCCAGCCGCAGCTGCGGCGTGAAGAGATACTGCTTGGCGGTCTGCGACATCACGGCCACGATCACCTCATCGAACATGGCACTCGCACGTCGGATGATATCCAGATGCCCCAACGTCGGCGGCGAAAAACTGCCCGCATAAACCGCCTTCATATCTGCGTCCTCCGCACAAAGTCGATGACCGTCTCGCCGTAATTGCGCGTATCATAGATTTCAAAGCCGTCCGGCACGCCGATCACGGCATCCCGCTTGCGTTCGCACACGATCACCGCATCTGAATTCAAGTGCCCCGCGCCCTGCAGGCGTGCTATGGCATCTGCGTAGGCCTCTGTCATGCGATACGGCGGATCAAGGAACACGAGATCAAACCGGTCCTCAAGCCCGGCAAGGGCACTGCGGTAGTCTGACCTGACGATGCGCACGCGCGTATCCATATCGTCCTTGAGGACGTTTGACGCATTGCGCGTGATTACCTCAATGGCCCGACGTGTGTTGTCCGCGATGACCGCCCTGGCCGCGCCCCGGCTCAAGGCTTCGAGGGCCAGCGCACCCGTGCCACCGAAGAGGTCGAGTACCACGGCATCCCGGACGCGACTGCCCAGTATGTTGAACAGCGAACCGCGTATCTTGTCCGATGTCGGTCGGGTCTGTTCACCGGCCGGAGCAAACAAGGTTCTGCCCCGTGCCTCACCTGATATTATGCGCATACCTTCACCTATGATATTTGTCTTAATTATATCATATTTAGTGCATGATTGCAAACCTTTTTTTCGTATTTCAATCTAATTTCCGCCTCATGCGCCATTGTTTATAATAAATTTACTTTTAAAAGCCCCGTGCCATCCGCTCGTAGAGCTTCGGAACGCGCTCCGAGAAGCCCAGCATGATCTCATACGGGATCGTCCCGGCCAGTTCCGCCAGTTCGTCGGGCGTGATGCGCTCCTCTCCCCGAGTGCCCATGAGCACCACTTCGGAGCTCATGTTGGCCCCGGGAATATCCGTCACATCCAGCATAAGCATATCCATGCAGACATTGCCGACGATCTTCGCACGCCTGCCGCACACCAGTGCCGAGGCGCGATTGCTCAGTACGCGCGGATAGCCGTCGCCGTAGCCGATGGGCACGGTCATGACGCGCATATCTCGCGGCGCGTAATAGCTGCGTGAGTAGCCGATGCTCTCGCCCTTCGCAATGCTTTCGATGCGTACGGGTTTGGAAACGAGCGTCTGCGCATAGGCCAGCTTTCCCTCAAGTTGCGGCAGCAGCGTGCCGTAGAGTGCAATGCCCGCGCGGACATAATCATACTGATAGCGCGGATCGAGCATGGCCGTAGTGGCTGCCGCATGGGCCTTGGGCGCAAAGCCGGCTGCACGAACCGCCGTCAGAGCTTTTTTAAAGCGCTCATTCTGAAGTTCAGTGAAGGCTTCGTCACTGTCCGCAGCACAGAAGTGCGTAAAGATGCCCTCCATGCAGACATCACGGCAGCTTTCACGCCAGAAACTGAGCAAAGCGTCCAGCTTTTGCATATTGCGTACACCGATGCGCGACATGCCCGTATCCATCTTCAGGTGCGCCATGGCGATTTTCCCGCTGCGCTTTGCCTCATCCTGCATGACGGAAATCATGTTTATGTCATAGACAGCGTGCGCAACCTCCGCCCGCACCGCGCGGCGCAGCGAATCTTCATCGCCGCCTCCCAGTATGACGATCGGTGCCTCAATGCCCGAACGACGCAGTTCCTCGGCCTCCTCGACGCAGGCCACGGCAAAACCCGCAGCGCCTGCAGCAAGCATCGTCGCGGCAGCATTGACCGCGCCATGGCCGTAAGCATCGGCCTTCACCACGCAGATTATGCCGACCTGTTGCGGTATGGCCTCGCGGATGGCGCGTGCATTGTTGAACAGTGCAGCCTCGGATATTTTCAAAACCGTCGGTCTCATTGCCGTCACCTTTTATTCCTTTTATTTTCGCATTTGCCTGTATATTATATCCCCAACGGCGTTATTTTGCAAGTAGATGTCTTGTCAATCTCAGGTGAAGCGTGTATACTGGAGAAGAATTATACGAAAAAGAAACGGAATACCGGCATTATGAATCAAAATAAATTTGAACTGCTTGCCCCCGCGGGCGATACCGAACGGCTGCAGACCGCGCTGCGCTTCGGCGCGGATGCCGTCTACGTCGGTGGACCGATGCTGCAGCTGCGCTCGGGCAGCGTGGGCTTTGATATGCAGACGCTCAAGGCCGCGGTTGAATGTGTGCACGCCGCGGGCAGGAAGCTCTATGTCACTGTGAATGCCTTTGCAAGCAACGCCGAGGCCGAGGCTGCGTCGGACTATGCGCGTGCACTTGAGGCCCTGGGCGTGGATGCGGTCATCGTCTCGGATCTCGGAGTCATCGCTGCCGTGCGCGAGGCCGCACCCGAGCTGCCCGTACACGTGAGCACGCAGGCCAACTGCATCAACCACCGTGCCGCCGCCGTATATGCCGATCTCGGTGTCAAGCGCATCGTGCTGGGGCGCGAAATGCCGCTTGCCGATATACGGCAGCTGCGGGACTACCTGTCTGATGAGGTTGAGCTGGAGGCCTTCGTGCACGGTGCAATGTGCATGGCCTATTCCGGACGCTGCATGATATCGGCCTATCTGACCGGGCGCAGTGCCAACCGCGGTGCCTGCGCACAGTCCTGCCGCTGGAAATATCATCTGGTGGAAGAAACGCGTCCGGGCGAGTTCTTTCCCGTGGAAGAGGACGAGCGCGGCACGACGATACTCAGCTCATTCGATCTCAACTGCATGTCTTTTCTCGATCAGCTCATGGACGCGGGCGTGACCTCGTTTAAGATCGAGGGCCGCATGAAGTCACCCTTCTATGTGGCCACCGTGGTGCGGGCCTACCGCAGGCGCATCGACAGCATACTGGCGGGCACGGCCAACGATGCCGAGACCGAAATGCTGCAGCGCGAACTGTGTGCCGCCAGCCACCGCCCCTATTCCTCGGGTTTCTATTTCGGTGAACTGAAAAAGCACGCACCCGATGACGGCGTCTATCTGCAGCAGACGCGCTTTGTGGGCATCGTTCGGCGTGTGCTCGGCCGGCGCATCGAAATCGAGCTGCGCAACAAAATATGTGCAGGCGAGGAGATCGAAATACTCTCCCCCGTCTCGCTGGGCGCACATTTCACGGCCCGCAACATCTGCGATGCCGAGGGTAACCCGGTCGATGCCGCAGCGCGGCCGTCTGAAATATACAGCATGGACTGCAATGCCCCCGTCGCCGAGGGTGACCTGCTGAGAATACGCATAGAGGATTAATTTATCGCCGCATCCCTGAATTTCTGTACCCATTCGGCCTCGGCCAGGGCGATCACGGCCTTCGCGTCCGCGCTGTCTCTGTCCTTCATCAGCTCCCGCGCCTCGTCGTGCACGAGCTTGAGCAGCTGCGTATCTCCCGCAAAGCTGCCCACGCCGAGCACGATGGCGCCGGACTGGCGCGTGCCGAACATATCGCCCGGTCCACGCAGTTCCATATCCTTTTGAGCGATTTTGAAGCCGTCGGGCGTGCTTGCCAGAAACTTGAGCCGCTCGTTCGGCTCGGCCATCAGGAAGCACCAGGAGGCTTCGCTGCCGCGCCCCACGCGCCCGCGCAGCTGATGCAGCTGGGCCAGGCCGAAGCGCTCCGCATTTTCGATCACCATGACCGTGGCATTGGGCACATTCACGCCCACTTCGATGACGGTCGTGGACACCAGCACGTCACATTCGCCCTTCCGGAACTTTTCAAGTGCCGCTTCCTTGTCGGCAGGCTTCATGCGTCCGTGCACCAGCTCGATGCGCAGATCCTTCAGATCCCGCGTGCGCAGATCCTCGTAGACCTGCTCGGCCGGCCGGGCATCCACCGCCTCGGATTCCTCCACCAGCGGACAGACCACGTATATCTGCCGCCCTTTTTTCGCTTCATTGCGCAAAAACGTATACATATCCCGGCGCTTGGCCTCGGGCACAATGCGGGTTCTGACCGTCTTGCGTCCGGGCGGCATTTCATCTATGACGGATATATCCAGATCACCGTAGAGTATCAGCGAGAGCGAGCGTGGTATCGGCGTAGCCGACATCACCAGCACATTCGGCTTTTCGTTGCCCTTCTTCTCCAGCATCGTGCGCTGTCTGACGCCGAAGCGATGCTGCTCGTCCGTCACCGCAATGCCGAGGTTGTGATACTCCACACTTTCGGTGATCAGCGCATGCGTACCGATGATGACATCCCATTCCCCGCTTGCGATGGCTTCGTGGGCCAGGCGGTGCGTCTTTTGCGTCATGCTGCCGGTGAGCAGCCCCACGCGCAGCCCCAGTGGCTCCAGTATTTCCTTTGCGCTTTGGAAGTGCTGACCGGCCAACACTTCCGTGGGTGCCATCAGCGCTGCCTGATAGCCGCCCCTGCATGCCAGATAGATCGAGCCGAAAGCCACGGCGGTCTTGCCGCTGCCGACATCGCCCTGAACCATGCGTGCCATGGCGTGCGGTGAAGCCATGTCCTCGGCGATCTCGCGCAGCACGCGCTCCTGCGCCCCCGTCGGCGGAAAGGCAAGGCTTTTCCAGAAATGCGCTATTGTTTTATCGTCAATGCCGATGCTTACACCGGCCTCACCCGTGTTGCGCGTGAGCATGAGTGCCGTCTGGTACAGCAGCAGTTCTTCAAAGGCAATGCGTCTGCGGGCGGCCTCCAACGCCTCGCGGCTGTCGGGAAAATGGGCATTGCGCATCGCAAAATTGCGCTCACACAGGTCGTACTTTCGGCGGATTCGCTCGGGCAGTTCGTCCTGCCACTGTCCTTCGCAGGCCTCCAGAGCCGCCCTGATGCAGGCTGTAAGCGTCTTGGGGCCCATGCCGGGCACGGATCTGTAGACCGGCACAATGCCGCCCGCATTTTCGATGGCGGGACTCGATATCTGTATCGCGCCGCCGCGTGCCTCGCAGCGCCCGTAGAGCGTCATCTCGCGTCCGACGGACAGCTGTTCCTTGAGCCAGGGCTGATTGTACCATACGACGCCCATGGTGTCCGAACCGTCGCTGACGAAAACTTTCGTAATCACCAGCCGACGCACGCGCTTTTGCATTACCTCGCCGACCACCTGCACGCGCACAGCCGCCGTCTGCCCCGGTCTCAGTTCACGAAGCGGCACGGTGTTGGTCAGATCGCGGTAGTCTCTGGGCAGGAACATGACCAGATCGCGCACCGTGTACAGCCCCACTGCGGCCAGCGCATTGACTCTGGCCGGGCCGATCCCGCGAATATCCGAGAGCGGAAAATCCATCGGCATGGTGAACTCCTTTCGAATTTTACGGAAACAGGGCTGTCTCCGCCCGGAAACAGCCCCGTCGTATGTGTGTTCTGATGTTCTTACTCCACCGCAATCAGGTAGTAGTACAGCGGCTGACCACCCAGCTGCAGCTCGATGTCGCAGTCGGGATAACGCTCTTCGAGCGCCTCGCTGAGCGCCTCAGCATCCTCGCGCGTAACGTCGCTGCCGTAATACACGGTAATCAGCGCGGTCTCGTCCGTGACCATCTTCGCTGTCACGGCCAGACTGACCTCGGCAATGTCATGGCCCAGCTCGTTGAGCTTGTTGTCGATCAGGCCCATGATGTCGCCCTGATGGATCTCCATCTCGTCGTAGACCGTATCGCGCACGGCATAGGTGATGGAGGCGGTGTGCACATTCTCGGCAGCCTCGGTCATGGCCGCGGTATTCTCCTCGATACTTGCCTCCTGAGAGAAGGACAGCATGGCGGAAATGCCCATCGGGACGGATTTTGTCGGCAGCACGATGACGTTTTTCTTGGTCAGTTCGGCCGCCTGCTGCGCCGCCAGAATGATGTTGGTGTTGTTGGGCAGTATGAACACGTTTTTGGCGTTCGTGGCTTCCACGGCCTGCGCAAGATCCTGTATGCTCGGGTTCATCGTCTGGCCGCCGTCCACGATCTGATCCACCATGAGCTCGCGGAAGATGTCCGCCAGACCCGAACCCAGTGCCACGGCAACGATGCCGTATTCCTTCATCTGGGCCTCGGCAGCCTGGGCACGCTTAATCTCGCGCTCGCGTGCCTCTTCAAACATATTGTCGACCTTGATGGCGTCCAGTTCGCCCAGCTCCAGCGCGTACTGCATGGCCTTGCCGGGGTCATTGGTGTGCACGTGCACCTTCACCACGGAGAGGTCGGAGATGACGAGCACGCAATCGCCGATGCGTTCCAGGCGCTTCCTGAGGCGAACGACCTCGCTCTCCTTCATGTCCGCCCGCGGATGCGACACAATGAACTCCGTGCAATAGCCGAACCTGATCTCGTCCACGGACAGATCGCCGTGATCGTCCACGAATTCGCCTGGCATGCCCTGCTCCTGCGCTTGCGTTTCGTCACTGACCTCGACAGACTCGCCCGTCAGGGCAGCGTACATGCCGCGCAGTATGACCATCAGGCCCTTGCCGCCGCTGTCAACCACGCCGGCCTGCTTGAGCACAGGCAGCATATCCGGGGTCTTCTTGAGGATTTCGTCGCCCGCGGACAGCGTGTAGCGCCACAGATCAACCATGTTGTCGAACTTGGACGCGGAGGCTTCCGTCTGCTCGGCGATCACGCGGATCACCGTCAGTATGGTGCCCTCCTTGGGCTTCATCACGGCCTTGTACGCCGTCTTGGCAGCGCCGCGCAGCGCCTGCACCCACAGTGCGCAGTCAATGTCGTCATGGCCGGCCAGCGTGTGCGCGATGCCGCGCAGTATCTGGCTGAGAATGACGCCGGAATTGCCGCGTGCGCCCTTGAGCGCACCTCGCGCCACCGCATCCGTTACGTCTGCAACGGAAGTGTAGCGCTTCATGTTCATTTCCTTGATGGCTGCCGATATCGTCTGGGACATGTTGGAACCCGTGTCGCCATCCGGCACGGGAAACACGTTCAGTGCATCGACGCTCTCCCTGTTCTGAATCAGCAAAGCTGCGCCCGAGGAGAACATCTCCTTGAGCATCGAACCGTCTATCTTCGTTATAGCCATTTAAACCTCCAGGAATCAGACGCGAATATCCTCAACGCACACGTTCACGCGGCCCACCGGAATTCCCGTGAGATGTTCTACCTTGTACTTTACGGTCTCAATGATCGACGCTGCAACAGCGCTGATCGAAATGCCGTATTCAACGATGATGAACAGATCAATGTCCACCTTGTCACCCGAAGCACGCACCTTCACGCCGCGGCCGAGGTTTTCCTTGCCCATCAGCTGAACGATGCCGTCCGTAGAGCGCTTCGAGGCCATGCCCACTATGCCGTAGCAGTCCAGCGCGGCATATCCGGCCACGCGCACCAGGACATCGTCGTTGACCGTCACGAGACCGAGATCGGTTTTAAACTTGCAATCCATTTCAAAACCTCCGTTCAGGTGTTGATCGTATATTTTATGGGATAAACCCATGCATTATCAGTATAACTTGTTTTGGTCAAATATGCAAGCGTCTCGCCAAAAAACAAGGGCTGTTGCGCGGAATTTTCACTTTAGCAGTAGCCCAATCCCGAAAAATGACCTTGATAGCAGAACTTTTACATATCCACCACTTGCGTTTTGCCCGAATAGGTGCTATAATTCTACTGTTTTGATGTGACATACCCTTGAAGGAGGTGTGATAGAGTATGAGAAAGTTTTGTGAAGTATGCGGCAAGGGCGTAGTTTACGGCAACAACGTGAGCCATTCCAACCGCAAGACGCGCCGCACCTGGGCTCCGAACACGCAGAAGGTCAAAGTTCTCGTGAACGGTGTTCCCAAGAGCATGTCTGTTTGCACGCGCTGCCTGCGCAGCAATAAAGTCGAGCGCGCTCTGTAAGGAAATCCAAGCTTCATATCTATAGGCGGATCCGCTTTTTCATTTTGAAAGGGCGGGTTCGCTTATTTATTTTGCTGCAAACTGTTGTCCGACAGCGCAATTTATGGTATGATACAGAATAGGAAATTAGAGTGCATCGGGGGAGATTGAGCCGTTATGGAAAAGATCAAGACCACCGTTCGTATCGCAGACCGCGAATATGCCATCTCAAGCTACGATTCCGAGGAATACATCCGGGGTGTTGCCGCATGGGTGGACCGCCGCATGCGTGAACTGTATCAGGCCACTCGCCTGCCCGGCGGGCAACTGGCGGTTCTGACGGCCGTAAATGCTGCGGACGACATGATGAAGTCCCGCGAGGAGATCCGCCGTCTGAAACAGGAAATCGAAGAACTGCGTGCCCGGGTGAAAAAGGCATGACGTTGCCGGAACTGCTCTGCCCCGCGGGCAGCGCGTCCGCAATGGTTGCTGCCGTGCAATGCGGTGCGGACGCAGTCTATCTGGGCGCGGGCGATTTCAATGCCCGCCGCAATGCCGACAATTTCGGCGGTGAACTGGATGCTGCCGTACTGTATTGTCATGCCCGCAACGTGCGTGTTTACGTCACGCTGAACACGATGGTGCGACAGGACGAGTTGGCGCGCCTCGAGGCCACCATCACCGAGATCTGCCGCGCCGGTGCGGACGGGGTGATTGTGCAGGATATCGGCGTGGCAGCTGCCGTGCACCAAATGGCCCCTGCTCTGCCGCTGCACGCCAGCACGCAGATGGCGGTACACAACCGTCAGGGCGTGGAGTTTCTGCTGAAGCATGGCTTTAAACGCATTGTCCTGGCACGCGAAATGACATTTGAAGAGATGTCGCGCTGCGCGGATCTCGGCGCACAGCTGGAGGTATTCGTGCACGGTGCGCTCTGCGTATCCTGCTCCGGACAGTGCCTGATGTCATCGCTGATCGGTGGCAGAAGCGGCAACCGCGGCCTCTGTGCCCAGCCCTGCCGCATGAAATACCGTTTGGGGACGCAGGAAGGCTACCTGCTCTCCACACGCGACCTCTGCGGTCTGCCGCTGCTTCAAGAATATGTGCAGGCCGGCGTGAACAGCTTAAAGATTGAGGGGCGGCTCAAGCGACCGGAATACGTCGCAAACGTTGCCCGGATCTACCGGGGCGCGCTGGACGCGCTCGGGGACAGCCGGGCCTTCGACACGGCGCGTGCCGTGACGGAGCTTAAGCAGATGTTCAATCGCGGCGGTTTCACGGACGGCTACGGCCCCGGCGTTGAGGACGAAAAGCTCATGTTTGCCGAGCGTCCCAACCATCTGGGCGTTGAGATCGGCCATTGCGTACGCGACGGCAAAATCGAAACGGATGTGCCCTTAAATGCCAAGGATGTGCTCTGTCTACGCCGCAAAGGTTCGGACGACATAATGATCAATGCGGGAGATATGCACAAGGCCCGCAGCGGTGACA
>CAVINP010000019.1:18505-25161 GCA_963643985.1 bacterium
CTCAGGCGACAGGCCGTGGAGAAATTGATTGTAAAGCGCGGCGGCAACGGGCATATGTACCACCCGCTGACGCTACCCAAGATCGATAGAATATCGCCTGATAAGACAATGCTTGTCGTGCAGAGCGGTGATACCGCACTGCTCAGACGCGCACTGCAGGCGGGTGCGGATCGCGCGGCTTTCGCGCCCGAGGACATCCGCTTGCCCGCGCTCAACGCTGCAGCCCGCGATCTGCCCGAGCGCTTTGATCTGGTGCTGTCGCCCGTGGCCTGCGAAGCTGACCTGAATGCGCTCAATGTCTGGGCCAATGAAAACGATGAGCGCATTGCACACTGCTACATCTCAAACATCGGTCAGCTCGATCTGCATTGGCCGGGCGAAATGATTGCCGATATGCACATGAACATCGCCAATGATCTCTCCGTTGCGCAACTGCTTGATTGGGGCATTGATTGCTGCACGCCCTCTGTGGAACTGAATCACAGCCAGATCAGGGCCTTGGGCGGCAGGCACGAACTGATCGTCTACGGCAGGCTGCCGCTGATGCTGCTACGCCACTGTCCGCTGCGTGCCGTGAACAGGCTGCCGGGCAAACATGCCGACTGTCGCCGCTGCGATGCCTGTGCGCCGGAGGCGCGGCTGAACGCCATGATGCTGACCGATCGCACGGGCGCAGGCTTTCCCTTGCGGCGCACGGCGGCCGAGGGCGGCTGCGTGATCCGCCTGCTCAACAGCGCCGTACTGATGCTGCTGCGCCGTACCTCTGCCCTGCCCAAGGCCGAGGCCTGGCGGCTGCTCTTTGACGGCAATGATCCTGTGGAAGACATCGTGCACCTGCACCGTCTTGCACTTGCGGGCGGCGATCCGCGGCATGATGCCGCCTTCTCCGTGATCGAAGCAATGAACACAACCACCGGACATTATTTCCGAGGAGTCGAATAGCTATATGAACGAACGCAATCTGCGCGTGCTGGAATTTCCCAAGATACGCGAAAAAATGGCGGCACTGGCCGTGAGCGAGCTTGGCCGCGAGCATGCCCGCAGGCTGGAGCCGTCGGGCGATGCCGCGCTGGTGCGCCGCCGTCAGGCCGAGACCGAGGAAGCGGGCGCGGTGCTGGCGCACAACGGCTCGAACCCGATTGTGAGCTTTACGGACGTGCGTGATTTCCTCAAGATGGCGCAGATCGGCGCGACGCTCTCCGCCAAGGCACTGCTGCAGGTGGCCGACGCCATCAAGGCATCTCGCCTGGCACGCAATGCGCTCAGCGTTGACCATGAGGACACGCCTCTGTTGACGGCGCTCGGCTCGACACTGTACGCCAACCGTCACCTTGAGGAGGACATCTTCGATGCCATACTCTCCGAGGACGAAATCAGCGATCATGCCAGCACAGAACTGGCCTCCATCCGTCGCCACATCAGGGGGCTTAACGATCGCATACGCGAGAAACTCAACAGCCTCATTCACGGTTCCGCTGCCCAGAAATACCTGATGGATGCGATCATCACGATGCGCAACGGACGCTACGTGGTGCCCGTCAAGGCCGAATGCCGTGCCAACGTGCCCGGCATCGTGCACGACCAGTCCGGTACCGGGTCGACGCTCTTCATAGAGCCCATGGCCGTGGTCGAAGCCGGCAACGAACTCAAGCAGTGGTCGCTGAAGGAAAAAGCGGAGATCGAGCGCATACTGGCGGCCTTCTCTGCTGAAATCATGCCCGATGCGGCGCTGATTGCCGAGAGCCTTGAGACGCTGGCAGAGGCGGACGTGATCTTTGCACGTGCCGCGCTGGGACGTGAGATGCGTGCCGTGCCGCCGAAGCTGAATGAGGAGGGGCGCATCAACCTGATCCGCGCCAGACATCCGCTGATCGACCCGGACAAGGTCGTCCCCGGCAGCCTGTGGCTGGGCGATGAATTCACCACGCTGGTCATCACCGGTCCCAACACGGGCGGCAAGACGGTGACGCTCAAGACGGTCGGTCTGCTTTGCCTGATGGCGCAGGCCGGCATGCAGATTCCCGCTGCCTACGGCTCGGAGCTGCCGATATTCGACGAGGTGTATGCGGACATCGGCGATGAGCAGAGCATTGAACAGTCGCTCTCCACCTTCTCCTCGCACATGACCAACATTGTGACCATACTGCGCGAGGCCACGGACAATTCCCTGGTGCTCTTTGACGAACTGGGCGCGGGCACCGACCCGACCGAGGGCGCCGCACTGGCCATGTCGATACTGGAAAGCCTGCTCTCGCGGCACATCCGCACGATGGCAACCACGCACTACAGCGAGCTGAAGGCGTTTGCCCTCTCCACAAAGGGCGTGGAAAATGCGTCCGTAGAGTTTGACGTTCAGACGCTGCGGCCCACCTACCGCCTCTCCATCGGCGTGCCCGGCAAGTCCAACGCGTTTGAAATTTCACGCAAGCTGGGTCTGCCCGAGGATCTGATCGACGCGGCCCACGAGAAACTGACGCACGATCAGGTGCGCTTCGAGGATGTCATCGCCAATGCCGAATACCACCGCCAGATTGCCGAACGTGAGCGCCGCCTGGCTGAGGAGGCGCACATCGAGACGCAGAAGCTGCGCGACGAGGCTGAGAAATTGCGCCGCGAAATGGACGACAAACGCGAGAGCGAACTGAAAAAGGCGCGGGCCGAGGCCAAGCGCATACTGCAGAAAGCACAGCGCGAGTCCGAGCAGCTGATATCGGAGCTGAAGAAAAAGGGCGCCGGTCAGCTCAAGGAGCACGAATTGCATGCACTCAGAGCGGGTCTGCAAAATGCCATCGACGACAATTCCGAGAAAATCGCACCTCCGGCCGCCACGGGTGAAACACCCAAAGAGGTACACGTAGGCGACACGGTGGAGCTGATCAAACTCGGCACCAAAGCGCAGATACTCACGCTGCCCGACTCGCGGGGCGAGTGCCAGGTACAGGCCGGCGCACTCAAGCTCAAGGTCAAGCTCTGCGACATGCTTACCGCCCTGCCGGACAAGCCCAAGCGGCCGAAGTCCGTCGGAAGCCGCATACCGGTCGGCACACCGCGGGTGGTGGAGACCGAGTGCGACGTGCGCGGCTATACGCTGGAGGAAGCGCTGGCTGCCGTCGATCTCTTTCTGGACGGTGCGCTGCTCAACCATCTGCACGAGGTGAGCATCATCCACGGCAAGGGCACGGGCGTGCTGCGTGCAGGCATCCACAAATACCTGAAGAAAAACAGTGCCGTGAAGGAATTTCGTCTGGGCCGCTACGGTGAGGGCGAGGACGGCGTGACCATCGTGACCATGAAATAGACAGCGTTATACCGAAGGGAGGCTTGATATCATGTCGGGTCTGAAGATACTGCTGGTGGATGACGATCCCAACATCCGCGAGCTGGTCAATCTCTATTTGCAAAAAGAGGGCTTCGAAGTCAGCATGGCAGCCCGCGGCGATGAGGCTCTGGAAAAGTTCCGCGCCTCAGCGCCGAACCTGATACTGCTGGATGTCATGCTGCCGGGCATGGACGGCTGGCAGGTCTGCCGCGAGATCCGCAAGACCTCAAACGTGCCCATCATCATGCTCACTGCCAAGGACGAGACCTTTGACAAAGTACTGGGTCTGGAGCTCGGCGCAGACGACTACGTGGTCAAGCCCTTTGAAATGAAGGAGCTGGTGGCACGCATCAAGGCCGTGGCCAGGCGCTTTCAAGCTGCGGAGACACCCAACAAGGAATTGTCCTTCCCCGGGCTGCGCATCAATATATCGCAGTACAGCGTCACCTACATGGACAAGCCGCTGGAAATGCCGCCCAAGGAGCTGGAATTGCTCTACTTTCTGGCCAGTCATCCCGGCATGGTCTTCACGCGCGAACAGCTGCTCGAACAGGTCTGGGGATACGACTATTTCGGTGATTCCCGCACGGTGGACGTACACGTCAAGCGTCTGCGTGAGAAACTGACCGAAGGCGAAAAGCTCGGCTGGCAGATCAAGACCGTCTGGGGAGTGGGTTACAAGTTTGAGGTGAAGGCACAGTCATGAAGAGCAGGCTGTTTTGGCGACTGTTCTGCGCCATGATGTCGGTGCTGCTGGTCACGATCATACTCTTTACGGCACTTCTGACCTCCGCGCAGCGCAACCGCCTGCAGGACAACTACGAGACCGAGGTGCGCATGCAGGCGCGTCAGGTGGCTGAGTACATGCAGCAGCTCAACAACCTCAGCCTTGTGCGCGGCAACGTCACGATACAGTATCTGGTGAACAAGAAGATTGCGGACATTTACGACCGCTACAACGCTGATATCTGGATCGTGAGCTTCGAATCGGGCAGCGTCCAGTACATCGACCGCTCGTGGAACACCTCCCAGGGCATCTACTCCGAGGCCGTGCTGCTGCAGTTGGGGCTGATACAGTCCGGTCAGGAAATCCGCGCCACGGGACTGTTTGAGGAGTTGGGCGATCACATCGTCACCATCGGCGTGCCGTGGACGTACAGCGACAATCACGTCGTCGGTGCGGTGCTGCTGCACATACCGGTGGATCGCCTGCACGTGTCACTGCGCACCGTGCTCTCCCAGGCGATGATTCCCGTGCTGGTGGCGCTGCTGCTGGGCATCGTGCTGTGTTTCTGGGCGGCTCGCAGCCAGACCACGCCACTGCGCGAGATTGAATCGGCTGTCACAGCCTTCTCGCGGGGCGACCTGACGCGGCGCGTGAACCTGCACTGCGGTGGTGAGCTGGAACAGCTCGGCAATGCTATCAACCGAATGGCGGCGGAACTGGGCAATTTGGAGCAATCGCGGCGAAGCTTTGTGGCCAACGTCTCCCACGAACTGAGATCGCCCATGACGAGCATCAAGGGCTACATCTCCGCAATGCTGGACGGCACCATTGCGCCCGGGGATCAGGAAAAATACCTGCGCGTGGTGCTCGATGAGACGAACCGTCTGAGCGATCTGGTGCGCGATCTGCTGGATCTGAGCCGGCTGGAATCGGGCAAGTTCCCGATGACCATCGCACCGTTTGATGCCAACGAGCTCATGCGCCGCATACTCATCGGCTTTGAGGGGCGCATCAACGAAAAAGGCATCGACGTCGAGGTGGAATTTGCCGACGATCCCTGCTACGTTTTGGGCGATACAAACCGTATCAATCAGGTCGTACGCAATTTTGTGGACAATGCGGTGAAATTTATGATCGGTGACGGAAGCGTACTGACCATGCAGACGCAGAGGGTCGACAAAAGCGTTGTCTTTCGGGTGATCGACAACGGTCCCGGCATCAACCCCGAGGATCAGATGCACATCTTCGACCGCTTCTACAAGGCGGACAAGGCACACACCGCAGGCATGGGTACGGGACTCGGCCTGTCGATCTGCAAAAACATCATTCAGCAGCACGGCAGCGACATACGCTTTGAGTCAAGTCCCGGTCACACGGTCTTTGAATTTGCACTTCCCGCCACGGACAAACACAAACCGCAAGCCGAGCCTCCCGCGCGGCTGAATGCGGCGGCTCCGGCCGCCACGGAAAGAACCACAGAACCGGACAATCAAAATGCGAAAGGTTGAATAAAATGATGATGAAACGAATCTCTGCGCTGCTGCTCTGCCTGCTGCTTGTCCTGAGCATGGCCGTGGCCGAAGAAAGCGAAACGCCCGGCTACGAAGTCGTCTATTCCTCCGAAAACCCGATCCCCGAAATCGCCGAACAGGTGCGCCCGGCCGTTGTTCAGGTGCTCTGCTACGAGGAAAACTGGGACGCGACCACCCGCATTGCCTCCACCGATCTGATCTCCGCAGGCTCGGGCTGCTATATCCGCGCCATCGACAACGGCGGCTACATACTGACCAACAACCACATCATCGATGCCGGCGAGGTGTTCAAGATCCAGTGGCTCAGCGGTGAAGAGATGGAAGTGGATCTTATGGGCGTGGATGACGGCACGGACATCGCCGTGCTTCGCTTCAACGAAGCTGCACCCGAGGGTGTCTCCCCCATTCCGCTGGGCGATTCGGACGAACTGCGCATCGGCGAGCTGGCCATCTGCATCGGCAATCCCGGCGCAGGCGAGGATGTGCTGCCCGGCACGGTCACTGCGGGCATCGTCTCCGGGCTGGCGCGCGAGGACATCTCCGCCGACAACAATTTCACCCGCAGCACACCCGTAATTCAGATCGATGCCGCCATCAATACCGGCAACTCCGGCGGCGCACTGCTCAATGCCAAGGGCGAGCTGGTGGGCATTCCGACACTGAAGCTCATGTATACCTCCAGCGTCGTGTACGAGGGCATCGGCTTTTGCATTCCGATCAATACCATAAAAGACTACATCGACCAGCTCATCGACGACGGCAGCGTAGTGCGCCCGCGCCTGGGCATTACGGTGGCGGACATCGACGGTCCGGACGAGGCCATGAAGAAGTATCCCCCGGCCGGTGCGCAGGTCTACACCGTGGAGGAAAAGGGGCCCTCGGATGTCGCTGGTCTGCAGGTGGGCGATGTCATCACCGAGATCAACGGCGTGCGCGTGAAGAACTATTCGATGCTGCTCAAGGAGCTGGACAAGTGCGCGGCGGGCGATCGCGTCGAGCTGAAGATCTACCGCTACTACGACAAGGACGGCAACCTGACGGGCAGCTATGAAGAGCTGTATATGTCGGTGCAGCTGGC
>CAVINP010000020.1:0-25034 GCA_963643985.1 bacterium
ACGCCTGCAACTACTACCGCGTGGCCGTGACCATCGACGGTGTGGAAATCTGACAAATAAAAAAACGGCCTTCGGGCCGTTTTTTTATGCCTGAGATTCCGTAGTTTCCGACCGCTAGTCCAGAAATTCGTCCTTTTCGCGCTCGGGTGTGTTCGTGGTTTCTTCGGAATCGTTGAATATTTCATCCATAAGCATGGAATCAAACTTCAGGCTTTTCAGGTTTTCCCGGCTGACAACGCTGTTCGTGCCGAGACATGCCTTGCAGCGGTAGCCGCAGGCGGGGCAGACGCAACCCAGTTCCAGACCTTCGGACTGCGCCATATAGACGCCGCATTCATGGCAACTGCATCTCATGCTGACTCATCTCCCTTCCGTTCAGCACGGCTCGTATCAGCTTATCACCGTTGTATTCCAATCGCAGGTGAAATTCGGACACATTTTCTCTGAGCAGCCTCAGAAAGATGCGATCGCCCTCCCAAAGCTCGAGCTGCGGTACCTCACGCTTATCGATCCACACAAGATCACCCTCGTTGCAAACGATCAAATCACCTGTCCATGCATCGGCAGTGTAAAGGTGCATCTGCTCATCTTCGGCTATGTCGGATATGAAATCGACGATGCCGCGCTTTCGGTAATACGTCAGCGTCAGACCCGTTTCCTCGCGCACCTCGCGCAGCAGGCACTGATCGATCGTTTCGCCGATTTCAAGACCGCCGCCGACGCCGATCCATTTGTCATGGTTCAGGTCATTATTCTTCTTTGTGCGGTGCAGCATAAGATATTGCTCCCCGCTTTCCAAATAACAGAGCGTAGATACCCTCATATTTGCTTCCCCTCGGTGGGTATGCCGTGCATGGCATTGTGTTCCCTGAGCAACTCATCGTGCAGACGCACGCTGTCCCATGCTTCATTTGTGGGCGTGAGCACGGCTTTGAGTGCTATCGTGGGCACTTTGCCGCGCTTGAGCGCGTTCAGAAAGGCCTGCAGAAGCCGATTGTTGAAATTGACCATCACCAGCATCTCTTCAATGAAGCCCTCGCCGCTGTATACGCTGTCAACTCGGGCGCGCAGCCCCGCCAGAGCGGCAAGGGGTTGTGCATAATCCGAACGGTGAACGCTCAGACAGCGGATTTTCAGTTGCGAGCAGACGAAAATCAGCTTGAGCAGCTGCGGCTTATCCAGATTGTACGTCAGTATCAGCGGCTCGGTCATAGCTCATTCAATCCCTTCAGGCCTTGTGTGCGATGGATTTGTAGTGCTCGATCGTGGCCTTGTCCTCCGTCAGCTCGATGGAGACGTTGTATTCGCGGCTTTCACCCGGCTCAAGGTAGGTGAGTAGGCCGTCCCTGCGGGCATCGGCACGGTTCATGACACCGCTCGTGGTCGGCTCGAGGCCCAGCGCGTATTCTCCCGCACGCATGCACTTCCACTCGCACATCAGCGGCAGCACCTTCTGATCAAAGCGGACAATGGCAGCCAGACCCAGATTCTCGTTGTGCAGCATGGCAAAAGCTTCGCCGCTTTCGGGCTGTTCGGTGTGGAAGTAGCACTGCTCGTCGCGGCCGCAGTCGGGTGCTTCCATTTCAAAATAGTTGTGCATGCCCTCTTCGGCAAACTCCGTGCGTGCCTCGACCTTGCCCGCGCTGAAGTAAGCCTTGGCCCCTGCGTCCAGCATGGGATAGCCGAAGTTGATGTGATAGATCAGCATCACGGGCTGTTTTTCGTAGCTCTGATTGATAACAGTATCATGCACATGGATGATATCGCGTTCGGACTCAAGCTTGAAGTCGCGCTTCATGAGCATGTCCGTGGCAAAGACCTCGGCTTCGTGCACCTGGCCGGAAACGCGGATCACGCGCTCGTCTCCCTCATAGTCCACGCGTGCACAGACCTGTTCAGCAGGTGTGTTGTTCAGCGGACCGTGCAGCCCCAGAGATTTGTCACCGTCAACACCTGCAGCACCGGCATAGGTGATGCCGCAGGTGGCCATCATGCCGCCGTAGAACTGCTTGAGGAAACCCGAACCGCCGTCTTCCCGGTACAGGGCGGGGGAGCGCATGCTGACCTTGTTGCGCAGGCCGATGTTGATGCCCTTGTAGGTCAGCTCGGAGATGTCCAAAGCACGATCGGCCAGCAGGGTCAGCTGCAGGTTTTTGCCATTCTTCAGGTCAAGTGCACGCAGACCGCGGGACGGGCCGTCGTTGTAGAGATAATCCTTGATGCCGCAATATGCATCCAGATTGTTGCACTTCTGGCGAAGTTCGTATTCCTGAGATTTTTTCATATGGGGTAGCCTCCGTTTCTGTTATTTGATTTTAAAACCTGTTACCGGGCTTTTCTGCGCGTAATGCTTTGTGAGCATGAAATTCCTTTACACAGCCCGAATTTATTTATATTATACACGATTTCACATAAAAAGCAATCGATTTCAATAAAAGACATGCTGCAATGCAAGTATAGAATGGCGAACGAATCAATGCCCCACGGATCATTGCAAAGCAAATTTTTAACAATGAAATATGGAAAAGGACGAAGCCGTTCGGCTATAATAAAATCAGTGAACACAAACAAGGGGGAGAGAGTATGCAATACACCATCGACGGCCTGTGCGGTTTTTTGCGCAAGGCTGTCAGCAGTTTTCATGCCGTGCAGGAGATGACGCGGATTCTGGAAGAGGCCGGTTTTACACGCCTGCAGGAGGGGCAAAAGTGGACGCTTGCACCCGGCGGCAAATACTGCTTCACGCGCAATTGTTCGAGCCTCATCGCTTTTGAAATCCCGAAAGCGGGTTTTGCACCGATCTGCGCCGTGGCCAGCCACAGCGATTCGCCGGTATTTCGCATCAAGCAGAATGCCGAGATCGAGGTTCAGGGCAAGTATACGCTGCTCAACGCGGAACGTTACGGCGGCATGATCATGAGCACCTGGATGGATCGTCCGCTCTCCGTGGCCGGCCGCGTGCTCATCAGAAATGAACACGGCCTTGAAACGCGGCTCGTAAACCTTGACCGAGATACGCTGATCATTCCCAACCTCGCCATCCACATGAACCGCGAAGTGAACGACAGCAACCGTCTGAATGCACAGGTGGATATGCAGCCGCTGCTGGGCGACATCACGGCCAAAGACAGTTTCATGCAGATGATTGCCGAAAGTGCGGACACGGATGCGGAGTCGATCATCGGCAGCGATCTCTATCTCTACAACCGCATGGCACCGAGCATCTGGGGCAGGGAAGGGGAGTACATTTCCGCGGCGCGTCTGGATGATCTGGAGTGCGCATACACCTCATTGTGCGCTTTTACCGAGGCAGAGATCGGCGACCACATCAACTGTTTCTGCTGTTTTGACAACGAAGAGGTGGGCAGCGGTACGCGTCAGGGCGCAGATTCAACGCTCTTTTACGATGCGCTGCGCCGCATAGCCTCTGCGCTTTGCGCGGACGGGGAGGACTTCCGTGCGGCACTGGCTTCGAGTTTCATGGTCTCAGCAGACAATGCGCACGCAATGCACCCGCAGCACCCGGAGAAGTACGATCAGACGAACCGCGTTTTCATGAATGAGGGCGTAGTCATCAAATTCAGTGCCAACCAGAAATACACCACGGACGGCATCAGCTGCGCACTCTTTGCCGACATCTGCCGCCGCGCGGACGTGCCGGTGCAGTACTTCGCCAACCGCTCGGACATGGTGGGCGGTTCCACGTTGGGCAATATCTCCGGCGC
Organism: bacterium; assembly: GCA_963643985.1. Taxonomy (GTDB): domain Bacteria; phylum Bacillota; class Clostridia; order Christensenellales; family Aristaeellaceae; genus SFTH01. The sequence continues at coordinate 3,726 of CAVINP010000020.1, forward strand.
GCACGTGTCGATTCCGACGGTGGACATAGGCCTTGCTCAACTGGCAATGCATTCCGCCTACGAGACGGCAGGCACGCGGGATGCCGCGTATATGGCGAAAGCCCTTCAAAAGTGCTACGAGAGCGAGATCAGGACCGTGTTCGACGGCGTATACGATTTGCAATAATTATGCTTGCATAAGCGCAGGTCATATTGTATAATAATATAGCATGATATACGTTTACATACGGAGGTAGAATCAGCATGGAAAAATCCAAGGTTTATTTTACGGATTTCCGCGTGAAGCCCGGCCAGCCGGGGTTGGCGCACAAACTTCGCAGTCTGATGGAGAAGGCCGGCATAGGTTCCATTGACATGGACGGCAAGTTTGTGGCCATCAAGATGCACTTCGGCGAGGCGGGCAACCTGAGCTTCCTGCGCCCGAACTATGCCAGAGCCGTGGTCGATCTGGTCAAGGAAATGGGTGGACAGCCGTATCTGACCGACTGCAATACGATGTATCCCGGCAGCCGCAAGAACGCGCTGGAGCATCTGCAGTGCGCATGGGAGAATGGTTTTACCCCGCTGACGGTGGGCTGCCCGATACTCATCGGTGACGGTCTGCGCGGCACGGATGACGTGGCCGTACCCGTGCAGGGCGGCGAGTACATCAAAGAGGCCTATATTGGCCGCGCCGTGATGGATGCGGACATCGTCATCAGCCTGACGCACTTCAAGGGACACGAGATCACGGGCTTCGGCGGCGCGATGAAGAACATCGGCATGGGCTGCGGCTCGCGCATGGGCAAGAAGGATCAGCATTCCAGCGGCAAGCCGTCCATTGCGGAGGCGCTGTGCCGCGGCTGCGGACGCTGCCGGAGGGAGTGCGCCAACGGCGGACTGGAATACGACGAAGCGAAGCACAAGATGCATGTCAACTATGACAACTGCGTCGGCTGCGGGCGCTGCCTGGGCGCGTGCGGCTTTGATGCCATTGACTTTGTGCAGAACAATGCCGCAGATGATCTCAACCGCCGCATGGCGGAGTATGCCAAGGCGGTGCTCGACGGCAGACCGAGCTTCCATGCCTCGCTGGTGTGCGACATTTCGCCGAACTGTGACTGCCATCCGGAAAATGACGCTCCCATACTGCCCAACATCGGCATGTTCGCATCCTTTGATCCGGTCGCGCTGGATCAGGCCTGCGCGGATGCCTGCATGAAGGCCACGCCGCTGCCCAACAGCCAGCTGGGCGACAACATGCGCCGCAAGGGCTTTGTGGATATGGGAGATGTGTTCAAGAACACCAAGCCCGACATCGAGTGGCGCAGCTGTCTGGAGCACGCCGAGAAGATCGGTCTGGGCAGCCGCGAGTACGAGATAATCACGATGAAGTAAGGAAATCAGGGAAATCAGATGAACAAGGACCTGTTGGAGAAACAGCTGGCTGAACTGCCGCTGTATCAGTATGCCTTCGTCAACACAAAGGATCTGTGCTTTACCGAGCGCGTGCGCTGGATCTGCGAACACGAATGCCCGATGTACAACAGCACCTGGGCATGTCCGCCGGCTGTGGGCAGCGTTGAGGAGTGCCGCACGCGTTGCCTTCGCTTTGATGAGGCACTGCTGATCTCCACAATCACGGAGGTCAATGATATCGCCGATCTGAACGAGACGCTGGCTACGCGCCCCGAGCATGAGAGGATCACCCGACGGGTGCGCGATATGGTCGCGGCGCAGTGCGGGGAGACGATGGTGCTCTCCACCGAGGCCTGTGCCATATGTGAAAAGTGCGCCTGGCCCGACGCGCCCTGCCGCCACCCCGAGTGCATGTTTCCCTGCGTGGAGAGCCATGGCATACTGGCTACGGATCTGGCCGGCAAGCTCGGCATCGAATTCATAAGCGGCTGCAACCTGGTCACCTGGTATTCTCTGATATTCTATCGCTGACTGATCCAAATAAATTTCGGCGACTCACGCGTGCGTGGGTCGCCGTTTTTCAGCTTTCGGAACCCGAAAAAGCGAAATCAAAGCGGTTATAATCCGAAAAAGGCGGAAAAATTCGGTTTATACGCACATTGAGGCTGGATTTTATGTACAACATTCGGTTTGGTTTTCCGAAACTATTTCGGAAATGCTGCTTGAAATTTGGGTTTTAACCAACAATTAAACTAAATAACACCGGAATCACTTGACATATCGGGCGCTTCGCCGTAAAATCTAGTGCAACAACAAAAAGTTGTTGTACATCAATTAGGGAGGGTACTGTTATGAAGAAAATCGTTGCTCTCGCACTGACCGTGGCAATGCTCGTGGTCATGGGTTCCGCTTGTTTCGCTGAGGAACAGGACACCATTAAGATCGGCTTTATCGGCCCGCTGACCGGCGCGGCTGCTGTATATGGCATCTCCTGCATGCAGGGCGTTGAAATCGCCGTTGAAGAAATCAATGCGCAGGGTGGCCTGCAGATCGAACTGAATGCTCAGGACGATGAGCATGACGCCGAGAAGTCCGTCAATGCCTACAACAACCTCTGGGACTGGGGCGCACAGATGATCGTCGGCTGCGTCACCACTTCTCCCTGCAAGGCCGTTGCAACCGAGGCCTACAATGACCGCATGTTCATGATGACCCCGTCCGCATCTTCTCCGGAAGTCACCGCAGACAAGGACAACATGTATCAGGTCTGCTTCTCCGATCCTGCTCAGGGCACTGCTTCCGCCGAGTACATCGCCGAAAACAAGCTGGCCACCAAGGTCGCCGTGATCTACAACAACGCCGACGCATACTCCACCGGCATCTATCAGAACTTCGCCACCGAGGCTGAGGCTCTCGGTCTGGAGATCGTCTCCGCTACCACCTTCACCGACGACACCACCGACTTCTCCGTGCAGCTGACCGATGCCAAGGACAACGGCGCTGAACTGGTCTTCCTGCCCATCTACTACACCCCCGCTTCCATGATCCTGAACCAGGCCGCTGCCATGGAATTTGCGCCCACCTTCTTCGGCGTTGACGGCATGGACGGCATCCTGACTCTCGAAGGCTTTGACACCTCTCTGGCCGAGGGCGTGTATCTGCTGACTCCCTTCGCAGCCGATGCAGAAGACGAGGCCACTCAGGCTTTTGTATCCACCTATGAAGCCAAGTACGGCGACACCCCCACTCAGTTCTCCGCAGACGGCTACGATGCAGTGTACGCGCTCTATGAGGCGGCTGTTGCCGGCGGCATCACTTCCGAAACCTCTCCCGAGGATGCCTGCGAAATCCTGGTTGCTCAGATGCAGCAGATCACCGTCGAAGGCCTGACCGGTACGATGGACTGGAATGAGAACGGCGAAGTGTCCAAGACGCCCAAGGCCGTTATCATCAAGGACGGTGCCTATGTCTCCGCAGAGGCCGTCGAGGAAACCACCGCTGAAACCGAAGCCGAATAAAGGCGAAATAACTGTTATTTATTGGGAGAATGTCGCCAAAAGCGGCATTCTCCTCTTTTCAAATTTACACGCGTGTGATACGCTGAAGCATAAGAATGTTTAACGGAGTGGATGTTGCATGAAATTTCTCTCCTATCTGGTCAACGGTATCAGCCTGGGCAGCGTGTATGCCATCATCGCGCTGGGATACACCATGGTGTACGGCATTGCAAAGATGCTCAACTTTGCCCATGGTGATATCATCATGGTCGGCGGTTACATTTCCTTCTGCGTAACGCAGTACATGGGCTGGTCGCCCATACTCTCCATTCTGGCGGCCATGTTTGTCTGCACGGTTCTGGGCATGACGATTGAACGTCTGGCCTACAAGCCACTGCGCAACGCACCGAAGCTGGCCGTGCTGATCACCGCCATCGGCATGAGCTATCTGCTGCAAAACAGCGCTCAGCTGATCTGGGGTTCCGATCCCAAATCCTTCACTTCAGCGATCAACCTGCCGTCGCTGCGCCTCTTCGGCGGCGAACTGCTGATCAAGGACGAGGCCATCGTCACGGTGCTCTCCTGCGTGATCATCATGCTGCTGCTGACCTGGTTCACGGGCAAGACCAAGATGGGCAAGGCCATGCGCGCCGTTTCCGAAGATCAGGGGGCGGCACAGCTGATGGGCGTTGATGTCAACCAGACCATTTCCGTCACCTTCGCCATCGGCTCCGCACTGGCCGCCGTTGCAGGCGTACTGCTCTGCTCTTCCTATCAGGTGCTTCAGCCGACCACCGGTTCCATGCCGGGTATCAAGGCCTTTACTGCGGCGGTCTTCGGCGGCATCGGCTCCATTCCCGGTGCCATGCTGGGCGGCATACTGCTGGGCCTGATCGAAATCTTCGCACAGGCGTACATCTCCACGGAACTGAGTGACGCCATCGTGTTCCTGATTCTGATTGTCATGCTGCTGGTCAAGCCCACGGGTCTGCTGGGCAAGAAGATCAGCGAGAAAGTGTAAGGTGATGAAGATGAAGAAAATGTCCAAGGGCTTTACGAGCAAGCTCATCACCTACGCCATGGTGATCATTGCGTACATCGTGATGGCTTCTCTGATGAATGCCGGCATGCTGACCCGCTCCGTGAAGGGCCAGCTGGTGCCGATTTGCGTCTACATCGTCATGGCGATATCGCTGAACCTGACGGTCGGTATCTCCGGCGAACTGAGTCTGGGCCATGCGGGCTTCATGTCCGTGGGTGCCTTCACCGGCGCGGTCGCGGTGGCCATGCTCTCGGGCGTCGCCAGCGATACACTCAGACTGATCCTGTCCATGATCATCGGCGGCTTGGCAGCTGCCATCGCCGGCGTGATCATAGGCATCCCGGTGCTGAGACTGCGCGGTGACTATCTTGCGATCGTTACGCTGGCCTTCGGCGAGATCATCCGCAATATCCTGAACTGTCTCTACGTGGCCCGGGACGGCAACGCCCTCGCATTCGCGTTCAACACCCCCGTGGTGCAGAGTGCCGAGCACGCGTCCCGGGGGCTGACCTTCAAGATGCTGATCAACGGCCCGCAGGGCGCATCCGTTTCGGACAAGCTTGCGACCTTCACCATGGGCTTTGTGCTGATCATATTCTCCCTCGTGGTGGTGCTCAACCTGATCGACAGCCGCTCCGGTCGCGCGATCATGGCCATCCGCGACAACCGCATTGCCGCAGAATCCGTGGGCATCGGCATCACGCGCTACAAACTGATGGCGTTCGTGATTTCCGCTGCACTGGCCGGCATGGCGGGTGCGCTCTACGCGCTGAACTATTCCACCGTTGCGGCCAGCAAGTTCAAGTTTGATACCTCGATACTGGTGCTGGTCTTCGTCGTGCTGGGCGGCATCGGCAACATTCGCGGTTCGATCATCGCTGCGACGCTTCTGACGGTGCTGCCGGAAGTGCTGCGTGCCTTCAATGACTACCGCATGCTGGTATACGCCATCGTGCTGATCATCGTGATGCTCATCAGAAACAGCACGGCCGTCAAGCAGTGGCGCTCGACCATGAGCGAGAAGAGAAAGAGCAAAAAGGCCAAGTCCGCGGAAGGGAGTGTCTGATAATGTCTCAGGAGAATACGAAGATGACATGGGCACCCAGTGTGGCGTTTATTCCCGAGCGCGATCTGGGCTCCGTACCGGTACTGGAGTGCCGCCATCTGGGCATTGAGTTCGGCGGTCTGAAAGCCGTGGATGACTTCAACCTTACCATCGGCAAGACCGAGATCGCGGGCCTGATCGGTCCGAACGGCGCAGGCAAGACCACGATCTTCAACCTGCTGACCAAGGTCTATCATCCGACCTCCGGCACGATCCTTTTCCAGGGCAAGGAAACGACGGGCATGAGCACCGTGCAGATCAACCGCATGGGCATCGCCCGCACCTTCCAGAACATCCGCCTGTTCTCCACACTCTCCGTGGAGGACAACGTCAAGGTCGGCCTGCACAATGCCATGCCCTATTCCACGATCGGCGGCATACTGCGCCTGCCCGGCTACTGGACAAAGGAAAAGAAGATGCACAAGCGGGCCATGGAACTGCTTGAGATCTTCGACATGCAGGACATGGCCGATGCCACGGCCGGCAGCCTGCCCTACGGTGCACAGCGCCGTCTGGAGATCCTGCGCGCACTGGCCACCGGCCCCAAGCTTTTGCTGCTGGACGAGCCTGCCGCGGGCATGAACCCCTCCGAGACGGAGGAACTGATGGAGAATATCCGCAAGATCCGCGATACCTTCCGGATCGCCGTGATGCTCATTGAGCATGACATGAAGCTGGTCATGGGCATCTGCGAGGGCATTGCCGTGCTGAACTACGGTCGCCTGATCGCCAAGGGTACGCCCGAGGAGATCCAGAAGAACCCCGTGGTTATCGAAGCCTATCTGGGCAAGCAGAAGGAGGCGTAAGGGCATGAGTCTGTTGAAGGTGGAGAACATTCACGTCTACTATGGCAGCATTCACGCCATCAAGGGCGTTTCCTTTGAGGTCAATGAGGGCGAGGTCGTGACGCTGATCGGCGCAAACGGCGCGGGCAAGTCCACCACGCTGAACACGGTGGCCGGCCTGCTCAAGCCCAAGACGGGCACGATCGAGTTTGAAGGCAAGAACATCGTCGGCGTTCCCGCCAACCGCGTCGTCTCTCACGGCATGGCACTCTGCCCCGAAGGCCGCCGCGTGTTTTTGCAGATGACGGTGCAGGAGAATCTTGAAATGGGCGGCTATTCCCGCCCCGCAAGTGAGATCGATGCCTCCCTGGCCGATGTCTATCAGCGCTTCCCCAGGCTGAAGGAACGCTACAAGCAGGTCGCAGGCACGCTCTCCGGCGGCGAGCAGCAGATGCTGGCAATGGGCCGCGCACTGATGAGCAAGCCCAAACTGCTGATGCTGGACGAGCCGAGCATGGGTCTGGCGCCGATACTGGTCGAGCAGATCTTCGACATCGTCAAGGAACTCAACAAGGCCGGCACGACCATACTGCTGGTGGAGCAGAACGCACGCATGGCACTCTCCGTTGCCGACCGCGCGTACGTGCTTGAAACCGGTACGATCAAGATGTCCGGCAACGCTCACGAGCTGGCAGAGGACGACCGTGTCCGCAAGGCCTACCTGGGTGAACACTGATTTGAGCAAAAATCACGCATACGTGATTGACTTTGAACTGCCGATGTGGTAAACTGTCATTGATAATCATCAGAGAATGGAGATGCATCAAAATGGAAAGAATCAAGACTCTTGAAACCCGCAATCTGTGCGAGAGCGCCAAGAACGGCGGCTGCGGCGAATGCCAGACCTCCTGCCAGTCCGCTTGCAAGACCAGCTGCGGCGTGGCCAACCAGAAGTGCGAAAACAAGAACAAGTAATTTACGGTACCTGTACAGTCTTTTGTTGTATCGGGTAAAGAGAGCGTCGCCTGATTCGGGCGGCGCTTTTGTGTCGATTTGAAATGAGCGGGGGAGTGCGCCATGGTACATCAGTATAAACTCAACGGCTACAATATCGTGCTGGATTCGTGCTCAGGGTCGATCCATGCCGTGGATGAGGTCGCCTATGACATCATCGCCATGTATGAAGATCACAGCGCGGCGGAGATCGTGCAGGCCATGCTGCAAAAATACGCCGATCGCGCGGACGTGACGCGGGAGGACGTGCTGCAGTGCATCGATGACGTGGCGGCGCTGGTGAAGGCCGGCAAGCTCTACAGCCCGGATACCTTTGCGCCGCTGGCAGGCAAGTTCAAGGAGAGAAGCGGTGATGTAGTCAAGGCTCTCTGTCTGCATGTGGCGCACACCTGCAACCTCAACTGCGCCTACTGCTTTGCCAGTCAGGGCAAGTATCACGGGGAGCGTGCGCTGATGAGCTTTGAGGTGGGCAAGCGTGCGCTGGATTTCCTGATGGAGCATTCCGGCAGCCGCACCAATCTGGAAGTCGACTTCTTCGGCGGTGAGCCGCTGATGAACTGGGATGTGGTCAAGCAGCTGGTGGCGTATGCACGCAGCGTCGAAAAGGAGCGCGGCAAGAACTTCCGCTTCACGCTCACGACCAACGGCATGCTGATCGATGACGACGTGATCGACTTCTGCAACCGCGAGATGAGCAACGTCGTGCTCTCGCTGGACGGCCGCAAGGAGATCAACGATGCCACGCGCGTGGACTACGCCGGTCACGGCAGCTACGAGCGCATCGTGCCGAAATTTCAGAAGCTTGTTGCGGCCCGCGGCGGCAAAAATTACTACATGCGCGGTACCTTCACGCATCGCAATCCCGACTTCACGAAGGACCTTTTCCACATGGCGGATCTGGGCTTTACGGAGCTGAGCATGGAGCCGGTGGTCTGTGCGCCGGACGACCCTGCGGCACTGACGGCGGAGGATATCGGGATCGTCAAGGACCAGTACGAGATTCTGGCCAAGGACATGCTGCGCCGCGAGCGGGAAGGCAAGCCCATCACCTTCTATCACTACATGATCGACCTGACCGGCGGGCCCTGCGTCTACAAGCGCATCTCCGGCTGCGGCTCGGGCACGGAATACATGGCGGTTACCCCCTGGGGCGACCTGTATCCCTGCCACCAGTTCGTCGGCGAGGAACGTTACAAGCTGGGCAACATCCGGGACGGTGTGACAAATACGGCCCTGCGGGAGGAATTTCGCGCCTGCAACGCCTATGCCCGCGAGGAATGCGCCGACTGCTGGGCACGGCTGTACTGCTCCGGCGGCTGCGCTGCGAACGCCTACCATGCTTCGGGCAGCATCCGCGGCGTGTACAAGGCGGGCTGTGAACTGTTCAAAAAACGCATCGAGTGCGCCATCATGATGAAGGTCGCCGAGGAAGACATGTGATGGAAACGCCCATACTCGACTTCCTGAACGCCTATGCCGGCAGAGATGTCGCACGATTGCACATGCCGGGTCACAAGGGCAGAGGCCCCCTGGGCTGCGAAGGGCCGGATATCACGGAGGTCGGCGGCGCGGATGCGCTCTATGAGGCATCGGGCATCATTGCACAAAGCGAAAAAAACGCCACGGCACTCTTCGGCAGCGGGCGCAGCTGTTATTCCACGGAAGGTTCGAGCCAGTGTATACGCGCCATGCTGTATCTGGCACTGATGAACTGCCCCGAGGGACGGCGGCCCCTGATACTGGCAGCGCGAAACGTGCACAAGTCCTTTGTGTATGCGGCAGCGCTGCTGGATTTTGACATCGAATGGCTCTGGCCGAAGAAGCTTGAGTCGCTCTGTGCCTGTCCGATCAGCGCGGACAGCCTGGAGATGGCATTGAACGGCCTTTCCGAGCCGCCAGCGGCCGTCTACGTCACCAGCCCGGACTATCTGGGCAACATCGCCGACGTGCGTTCCCTGGCCGAGGTCTGTCATCGCCACGACACGATACTGGCGGTGGACAATGCGCACGGTGCCTACCTGCACTTTCTGTCCACGCCACAGCACCCGCTGGATCTGGGCGCAGACATCTGCTGTGATTCGGCGCACAAGACGCTGCCGGTGCTGACGGGCGGCGCGTACCTGCACGTGAGCCGTCGCATGGCCGAAAAAAGCGCGGAGCGGATGAAGTCTGCGCTGGCACTGTTCGGCTCTACAAGTCCGTCCTATCTGATCATGGCATCCCTTGATGCCTGCAACCGCTATCTGGCGGGCGGCTACCGGGCGGAACTGGCGGACTGCGTATCCCGCGTGGCGGAGACCCGGGGAAGGCTTGCCGACAACGGCTGGCAGGTGCTCCCGAGCGATCCTCTGCGCATCACCATACGCATGCCCCGGGGGCTGTGCGGCAATGAGCAGGCAGAGAAATTGCGTACGAAAATGATCGAGTGCGAATATGCGGACGATGCGCACATCGTCTTTATGATCACACCGCAGAACCCGCAGAGCGATCTGGAACGGCTCTCACGCGCTATGGGAGAGAATCATGCGCCGACGGCAGATGCGGAAGATCTGCCGCTGCCGAGGGTAAAAGCCGAACTTCGCGTGCGTGAAGCATTTTTTCGTTCACATGAGACTGTGCCCGTGCGGAAGGCTTTGGGGCGCATATGCGCCGCACCGACGGTGGCCTGCCCGCCAGCCATTCCAATCGCTGTGTCGGGCGAACGCATCACGGATGCCGCCGTGGCGCTCTTTGAGAGATATCACGTGGCCCATGTTGATGTTTTGAAGTGAATAAACTTGCGATAACAGACATAAACCCGCAATCGGAATCGTGCAATACTGCTGTGCACTTCCTTGCGGGTTTGTTTTTTGTTAATTCGGTTTTTTTCTCTTGACAAAATTCGCTTCAGGCATTATCATATGCCCAAGGTTGAAACACACCTTGCAATTAGAGGCGCGATTGACATCAGTACCGCGAAGGAGCCGTCAGGCGGCTGTGATCTTGCGGGAAAGGGGAAATCGCCGAAATGAAGGTTCGCCTGATCGGGCCGGATTTGGGCGCACGGTGAATAACTGTGCGACTGTCACGATTCTCATGGGATTGTGGAGCGCTATTGCCGGTCAAGACAGTGTATTTGCTGTTGTTATTCCAGCGGTCGTAGCGCACGCGTTACGGCCGCTTTTTTTCGGATCGCAACGCGTGCGGGCACCTCGCAACCATGACGGAAGCCAAATCGAAGGAGGAAAAGAAAATGAGAAAGCTGTTTGCAATCGCCCTGATCCTGATGCTCGTCCTCTCCTGCGCGTCCGCCGAAACGCTTCGCGTCGGCATGGAATGCAACTACGCCCCCTATAACTGGACCCAGCCCGAAGAGAGCGAATATGCCGTGCCCCTCGAGGGCGGCGGATACGCCGACGGTTACGATGTGCGCATCGCCCGCCGAATTGCCGACTACCTCGGCATGGATCTTGAGATCGTCAAGACCGAATGGGACGGCCTGGTCATGTCCGTAGTCTCCGGCAAGATCGACTGCATCATCGCCGGCATGAGCCCCACGCCCGAGCGTGCCCAGACCATCGACTTCACCGATCCCTACTATGAGGTCGATCTGGTGATCGTGGTCCGCAAGGACGGCGCCTACGCCAATGCCACCTCTCTGGCAGACTTCTCCGGCGCCAAGATCACCGGTCAGCTCAACACCCTGCACTATGATCTGATCGATCAGATTCCCGGTGTGGACAAGCAGACCGCCATGGACACCTTCACCACCATGACCGTGGCTCTGAACGCAGGCGCGATCGACGGCTACGTTTCCGAGAAGCCCGGCGCCGAAGGCACCATCATCACCAACCCCGATCTGACCTATGTCTCCTTTGAAGAGGGACAGGGCTTCACGCTCGATGATGCCGACAAGCTGATCTCCATCGGCGTGGCCAAGGGCAGCGATCTGACCGCCCGCATCAACGAGGCACTGGCGACCATCTCCGAGGAGGAGCGCACGCAGATCATGTCTGAGGCGCAGGCCGCTCAGCCCACCGCAGAATAATCTCAATACAATCTGTCGGAGACGGCCAGAGCCGTCTCCGACAATCAAGCTAAGGAGTTTTTGAAATGCCAAGCACACTGCCAACAACATTCTTCGGTTGGGTAACCTTCCTGCTGGGTCAGTACGGCCCCCTGTTCCTGCGCGGCACGGGCATGACGATGCTGATCGCCGTGGCCGGCACCGTATTCGGTTTTCTGATCGGCCTGCTGGTGGCCATCGTGCGCACCATACCGCTGGACGGCACAAAGTGGTACCGTTGGCCGGTGAAGGTGCTGCAGTGGCTGCTGGGCGTCTACATTGAGGTCTTCCGCGGCACGCCCATGATCGTGCAGTCCATGGTGATCTACTATGGCGCGATGCAGTTTCTGGGTGTGGATATGAACAAGCTCGTGGCTGCCATATTCATCGTGTCGATCAACACAGGTGCCTACATGGCGGAGATCATCCGCGGCGGCATCATCTCCATCGACAAGGGGCAGACTGAGGCGGCGCACTCCATAGGCCTTACCCACTGGCAGACGATGGTCTCCGTGGTGCTGCCGCAGGCCGTGCGCAACATCATGCCCTCCATCGGCAACGAGTTCGTGGTCAACATCAAGGACTCCTCCGTGCTGAACGTCATCTCCGTGACGGAGCTGTTCTTCCAGGCGAAGTCCGCGACGGGCACGTATTTCAAGTACTTTGAAGTCTACTTCATCGTGGCCATGATCTATCTGGTGCTCACCTTCACCATCACGCGCATACTGCGGCTGCTGGAGAAGAAGATGGACGGCCCCGAAAACTATATGATCTGCGGCTCTCAGTCCGACAGCCGCTCAACCATCGCAGTTCATGAGGAGGCTTGACACATATGGATAACGTAATTTCGGTCAACCACCTCAGAAAGTCGTTCGGCAGCCATGAGGTGCTGCGCGATGTCGATTTCAGCGCATCCAAGGGCGAGGTGGTCTGCATCATCGGCTCGTCCGGCTCGGGCAAGTCCACACTGCTTCGGTGCATCAATCTTCTGGAAAAGCCCGATGCAGGGCAGATACTCTTCCACGGCGAGGATATCCAGCACACGAAAATGTCCATGCCGAAGTACCACGCCCGCGTGGGCATGGTCTTCCAGCAGTTCAACCTCTTCAACAACATGACGGTGCTGAAAAACTGTATGCTGGGGCAGATGAAGGTGCTGGGGCGCAGCGCAGCCGAGAGCGAAAAGAACGCCATGCAGTATCTGGAAAAGGTGGGCATGCAGTCCTACATTCACGCCAAGCCGCGCCAGCTCTCCGGCGGCCAGAAGCAGCGCGTGGCCATCGCCCGCGCACTGAGCATGGACCCGGAGGTACTGCTCTTTGATGAGCCGACAAGCGCACTCGACCCTGAGATGGTCGGCGAGGTGCTGGGCGTCATGCAGCGGCTGGCGCAGAGCGGCCTGACCATGCTGGTGGTCACCCACGAGATGGGCTTTGCAAGAAACGTTGCGCATCAGGTTGTGTTCATGGACGGCGGCGTTATCGTCGAGCAGGGTACACCGGATGAAGTGCTGGGCAACCCCAAGACTCCGCGCCTGCAGGATTTCCTGGCAAAAGTATTATAAAAACAGCGAGCCTCGGATTGTTCCGAGGCTCGTTGTTTTTTGGCTCTCACTAACCACTATCCACTAATCACTATCGTAGTGGTGAGAATTGAAGAAGATTGAGCCGAAATATAATCTCCCCAACTTTCCGCGAAGAACTATTTCACCTTAATGCTTCCCGCAGCGCCCGTATGTATTCCGGTGTCGTGCCGCAGCAGCCGCCCAGAAGGCTCGCGCCCGCATTCCGGATCTCCAGCATCTGTCCTGCAAAATCTTCGGGCGTCAGGTCATATTTCGCGCTGCCGTCTTCCATGATCCGGGGCATGCCGGCATTGGGCTTGCACACGATGGGCACGCCCGCCGCTTTGGCCATGCGCGATACGACGTTGGCATAGAGCGACGGCCCCTGACCGCAGTTGATGCCCACGGCATCCGCACCAAGCTGCGGCAGCTGCTCGGCCACCTGATCGGCATCGCCGTCAAAATAGGCCTTGCCGGTGCCGTCCAGCGTCAGCGTGCATATGATCGGCAGATCGCAGATTTCGCGTATGGCTTCAATGGCCGCGCTGCACTCATCCACACCCAGCATGGTTTCAACCGCGAACAGATCCACGCCCGCCTCCAGAAGCACCTTGGCCTGCGAGCGGTATACGTCCATGAGCTCGTCGTAGCCGATTTCACCCGCATCCAGGCGCTTGCCGGTGGTGGTGATGTCACCCGCAATCAGCGCACAGCTGCCCTCGGCGGCAGACTTGGAGATCGCCACCAGACTGCGGTTCATATCGTCCGCACTGTTCTCCAGATTGTATCGCGCCAGATTGATGCGGTTGGCACCGAAAGTCGGAGCATAAATAATTTGGCTGCCCGCGGCAATGTAGTCGCGCTGCAGGCGCATGAGTACCTGCGGATGTTTGAGCACCCAGGCCTCCACGCATACGCCCACGGGCAGACCCGCCGTGCGCAGGTTGGAGCCGGTCGCACCGTCCAGTATCACAGGACCTGCGGCACACATCTCGGCAAAAGCTTCACGCGTCATGGCAGTCTCCTTAAAGAATGTACTTTCTGACGTCCTTGGCATGGGCATCCGCGCCCAGCTGCGCCCGGACGTAGTCCGCATCGATCACGACATTCACCTCGGGTGCGTCTCCGCCGCCGGCATTGAAGGCGATGTCGTTGAGTATGCGCTCCAGCAGCGTGTGCAGGCGGCGTGCGCCGATGTTTTCCATCGTCTCGTTGGCCTGCCATGCGCACTCGGCGATGACCTGCAGTGCCGACTCCCGGAAGTCCAGTGTAACGCCGTCCACGCCCAGCAGCAGCTGATACTGCCGCGTCAGCGCGTTTTCGGGCTGCACCAGTATGCGCTTGTAGTCCTCCACGGTCAGCGGCTGCAGATCCACGCGCACGGGGAAACGGCCCTGCAGTTCGGGAATCAGGTCGGTCACCTTGGAGACGTGGAATGCGCCCGCCGCGATGAAAAGTATGTGATCGGTTTTGACCGGGCCGTACTTGGTGTTGACGGTCGTGCCCTCCACGATGGGCAGTATGTCGCGCTGCACACCCTCGCGGGAAACGTCCGGGCCGTGCGAACTGCCGCGGCCTGCGACCTTGTCGATCTCGTCCAGAAACACGATGCCGTGCTGCTCCGCACGATCGATGGCCTCGGAGTATACCGCGTCCATGTCGATCAGGTTCGTCTCTTCCTCGGCCTGGAGTATCTTGCGGGCCTCGCGGACCTCGACGTGGCGCAGTTTCGTACGCTTGGGCATGATGCTGCCCAGCATGTCGTTCATGTTCATGTCCGTGCCGGGCAGCTCCATCTGGGGCGTGGTCTCCTCGACCTCAACCTCGACGATCTCGTGCTCCAGTTCCCCGCGGCGCAGCCTGGTGCGCACATCGTCCTGACGGATGGCCAGCTTCGTGCGTTCCTCGGAGGACATCTCCGGTTCCTTGGGCTTGTTGCCCAGCAGAATTTCGATGGGATTGACCGGCTTTTTCTTCTGTGTCTGCGTCAGCAGTTCCACCAGACGGTTTTCGACGTTCATGGCGGCCCGGGCACGCACGCGCTGGGAGTGCTGCGACTTCACCAGACGGATGGAAGCCTCCAGCAGGTCGCGTATGATGGATTCGACATCACGGCCGACATAGCCGACCTCGGTAAACTTCGTGGCCTCCACCTTGATAAAGGGCGCGTCCACCAGCTTGGCGAGACGGCGGGCGATTTCGGTCTTGCCCACGCCCGTGGGGCCGATCATCAGTATGTTTTTCGGGGTAACTTCTTCGCGGATGTCCTCCGGCAGCTTGGCGCGGCGATAGCGGTTGCGCAGCGCCACGGCCACGGCCCGCTTGGCCTCGCTCTGACCGACGATATAGCGATCCAGCTCACGGACGATCTCGCGTGGGGTAAGTTCAGTCATGATTCAAAGCTCCTTCAAACCTTTTCGACGATGATGTTGTCGTTGGTGAATACGCAGATATCCGCCGCGATGTGCAGCGCCTTTTCCGCGATTTCCGCAGCGGAGAGATCCGTGTTTGCGTACAGCGCCCGCGCGGCCGCCAGCGCATAGTTGCCGCCGCTGCCGATGGCGATCACGCCGTCGTCCGGCTCGATGATCTCGCCCGTGCCGGAGATGAGCATCAGGTTGTCCTTGTCGGCACAGAGCAGCATGGCCTCCAGTTTGGCAGTCTTGTTCATGCGCCAGTCCTGTGCCAGTTCCACCGCGGCGCGGGGAAGGTTGCCGGAGAACTGCGTCAGTTTGTCCTCGAATTTTTCGGACAGCGCAAATGCGTCCGCGACCGAACCGGCAAAGCCGATCACGACGCGATCGTTGTAGATGCGGCGCACTTTGCGGGCGTGTCCCTTGAAGATGGTGTTCTGGCCCATCGTCACCTGTCCGTCACCGGCCAGTGCGGTCTCGCCGTTGCGCTTGACGGCACAGATCGTGGTGCCGCGGAAAGGGCTGGTGGCCTCATGTTCATAGCTCATATTGCTTTATCACCTCATTAAGCGTGTCGATTGCGCGTTGGCTCATGCGCTCGTAACGGTTTTTCTTGCCGCGCACGCGCTCGTTCAGGGGTTCCAGTATGCCGAAATTGGCGTTCATGGGCTGGAAATTCGCGCAGGCTGTGCTCACATGCTGCGCCAGTGCACCGAGCACCGTCCTGCCCGTGAAATCCGGCTCGGGTTTGCCGGAGAGTGCGCAGTACAGGCCGATGGCAGCGGTCATGCCGCTGGCCGTGGACTCCATATAGCCCTCCACGCCCGAGAGTTGCCCCGCAAAGCGCAGGTAGGGATTGCTCTTCAGCGCATAGTTTGCGCCGAGCATCTCGGGACCGTTCAGGTAGGTGTTGCGGTGCATTACGCCGTATCTGGCAAATTCCGCGTGCTCAAGGCCCGGAATCATGGAAAATACGCGCTTCTGCTCGCCCCACTTCAGCCGTGTCTGGAAGCCCACCAGATTATAGAGCGTGCCCGCCTCGTTTTCCTGGCGCAGTTGTACCACGGCATAGGGTTCCCTGCCCGTGCGCGGATCGACAAGCCCCACAGGCTTGAGCGGCCCGAAGGCCAGCGTCTGCCGGCCGCGCGAAGCCAGTATTTCGACGGCAAGACAGCCCTCGAACACCAGCTTTTTCTCAAAGTCGTGCAGCGGCGCAAGTTCCGCGCCCGTCAGGGCATCGTAGAAGGCGTTGTACTCTTCCTCGTTCATCGGACAGTTCAGATAGTCCGAGCCGCGCCCATAGCGCGAGGCACGAAAGACCTTGTCCATATCCAGCGATTCCGCGGTCACGATCGGCGCGGCGGCATCGAAGAAGTGCAGTGCCTGTGCGCCCGGCAGCTTTGCAATGGCCTGCGTCAGCGCAGGGTCGGTCAACGGCCCGGTGGCAATGATCGCGGGGCCTTCGGGAATTTCGTCCACCACGCGGCTCTCAAACGTGACCAGCGGATGGTTTTTGATGGTATCGGTGATACGGGCGGAGAACAGGTCGCGGTCGACCGCCAGCGCTCCGCCCGCCGGCACGCGGCAGGCCTCCGCCGAGGCGAGTATCAGACCGTCCAGCGCACGCATCTCCGCCTTGAGCAGGCCGGAGGCATTGGAGAGCTGCTCCGCTTTCAGAGAATTGGAACACACCAGCTCCGCAAAGCCCTCGGACTTGTGCGCGGGGCTGAATTTGACCGGCTTCATTTCGATCAGGTGCACGGGGATGCCGCGCCTGACGAGCTGCCATGTGGCCTCGCAGCCGGCCAGACCCGCGCCCACGACAGTGACGTAATTATTCATCGTTGCCTCCGGTCTCGATCTGCACGCGATGGCGGCATTCCTCGTTGACGCAGACATGGAAGAGCGTGCCCTTCGGCCCGGCCTTGAGCACCATGCGCCCGCCGCAGACGGGGCACTTGTCGTTCACGGGGCGTTCCCAGGATACGAAGTCACACTCGGGATAGTGGTCGCAGCCGTAGAACTTGCGCCCCTTGCGGCTGATGCGCTCCAGCAGCTCGCCGCCGCACTTGGGGCAGGTCACGCCGATGTTCTTGGGCAGCGGCTTCGTGAAGCGGCAGTCGGGGAAGTTGGGGCAGGCGAGGAAGCGTCCGTAGCGGCTCATCTTGTAGACCAGCATCGCGCCGCACTTCTCGCAGGGCACATCCGACACCTGATCCTCGATGGCGACCTTTTCGATATTGCGGTCCGCCTCTTCGAGCGTCTTTTCAAACGGGCCGTAGAAGTCGGCGATGACATTGTGCCACTCCGCCTGTCCGGCCTCGACCTCGTCCAGCTCGGATTCCATACCGGCCGTGAAGGCGATGTCGACGATGTTCGGGAAGTTTTTGCACATCAGATCGTTGACGATCTTGCCGAGCTCCGTGGGTATCAGGCGCTTGTTTTCGCGCGAAACGTAGCCGCGCGTGATGATCGTGGAGATGGTCGGCGCATAGGTGGACGGACGGCCGATGCCCTTTTCCTCCAGCGTGCGTACGAGACTCGCCTCCGTATAGCGCGGCGGCGGCTGCGTGAAGTGCTGGTCGGCGTGGATCTCGCCCGCCTCGGCCGTCATGCCCTCCTGCAGATCCGGCAGGGAATTGACGCTGGTCTCCTCAGTGCTGTCATCGTGCCCCTCTTCATAGACGGCCGTGAAGCCCGCAAAGCGCAGCTTCTGGGCGTTGAAGTGGAAGCGCACGCCGCTGTCGGCATCGATGTCAACCGAGAGCGTGTCGTAGACCGCAGGCGTCATCTGGCTGGAGACGAAGCGCTCGTAGATGAGCTTGTAGAGCCTGAACTGGTCGCGCGAGAGCGAGGCCTTGATCTTTTCGGGCCTGCGCTGTATGTCGGTGGGGCGAATGGCCTCATGCGCGTCCTGCGCCGAGGAACGCGTCTTGTAGACATTGGGCTTCTCAGGCAGATATTCCGGCGCGTAGTTTTCCGCGATCATGGCGCGAACGGCCTCTAGGGCCTCGTCGGCAATGCGCGTGGAGTCTGTACGGATGTAGCTCACGAGACCCTGGGAGCCTTCGCCCTCGATTTCGACGCCCTCGTAGAGCTGCTGGGCGATCTGCATGGTCTTCTGTGTGGTGAAGCCCAGCTTGCGCGAGGCTTCCTGCTGCAGATTCGAGGTGGTGAACGGCGCGGCGGGGTACTTGCGGCGCTCGCTCTTTTTGATGGCCGAGACGCTGAAGGATGCGCCCTTGCATCTGTCCTCGACTTCCTGCGCCTCTTCGCGGCTGTGCAGTTCGGCCTTGTCCTTGCCGTAGCCGGTGAACTTGCCGTTGACCTTGGCCTTGCCGATCTTGAAATCCGCGCTGACCGTCCAGAATTCCTCGGGCATGAACACGTCGATTTCTTGTTCACGGTCGCAGATCATCTTGGTGGCTACGGACTGCACGCGCCCTGCGCTCAAGCCTTTTTTTATCTTGCGCCAGAGCAGGGGGCTGATCTTGTAGCCGATCAGGCGATCCAGCACGCGACGCGCCTGCTGCGCATTGACCAGATCCATGTTGATCTGCCTGGGGTTCTTGACGGCATTCTTGACGGCTTTGGACGTGACCTCGTGGAACTCTATGCGGCAGGGATCCTTCTCGTCGATGCCCAGCACGTTGGCCAGATGCCAGGAAATGGCCTCTCCTTCGCGGTCCGGGTCGGTCGCGAGATAGATTTTCGAGGCACTGCGTGCTTCCTTGCGGATGCGGTTGAGAATGTCGCCGCGCCCGCGTATGGTGATGTATTTCGGCTCGAAGCCGTTTTCTACATCGACGCCGATCTGGGACTTGGGCATATCGCGGACGTGCCCCTGAGAGGCTTCGACCTTGTAGCCGCGACCCAGAAATTTGCCGATGGTCTTTGCTTTTGCGGGAGACTCAACTATTACGAGCTTGTTTGCCATGTATATCCTCCGTAGTGTTTTGCCGGATCTTACAGGTATGCACGGTATAAACCGCCCGGCACTTTTACTATTATTCCCCGAAGTTCCAACATTGTCAAGTGGGAATTTAATTTTGCTATGGGCAAATTTGTCAGATTGGCCAGTTCGTCAAATGACAGTTCCTGCTCCAGCAGGGGCCTGACGATCATATCGTCCTCCGGCTCGAGCACGACTTTCGCCTTGGGCGCACTCACCCGTGCATCCGGGCGGGCCGCCCAGCGGTAATGCTCCAGTATGTCCCAGCCCGAGAGCGTGGGGATCGCACCGTCCACGATCAGCCGGTTCGGCGCGGCACTCAGGGGAGAATAGATGCTGCCGGGCACGGCGAACACGTCACGGTTGTGCTCCAGTGCATCGTTGACGGTAATCATTGCGCCGGACTTCTCTGCACCCTCGACGATCAGAACACCCTCGCTCAGACCGCTGATGATGCGGTTGCGCGGCGGAAAATTGCCGGGCGCGGGGCGCGTGCCGGGCGTGTATTCGGAGAGTATCGCGCCGCCGTTGTCCAGTATGCGATGATACAGGGCCTCGTTCTCGCGCGGATAGATCACGTCCGCGCCGCAACCCAGCACTGCCACAGTCTTGCCCATGCCGATCAGCGCACCCTCGTGCGCCGCGGTGTCCACGCCGTACGCCATGCCGGAGATGACCGTCACACCCTCGCGGGCGATCGTCTCGGCAATCTCGCGTGCGGCACGCTGACCGTCGCGCGTGCAGCGGCGCGAGCCGACGATGGCAAAGTTCCTGTCACCGCACAGGTCGCACTCGCCCTTCATGTACAGCGTCGGCGGCGGATCGTATATGGCGGTCAGTTGCGGCGGATAGGCATCGTCGAGCCGCGTCAGCGCGTGCAGACCGGCCTGTTCGATTTTTTCAAACAGTTTTTCCAGATATTCCTCGCTGTGCGCCGCCCTGAGCGCACGCAGTGCGGCACTGCCCAGGAAGCGCATCTGCTCATCGCCCACGTTGTCCCAGACCGTGCGGGCATCCTCGTATATGCTGATGAGGTGGTAGAAGCGCTTGGGGCCGATGCCGTCTACGCTCGAGAGCCATATCCAGTACTGTTCCATAGCGTTGTAAGCCATTTTTACCCCCAATATTTGCGGTCGAGCGTGCGGTACTGCACGGCCTCGGAAATGTGCGCTTCACTGATCGTGTCCTCGCCCTCGAGGTCGGCGATGGTTCTGGCCACCTTGAGTATGCGCGTGTAGGCACGGTTGGAGAGCTTGAGCTGCTCACAGGCCAGCAGCAGCATGTCCCTGGCGGCGGGCGTCATGGGGCAGAAGACGTTCAGGTTGCGGGCACTCAGCTGGGCGTTTTCGTGAATGTGTGCGGGATCGTTTGCATAGCGCTTGCGCTGTACGTTCCGCGCCCGCTGCACGCGTTCGCGGATGACGGATGAGGGTTCCTCCTCCGCCATGTCGCTGAGGCGTTCGGCGGGAATGGATTCCACCTCGATGTGCATGTCGATTCGGTCCAGCAGGGGACCTGAGATGCGCCCAAGGTAGCGCTTGATGTCGTTGGGGGAACAGCGGCAGGCCCGCGTCCGGCTGCCCAGATTGCCGCAGGGGCAGGGGTTCATGGAGCACACCAGCACGAAGCGCGAGGGATAGGTGGCCTGCGCATTCACGCGGGCGATGCTCACAAAGCCGTCTTCGAGCGGCTGGCGCAGCGCCTCCAGCACATCGCGGCGGTACTCGGGCAGTTCGTCCAGAAACAGCACGCCGTTGTGCGCCTTGGATATTTCACCCGGCAGCGCGTTCGTGCCACCGCCGACCAGCGAGGCATGCGAGGCTGTGTGGTGGGGTGAGCGGAACGGGCGCTCGGTCAAAAGCCCCGTGGGCGGCACGGAACCGGCGACGGAATGGATGCGCGTGCTCTCAAGCGCCTCCTCGAAGGTCATGTCCGGCAGTATGGTCGGCAGACAACGCGCCATCAGCGTCTTGCCCGAGCCGGGCGGGCCGAT
>CAVINP010000021.1:0-23907 GCA_963643985.1 bacterium
ACAACTCCAAGGGCATGGATGAGGACGAACTGACCATGCTGGCGCTCGATTGCGGCGCAGACGATGTAGAGGTGGGCGAGGACGCTGCCGTGATCTACACCGACCCCAATGACTTCTCCACCGTGCGCGACAAGCTGGAAGAGGCCGGTTGCACCTTCCTGTCGGCAGAGCGCGAAATGGTGCCCAGCACGACCGTGGCACTGCCGGACGAAGAATCCGTGGCCAAGGTGCAGCGACTGATTGACTGGCTGGAGGATTATGACGATACTCAGGCCGTCTATCACGATGCGGAGCTGCCCGAGGAAGAAGAGGAAGAATAATCAAAGAAAAGAGTCGGCCTTTCCGTTTGGATCGGTCGACTTTTTTTATTTATTCCACATCCGCTTCGATGACAGCGGAGGTGGAGTCCTCGTATTCGTGTGTCCAGCTGACATAATCCGATGCACTGTATTCCGACTTGACGTCTCCCCAGCTCATGCAGCCGTAGCCGTTGAAGCTGCTGCCGTCCTCGGAGGTAAGCACCAGTGTCTCAACGCCTGAACTGCCGGGTTCACTGACCGGCACGGCGACCTTCCACACGCGCCCCGTCCAGTAGGCCACGACGTAGCGTGTCTGCGGATCGGAGTCTGAGAGGTTGGAGAAATTGCCCTTGGCAAAGCGTTCCCATTCATCTGCGCTCGGCGAGACATCCGAGAAAGGCAGGTTCGTGACGATCTTGTCATAAGAACCCGAGGCCAGGCAGGTGATTGTGGCCTTGGCGTAATCGAACAGGCTCTCGGAGAGCTTCGGCACGGCCAATGCGTTTCCGAGGAGCGCCGAAAGCATCAGGGCAACCATAACAATACATATCTTTCTCTTCATACCGGACAACCTCTCAATACATTTCTCCCTGTTAGACGCAGTATCGCGCTTAAAAGTTGCGCTTTTTCGGCATGACAAGTTTAAACATTAGTGCATTCAGTGCTGCTTTTCCGTCTGTTTTGCCGGACTTGGCATCAAAATCGACTTCGACGCAGGCCTGAAAGCGTTCCTCGAGGGCCGTGGCCGGAATGCTGCGAACCTGCCGGGCGATGGCTTTCGTGCGGTAGGGATTCGTTATACCCAGCATTTTGCCGACATCCATAATATTTCTGCCTTCGTCCAGCGCCAGTTTGATGTGCATATCCAGCCGCAACTGGTTTTCAAACATATTGATCAGCTGCACATGGCTTGAGCCGTTTTTCAGTTCATCATTGAGCACGGCCGTGGCCGTGGAAAGATCGCCCGCCAGCAACTTATCCAGTATCATGAAGACATTGTATTCCGGCGAGGGCGAGACGATCTTCTGCACGTCCGCCACGCTGATCTGCGGTGCGTCTCCGACATACGAGACCAGCTTTTTAAGCTCGGTTTCCAGACGCCTCAGATCACTGCCGGCCATCTGCTGCATGACTTCGACGGCATCTCTGTCCATCTTTTTTCCCTGCGGTTTGAGCTTGGCGTTGCACCACTTCAAAAGCTCCGCACCTTTGATATCACCGAATGCGATTTGCCCCGGCAGCGCATTCAGTGCCTTGGTAAGCTTCTTGTTCCCGTCCGCCTCCACGGTCATGTAGAATACCAGTATGTTGCTCTCGGGTGCATTTTTGAGCCAGGCGATCATCCGTTCGGCATCCTGTTCGTCGCTCTTGCCCTTAGCAAGCAGAGGTGCCCAGTCGCGTACGATGGTGATACGGTGATCGCACATCACGGGAAAAGTCTCTGCGGCAGATATGATGTCCTTTGCGGAGACATTTTCGAGCGTCAGCTCATTCAACGCTTCCAGACCCGCAGGCAGGCAGGCTGCGCGAAGCTTGTCAAGGGCCTCACGCTTCAGATATTCCTGAGGGCCGGTAAAGAAATAGACACGCTCGAATTTTCCGCTCTTGACAGCCTTGTCGAATTCAGCTCCTGTCATTTTCATCCTCCGAGGGGCAGTATTGTTCCACGCAGATTTCGTCGTCCTTGAAGCGGACGGTGATTGCACCGCTGTGATCGGTTCGATAGACATCAATTCCGCGCTCATCCAGCAGTTCCAGGCACTCCTTGCGCGGGTGGCCGTAGGTGTTGTAGCCCACGGATATGATCGCCACTTCGGGGTCGATCATATCCAGCAGCTCCGAGGTGAGCGCATCCTTGGCCCCGTGGTGCGCAATTTTCAGCACCGTGCAATTCTCGGCAACTTTTTTTACCTGTTTTGCGGGGGCATCTCCGCAGAAGAGCAGGGAATGCTCTTTGTTGGATATGCGCAGTACCATAGAGTTTTCATTCGCCGAGCCTGCCGGAAATCCTGCCGTCGGCGCGAGTACATCGGCAAAAGTTTCTCCCGCAAGTTCTATTTGAGACCCGGCATCGAGCACGACAATCTCCACTCCCATTTCCTCGGCCGCATTGAGCGCCACCGATACGGATTCGGCAATTTCAAACGTGTCCGTATCCGCAGGGATATAGATCGTCTCAGGCGTACACAGATCAAGTATGTCCTGAAGGCCGCCGGTATGGTCGGCGTGCAGGTGCGACAGGAAGATGGCCTTCGGACGATAGTTCATAGCGCTCAGGTAGTCGCCGATGGGCGAATAGTCATCGCCCGTGTCCACAAGATAAACCTCGCCGCCGCTGCGTATGACCGCGCAATCCGCCTGATCCGCATCCAGATACACTACGCTGAAGCCATATGTCGTGAGATGGGCGCAGAAATTGGCAACGGGAATGGCGAGTATGACCGTCAGGGGCAGAAAACGCCGCAATGCCGGCTTGAGTTTGGACAGATCGGAGGAGAGCAGGCATATGACGATGCAAATCAGCGTCAGCCATAGCGGGAAGCGTGCCACGCGTATGCTTGCAAGTGGCAGATCTGCAAAGAAAGCCACACAGCTGTTGAGCAGTGAAAACATGTGATCGGCGATCAGGGCCACAAAGGGAATGCCGCTGAGCAGGCCCAGGAACGCAATGATGAAGGCGACCATGGCGAGCGGCACAGCGATCAGATTTACAGCAAAGGAGGCTGCGGGCTGGGCGCCGAAGGAATGGATAATCGCAGGCAGTATCGCCAGCTGCGCCGCAGCCGTGGCCGCCACTGAGCTCAGCAGCCAGCGCGGCAGACGGCGCGTGAGAAGTGCCTTCATGCCATGCTCCGTGGGCTTGATTTTGGGCACATGCAGCAGCGCGGACATGGGAGATGTGAGCAATATGATGCCCGCTGATGCGCCGTAGGAGAGTACAAAGCCCGTATCCAGTATTGCCTCGGGGCGTACGAGCAGGTAGAGAAGCATCGCTGTACACAGCCTTGTCGGGCTGTCAGAGTAGCGCCCGAGCAGCGGAGCGGCCTGAAATACGATATACATCAGTATGGCACGCGTCAGCGAAGCAGAATAGCCGGTCAGCAGGCCGTAGACGCACAGAAGTGCAAGAGTGATCCCGAATGAGGATTTTCGCCCCAGGAAGCGGCCAAGCAGCAGCGACAGGACACCGGCGAGCACGCTGATGTGCATGCCTGAGATGGCCAGGAGGTGCGCTGCGCCGGACTTGCTGTAGTTTTCGCGCTCCTCCTCACTGAGTCTGCTGCGATCGCCGATCAGAAAACTGCGTGCAATGGCGGAATTGCTCGGGAACAGCTTGTCCACGCGTTCTCCGATCGACTCCCGAAACAGCTTTCGCCGATCCGAGAGCGTGAGCCTGCCTTCCGTGAGCATCATGTCGCCGACCTTGGCCGTGGCATAGCCGCGCAGACCGTTCAGACGCAGATAGTTCGAAAAATTGAACTGGCCGGGGTTGGTGCTCTCGTCCGCACGCCAGATGTGCGCCGTGCATTCGATATGGTCACCGATTTGGGGCTGCAGGAGGAGCTGTGCATCGTCATCCGTGCCGCATCTCAGATATACGCGCAATCGCCCCGATGCGGCCTCACCGTTGAGTGTGACACCTTCTATGACGCAGACGGTTCGTTCCTTTTCTTCATTGTAGAGCGGTATATCGCAGATCCGTCCGCTGAGCTGTGCTCCCGTCTGATCGGGCAGAGGTTCGGTTTTATGCCATGAGACATTAAAGCGCAGTGCGCCCAGCGGCAGCATGCACAGTATCAGCAAAAACGGCAGGCACCTGCGCAACCTGAAGGCACAGACAAGCGCAAGGAACAGCGTGGCCCCCAGAACGGTCAGGGACAGGCAGGCAGGCAGATTCAGGGCATAGCAAAGTATGCAGCCGAGCATATAGCTTACGGCTGCCGCCACGAGCGGTCGCGTGCGAATAAGCCGCGCCAACAGGCCGGTCTGTGCCATGCTTTTCATATATTTCAGATTTCGTAGCTTTCGCCGCGGACGCAGAAGCGGGCATTTTCAAAGACTGTCTTTGCCTCGTTTTCCAGTGCCTTGGGGTCATATCTGGGATTGAGGTGTGTCAGCAGCAACCGTTTAACCTCCGCTGCCTTGGCCAGACGGCCGCAACCGAGCGCCGACAGATGCGGCGACTTCTCGCCCCAGTCTGCATCGCTCAGGCCCGCATCGGCCAGAAGCAGGTCCGCGCCGCGTGCAAAGTCTGCCAGTCCGTCCACCTCGTTCGTGTCGCCGGTATAGACGAATGCATGCCCGCCGCACTCTATGCGCATGGCCCAACTCTCCACGGGATGGCGAACCGGGAAATAGCGGATCTGCATATCGCCGATCTGCCTGTCTTCCATGCCGCGCAGCACATAGCAGGGCACGTCGAGCAGGGCACGAACGTTCGCAGGGGTCTCGGGCGCATACACGCGCAGACGATCGCGTGGATTGAACTGCAGCGCATACTGCATAGGCAGCATATCGCTCATGTGGTCATAGTGCAGGTGGCTGAGAATCACCGCATCCAGCTGCGAAAAGGCGATGTGGTGCTGCATCTTGGCGAGCACACCCGTGCCGCACTCAATCAGTATATGTGTCTTTTCACTCTCAAGAAGATAGCCCGAGCACGCGCCGTTGGGCGTGGGATAGGGGCCACGATTGCCCAGAATCGTAAGCTTCATATAAGTGGTTCCTCCTTAGGTTCCGAATTCGAACAGCGTCACCTGGCTGGTTTCGGGCATATCGTTGAGGCAGCCGCAAAGGCGCAGGGCTTCAACCGTGCTCTTGGCCACGCCACGCCGCACCATGTCGTCCTGCGAGATAAACAGACCGCCCTCGCGCGCCGCCACCAGTGCCTCTGCAGCGGACTTACCGATGCCCGGCAGGGAGTTGATGGGCGGCAGTATGCGCCCGCTCTCTTCGTCGATCATATAGTCCGAGGCGGCAGAGGTGTAGATGTCGATGGGCTTGATATGCACGCCGCGCAGGTTCATCTCAATCAGCATTTCCAGTATCGTGTTCTCGTCTTCCTTGGTGGCGGTCAGCTCGTTCTTGTCCAGCGCCTTGATGGCCTCGATCATGCCGCGCAGTTCATCCACGTTTTCCGTACACATGCGCGAGGCGTCAAAGCTCTCGGCATTGCGTGAGAGATAACAGCAATAGTAGGCTGCAGGGTAGAAGATCTTGAAATAGGCGATTCTCAGTGCCATCGTGACGTAGGCCACGGCGTGCGCACGCGGGAACATATACTTGATCTTCTTGCAGCTGTCGATGTACCATGCGGGTGCATCCACCGCCTGTATGGCCTCTTCCATTTCCGGCTTGAGACCCTTGCCCTTGCGGACGGATTCCATCGTCTTGAAGGCGATCTCGTTGTCGACACCCATGGCGATCAGCGCATTCATGATGTCGTCTCGGGTGCAGATGCATTCCTTCAGCGGCACGCCGGCCTTGACCAGATCCGAAGCATTGCCCAGCCACACGTCCGTGCCGTGCGAAAGGCCGGATATGCGGATCAGCTCTTCCATGGAGGTCGGTTTGGTTTCCTCCAGCATGCCGCGTACAAACTTTGTGCCGAACTCCGGAACACCGAGCGTGCCCGTCTTGGATATACCCAGCTGTTCCTGAGTGATGCCCAGCGCCTCCGTGCCCGAGAAGAGCGATATGATCTTGGCGAACACTTCCGGATCGTGCAGCGGCACCTTCTGCGGTGCTATGCCCGTCATGTCCTGCAGCTTGCGCAGCATGGTCGGGTCATCGTGACCCAGCACATCCAGTTTGACCAGCACATCATGCATGGACGAGAAGTCAAAGTGTGTGGTGATGGTGTCGGTGGTCATATCGTTGGCCGGATGCTGTATGGGTGTAAACTGGAATATCGAGTATTCCTTGGGCAGCACGACCATGCCGGCCGGATGCTGACCCGTCGTGCGTGCCACGCCCGTGATGCCGTTGGCCAGGCGCTGCTTCTCGGCATTGCTGATCGACAGACCGCGCTTCTCGGCATACTTGAGTACATAGCCGTACGCCGTCTTTTCGGCGACGGTGCCGATGGTGCCTGCACGATAGCAGTATTCCGCACCGAAGAGCTCTTTGATATAGTTGTGCGCCACAGGCTGGTATTCGCCTGAGAAGTTCAGGTCGATATCGGGCACCTTGTTGCCCTTGAAGCCCAGAAAGACCTCGAAGGGAATGTTGAAACCGTCACGCCCCATTTCCGTGCCGCACTCGGGGCACTTCTTGGGCGGCAGGTCGATGCCGGTGGCATATTCGCTCGGCACATCGAATTCGTAGTGCTTGCATTTGGGGCAGATGTAGTGCGCGGGCAGCGAGTTGACCTCCGTTATTCCCGAAAGGAAGGCCACAAAGGACGAGCCGACAGAGCCTCGGCTGCCGACGATGTAGCCGTCCGAGAGTGACTTGGCCACCAGTTTGACTGCGATCATGTACAGCGTGGAAAAGCCGTAGCCTATGATAGATCCAAGCTCCTTGTCGATGCGCTTTTGTACGATCTCCGGCAGCGGATCACCATAGATCCGGATGGCCTTGTTCATTGTCAGCGTGCGCAGTTCGTGCTCCGCCTCCGGCCAGTAGGGCTGGAAGGTCTCTTTGCCCTCGGGATGGGGCAGGAAGACGTGCAGTTCACCCACACGGTCGGCAATGGCGTTCGTGTTTTCGATGACCACGCGCCGCGCAGTCTCTTCGCCCAGATAGGCAAACTCCGCCAGCA
Source organism: bacterium (assembly GCA_963643985.1). Lineage (GTDB taxonomy): Bacteria > Bacillota > Clostridia > Christensenellales > Aristaeellaceae > SFTH01. Next base: position 7,063 of record CAVINP010000021.1, read on the forward strand.
TGTCATCGGTCGTTCTGAAGTACAGCGGCGGCTGGAAGTCCGCATCGTCAAAGCCTTTGCTGTCCAGCAGCACGGCTCTGAAGATTGCGTCGTTCGGTTCCTTGAAGTGCACGTCACCCGTTGCGCACACGGGAATATTCAGTTCCTCACCCAGACGGACGATTTTGCGGTTGAAGTCGCGCAAACCTTCGTCATCGGCGACCGTGCCCTCGCGCTTGAGGAATTCGTTGTTGCCGATGGGCTGAATCTCCAGATAGTCGTAAAAGCGTGCGATCTTTTTGACCGTATCGTCGTCGCGCCCGTCCAGAATCGCGCGGAACAGCTCGCCGGCCTCGCACGCACTGCCGATGATCAGGCCTTCGCGGTACTTCTGTATCAGGCTGCGCGGTATGCGCGGCGTGCGATAGAAGTAGTTGAGGTGGCCTTCGCTGACGAGACGGTAAAGATTCTCCATGCCCTTCTGGCTGCACGCCAGCAGTATAATGTGATAAGCGTGCTTGCTTGCATCCGTCGGATAACAGGTGTTGATTTCCGAGAGCAGATGAATGCTCTTCTGAGCACGCAGATCGGCCAGCGTCTTGAGAAGCACCAGGCTCGTGGCGCGGGCATCATGCACGGCGCGGTGTGCATTGGCCAGAGAAATGCCCAGTTGCTTGCAGACGTTGCCCAGTTTGTGGTTTTTGAAGTTCGGATACTGGTTGCGCACGAGCGAGAGCGTGTCCACAATGGGATAGGCAAACGACAGTCCCGCCGTACGGAAGGCGCGTCTGAAGAAGGAAATATCAAAGGACGCATTGTGCGCCACCAGTACCGCGCCCCTGCAGAATTCTGCAAAGGCCGGCAGAACATCCATTAGCTTCGGCTTGCCGCTGAGCATATTGGCCGTGATGCCGGTCAGCTTCGCAACTTCTTCGGGTATGGGGCGCCCGGGGTCGATCAGTTCGGAGAACTCCGCGACTTCGACACCGTTTTCGATGCGCACCGCACCGATCTCGATGATCTCGTCCGCATGCTTGTTCAGCCCTGTGGTCTCTACGTCGAGCACGACATATACGGCGCTGTCCAGATTGACATCCGCGCCGCCCTCGACGATGCTCGCGTCGTCGTCGATCAGGTAGCCCTCGCAGCCGGGGATCAGCTTGATACCGTTCTTCTTGGCCGCACCGAAGGCCTCCGGAAAGGCCTGAACCACGCCGTGATCCGTGATGGCAATCGCCTTGTGTCCCCACTTGGCAGCCTGCTTGATCAGATCGGTGGGGGATGCGCAGGCATCCATGGTCGAGAAGGTGGTATGCAGATGCAGTTCCACGCGCTTTTCATCGCTCAGGTCACGGCGCACGGGCTTCTCTGCAGGAGAAATGTCTGTCACCATCATGATCATTTCGTGCTTGAAATCGTCGTAGCGATAGCTGCCGCGAGCCGTGACCCAGTTGCCGTCCTTGAGCGCAGCCGAGAGTGCATCCGCCTGTGCCTGTATGGATTTGGCGTTGTCGTCGCCGCCGCGACGGCTGCCCAGAAAAAGCTTGCAGTTGATCGAGGAAGTATTGTCGGACATGGAGAAGCTGATGATCCTTGTCTGTCCGTTCTTTGCCTCGCGCATTTCAAAGGCCGAGACCTCGCCGCGCACCGTCAGGCGGCCGATATCCTCGGTGATTTCGCGCATCTCGATCACGGGATCGTGGATGGGCTTGCCGTAGATCATATCGCCCGCCGGTGCCTGCTTCTTTTCCGGATCGATGTTCTTGGCGGTGTCCATTGCCATCAGCTCGGCCTCGCGCGCACGCGCCGCCTTGATGGCCTGAATGCGTTTCTCATCATCGCCTGTGACGCGGATGCGCACGGCGGCCTCGATGCCGAACAGCTCCCTGAGATAGGTTTCAAGCTGTTTGTCCGCGCCGCTGGAGCGAAGGCAGGCTGCACCCTCCTTGCCGGCAACGTAGAGCGTCAGCTGTCCGTTTTCAAGCTGCCAGGCGCCATCCTCCCAGTCCAGAAAATGCACGGCTCCCGGAAACTCGTGCGTGAGCAGTTCCCGAAGCAGGGGAGTGGCCACGGCAATGTTGTCATACACACGCTGTCTGAGATCCGGATAACGCAGTTCCACCTTCAGAGCCACGCTCGGGAAGGCGGAACGCATTGTCTTTTCCAGACGCTTGCGATCATTTCTTTTCAGAATCCGCGCAGCATGAAAGCGCACCGACATTTCGCCCGTGCGCTTGGATATGGATACGCGTGCCAGCGCGAGTGCATCCGCCAGATCCGGCGTTTCACGTGCAATGAGATCTCTCCAGAGTTCAGCCATTACCGTTCCTCAGCGTATTTCAGTACTTCCCTGGTCAGAATTTCCGCAAGGTCTCCGCGTACGGCCCGGGGCGGCTGACCCTTTACGATCAGTGCGCCGCCGTCCTTGCCGCCCGCTATGCCAAGATCTGCCTCACGTGCCTCGCCCGGGCCGTTGACGATGCAGCCCATCACGGCTACCCGAATGTGTTTTTTGACGTGCAACGTATGGCTGCGCACGTAGGCGGCGATGCCCTCGACATCGATACAGGTGCGGCCGCAGGTGGGGCAGGAGATGATCTCCACAAAGTCCTCTCTCAGGCCGCAGGAGCGCAGTATGCTCAGACCCGCCGGTACTTCCTGAACCGGGTCACCGGAGATGGACACGCGGATCGTATCGCCGATGCCTTCCATCAGCAGCGTGCCGATGCCGACCGCCGATTTCACCACGCCAACGTCCGCCGTGCCGGATTCGGTCACGCCGATGTGCTGGGGATAGGCTGTCATATCATGTGCCATGCGGCAGGCTTCCACCATCATGCGCACATTGGTCGCCTTGAAGGAGAGAACGATGTTGTCGTAGCCCGCACGTTCCAGCATACGGGCGTGATTGAGTCCGCTCTCGACCATGCCGCGCGGGGTCACACCGCCGTCGCGGCGCAGTATGTCCTTTTCGATTGAGCCGGAATTGACGCCGATGCGCACGGGAATGCGGTACTGCTTGAGGCAGTCGGCCAACTCGCGTACATTGGCCTCACCGCCGATGTTGCCGGGATTGATGCGCACCTTGGCAATGCCGTTTTCGATGGCACGGATTGCCAGCTTGTGGTCAAAATGAATATCCGCCACCAGCGGCACGGGACTGCCGTCTACGAGATCACGCACGGCCTGGGCACAGGCCTTGTCGTAGACCGATACGCGCACGATGTCCGCACCCGCATCTGCCATGCGGCGGATCTGATCGAGCGTGGCCGTCACGTCACGCGTGTCGGTATTGGTCATGGTTTGAACGGAGACGGGTGCGCCGCCGCCGATGGCGACGTTTCCGCAGATAACCTGCCTGGTTTCCATATTAAGCAGACCTCCGATTATGCGCCCGTAAACAGGCGAAGTATATCCTTATAGGTGAGTATCAGGAAAAGTATGAATATCAGGGCAAAGCCGATGGCGTGCACCAGACCTTCCTTCTCGGGCGGAATGGGCTTTCTGCGGATGCCTTCGATGATCAGAAAAACGATGCGTCCGCCGTCCAGCGCGGGTATCGGCAAGAGGTTCATGATACCGACGTTCAGCGATATGAAGAAGATCAGGTTGACGGCACTGTATGCGCCGCCCGTGGCGACCTCCCGGCTGATCATCGATATGATGCCGACCGTGCCGATGACCTCATTTGCACCCTCACCGTGGAATATCAGATCCCGAAGCGAACCGAGCATGGCCTTCGTGTAGACGACCATATAATGGGCACCGCTTCGCAGCGCCTCGCCCAAGTGATAGGTACGCGCGCCCAGCATAATGCCGATCTGGTAGGCTGTCTCTCCCGTGCTCTCATCGACGACCTCGGCGGGAGTTATCGTAAAACTCAGTTCTTCGTCGCTGCGCAGTACCTTGATCGCAACCGGTGTGCCCTGCCCGGCATCCTGCAGCGTCTGTTGCAGCAATGTCACGCCCTCGTAGCTGTAGGGCAGCGTTACGCCGTCCACCTCTTCAATGATGTCACCTGCTTGCAGGCCGCACTCGGCCGCGGGGGTGTTGTCCGTGACTGCAGCGACGGTGGGCAGGTATTCCGCGTAGATGAAATTAACAAGCAGTATGACGCAGAATATGAACGCGATCACAAAGTTCATCACGGGACCTGCAACCACGGTCAGCAGACGCTTCCACACGGGCTGCCTGTTCATGGCATTGGGCGCGGGATTTTCTTCATCTTCACCGACAAAGCTGCAAAAGCCGCCAAGCGGTATGGCACGCAGCGAATATTGAATATCCTTGCGCGCAAAGCCGAATATTTTGGGACCGAAGCCCACGGAGAACTCCTTGATACCGATGCCGCAGAGTCGGGCGACCAGATAGTGGCCGAATTCATGCATCACGATGATGAAGCCCAACATGATGACGGCGAGAATCACATAAAGAACGTTGCTCATGCCTGCCTCCGAATCAGGATTTCGGCACATCGCCGTGCCTGTGCGTCCGCCTCATAGACATCGGAGATGATCCGGATGCTTCTTTGCGCCACGGAATCAAGCGCATGACGTATGATCACGGGAATCTGCCCGAACTCTATCTCGCCGTTCAGAAAAGCCTGTACGGCGACCTCGTTGGCCCCGTTGAGCACCACGGGCATCGCGCCGCCGGCATTGAGTGCCTCTATGGCATAGCCCAGTGCGGGGAAGCGTTCAAGATCGGGCGCAGCAAAGCTGAGAGAAGCGACTTCGGTAAAATCAAGACGTTTTGCATCGTAGCTCAGGCGTTCAGGGTAGGCCATCGCGTAGCCGATCGGCCCTCGCATGTCCGGGCAACCCAGCTGCGCCAGCACCGCACCGTCTTCAAACTCCACCATGGAATGGATGATGCTCTGCGGATGCACGACGACGCGGATGCGTTCCGCCGGCATATCAAAGAGATGATGGGCCTCGATGACCTCAAGCCCCTTGTTGACCATGGACGCGCAGTCCACGGTGATCTTGCGCCCCATGCGCCAGTTCGGATGACGCAGCACATCCTCCACGCGTGCGGTGGCGATTTTGTCGCGCGGCCAATCGCGCAATGCTCCGCCCGAAGCAGTCAGTATGATCGTTCGTGGCTTGTTGGGGCCTGCTGCCTGAAGGCACTGGAATATGGCACTGTGTTCGCTGTCCACGGGCAGAAGCGGCTTTCCCAGCCTGTGCGCCTTTTCCGTGACCAGATCGCCGCCCGTGACCAGTGCTTCCTTGTTGGCCAGCAGCACCTCGCCACAGACATCCAGCGCCGTCATCACCGTATCCAGACCTGCAATGCCGGTGATTGCGCACAGGGCAGAATCGCTTTTCGCGGCACGCAGCGCCCGTACGGAGCAATCAGAGCCGAAAAACCATTCGCAGAAGCGAACGTCTTCGGGAATGTGTTCTGGTTCAACGACAAGCCCGGCCGCCTTGGGCCTGAAACGGCGCACCAGATCAAAAAGCTTTTCAGCAGAACTGTTGGCCGTCAGGCAGGTCGCCGAAAAACGCTCGGGGTAGCGGCTGACCAGATCCAGAGCCTGTGTGCCGATGGAACCGGTCGCACCCAGAATCGATATTGTCTTTTGTTTCATCATTATCCAAGTCCTACCAGATTAAAGAAGATATAGCAGGCAGCACCGCAGAAGAGGACACCGTCCATGCGATCCATCACGCCGCCGTGGCCGGGCAGAAGCTTGCCGTAGTCCTTGATGCCGCAATGACGCTTTACCATGGATGCACTCAGGTCGCCCACCTGCGAAAGTGCGCTGCCGAAAAAGCCCAGGAGAGCAAATGCCCACACGGGCGGCAGCGTATCCATGACGGAAATCACGGAGGGCACGTGCGCGAAGATAAGGCGCGTGATTCCGGGCACAGCCATGGCAAAGAGCGTACCGGCAACGAGCCCGCCGATGCTGCCTTCGATGGTCTTTTTCGGGCTGAGCTCGGGCGCAAGCTTGTGCTTGCCCAGCAGCATGCCGGTGAAGAGTGCGAAGACATCGTTAATGGATGCATCAAAGAGCGCGATGATCAGCGCCACAACCACGGCAGCATCATTGCGCAGGCGCAGCAGCTCCATCAGCACCGCATAGAACAGGCCGGGATAGAGCAGCGGAAACATGCTCGCCGTTAGGCACTCCATGTCCTCGCGTCCGCGCACCACCAGCCGCGTCATTGCAGCCAGCGTACTCAGAAGCAGCGGCAGCAGGGCAGGGAGGAGCAGGCCTTCCTTGGGAAGTGCCCAGCCGGAGTTGATCAGCCTGCCGGATACCTGCGCGGCAATCGTCAGACCGCAGAAAAGGTAGCTGGCCCAGCGCATCAGCTTGATGCCGCCCTTCATGAGCGCATGACAGAATTCATACATGCTCACAACCATTGCAAAGACCAGTATCGTCAGCATCAGCCAACCCCTGAAATAGATGCCGGCCAGCATGACGATCGCAAACACCGCACCGGTTATAATTCTCTTTTGCACGGCTTCAGCCCTCCTTTACGCCACCAAAGCGGCGATCCCGCAGGGCGTATTCGCGCAGATCTTTCATATATTGCTCCCGGTCAAAGTCCGGCCAGAGAACGGGATCGAATATCATCTCCGCATAGGCAAGCTGCCAGGGCAGGAAGTTGGAGAGACGCTTTTCGCCGCTGGTGCGTATCAGCAGATCGACATTGGGCTGACCTGCGGTGTAAAGCTCATCTTCGATGGCAGCCTCGTCTATCTGGTCGGGCTTAATTTCACCTGAGGCAACCTTCTCGCCCAGACGGCGCATGGCACGCGCCAGTTCGGCGTGGCCGCCATAGTTGAGAGCGATATTGAGCTGCAGGCCGGTGTTGTCCCTCGTGCGCTCCATGGCGCTGTTCACGGCGTTGCGCTGGGCTTCGGGAAGGCCGTCGACATCGCCCAGTATCAGTATGCGCACATTTTTCTCATCCAGTTCGTCTATTTCGGAGGAGAAATACTTGAGCAGCAGGCTCATCAGCGCGTTGACTTCGTCCTTGCTGCGTGCCCAGTTTTCCGTGGAAAACGCATAGAGACTCAAATATTTGATGCCCCAGTCATCACTGGCGCGGATGATATCGCGCAATGCCTCCGTGCCGGCCGCATGTCCGGCCGAACGCCCGAGGCCGCGACTTTTCGCCCAGCGGCCGTTGCCGTCCATGATGATCGCCACGTGGCGCGGCATCTGTATCTGCGGCAGTTGCTTTTGCTGTCCGATCGTGCCCGCGACCGGTGCAGCGACGGTGATATACTTTGGGGAAACCCTGAATATATTCTTAATCAATGCGGAAAGCTTCTCGGCAAACACGGTCTCAAAACTCCCTCCTGATCCTATTTTTCATAAACAACGCGGGCAACCGGCATGCGGCTGCCCGTGAAAAAGTTATTTCGGCTGTACAGCGATGCCAAAGCAATTCAGAATGGCCGGTCAGACGTCCATGATCTCCTTTTCCTTCGCGGTGCCGATCTTTTCAAGCTGTTCGATGTGCGCGTCGGTGCTCTTTTGCAGATCCTTCTCGGCGACCTTCTGGTCGTCCTCGGTGATGGCGGAATCCTTCTTCATCTTCTTGATGGCTTCCATGGTATCACGGCGGATGTTGCGGATGGCGACCTTGCCCTCTTCGATGCGCTTCTTGACCTGCTTGCACAGATCTTTGCGGCGCTCAGCCGTCAGCTCAGGCACCAGCAGGCGGATCACTTTGCCGTCGTTGGAGGGATTGATGCCGATATCGCTCTTCTGAATGGCCTTTTCGATGGGCGTGATCATGCTCGCTTCCCAGGGCGCGATCACCAGCAGGCGCGGTTCAGGGGAAGAGATGTTGCCGACCTGGTTGAGAGCAGTGGGCGTGCCGTAATAGTCCACGGTGATCTTGTCCAGAATTTTCGGGTTGGCGCGGCCCGCACGCAGCGTCTCGAGATCCTTTTGAATGCCGGCAATGGTCTTGTCCATTTTTTCGGCAGCGGCCTTGATATTGTCCTGATACATGTTTTCTACCTCCGATATTAAAATGTAATGCGCAACAGCGCTCGTTTCCTGATATATATTGTACATGGTTTTGGTAAAAATGGCAAGAGAAAAATTTTGTCTGAGGAAAAATAGCGGATACGGTTCCGGACAAAAATACGTTTGACAGATGTGAAATATAGTGTTATATTATTAACATAAAGCAGGAAGGAGAGAATGCGCATGGAAAACGGCAAAACCTACGGCAACCGTGAAGAGGACGTCGTGTCGGCACAAATCCGGACGGATGGCCAGAGTGCGGCCATGCTCGATTCTCAGTTGGAATCGGTCAACCGCGAACTTGAACGTTGCACGAGTGCGGCTGCCCGCTCCGACTACGCCTATGCCATGTTTTGCGGCGTACTTGCCGGTGCCGTCGACGCATTTTTTGTCGGTGAAATACATATCAGAGAAAATGATATCGCTCTTTCGCACGAGCACGTAAACAGATTTGTCGAAGCATATGCAACGAAGCGGGGCATGGACCCATCCGATCTCAAAGATGCCATTCGCAAACTTGAAAACAACTTCAAAGTGCCTCAGGACAATGTCTGGAAAGGTAAAGATTGGCATATAAATCCCCAAAATCATCATCTGGCGGATCTGGCCCATCATCCGACGCCGATTGGCCTTCTGTCTGCACTTATCATTCAGTTTCTGCGCGTAGCAACGTTTGTCAACAGAGATGGTCAGGTATATCTGGTGTTCCTGAAGCCGTGCAAAAAGGATATGATGCAACTTCTCGTCCCTGCGATACTTACGGGCATCCTGCACTGGCTTGTAAATATAGGAGAGGATTATCTGAATGACAAAAACATCAAGCTTCCGAAATCACTGCACAATCTCGCTCGTTTGATCGCATCTGCACCGGCCATCTTTGAGATTGTTCGCTGCGCGGATAACTGGTTTGCGCATCTGACCAGTGATCTCGGCGGCTCCAAGTCAACACCCGGGGGTGGCATGGGTTTGCCGGGCGTACTGCTTTCTTTCCTTTATGAGCTGGCTGCACTGCCGGGGCTTCGGGGCAGCGGCCTTTTGAAATATGTCAACGGTCTCTACGTCAAAGGACATTTCGATCTAAGGCATGAGCTTGCTTTCATGAGTGCAGTAAAGAAGCAGGCCGTGCCGGTCATCTTAAATGAACTGCTCGTGCGTACGGGCTATTTTGTATCAAGATTAGTGCGGTCGCTCGCGGCAAAGGAACTCAAGCCGGACTGGCAGAGAATTCTGCCGTTTAACAATCGGACCGTCGACAGATTGATGACGGTCGCAAGCATGACGTTTACGCTTGCCGATACTGCCGATGCCGCGGTTCACGCCGCAATCGAATCCCGGGGAAACTGGGTGATATTTGCCGGAAAATTTGTCGCACGGTTCAACTATGCGGGCGCGGGTCGCGCCATGTTGGCTGTGGTCCGCGAAATAACGGATGAGAACAGGGAAGCGGAACTGCTTCGCGAGAAAAGGCTACTGACCGAAGCGAAGGCTGCACTATCATTGGAACAGTTGCAAGCTTTCGGGGAAGCACTTGATGTCAAACTGTGCAACTATCTGGCAGAGCACATCGAATGTTTCATGAACGGTTTTGACGATATGTCACGCGGTCTAGCCGAAGGGGATTCGAATCTGGTCATTCGTGGAAACGTTACAATTCAGACTGTACTCGGACGCGAACCGCAATTCAGGACGCAGGCAGAGTTTGACAGTCTGATGGAATCGGATGATCCTTTGATACTGTAAGGAGGTTTAAACATGGGGAAACTGCTTTCGAACATAGTGCAAAAGGCGACTGATTCCGTAAAGTCGGTTTCAACGGCTGTTCAGAGAACCGCAGAGGATGCCGCAGCAAACATCAAGAAGATCAAAATACCCGACATAAAGCATCAAAATCAGCAGCCAACGACAGAGAGCATGCAGATCAAGCCCGGGCAAACAGGATATATTGCCACCGAGAATGCGCTTATGATCATATACTATCTCATGGCTGCCGACGGAACCGTGTTTCACAATGAAGAAGAAAAGTTTGACGCCATTGGTGTCGAGCTTGATCCTGAGTTTGCTCAAAAGAAGGAGAACGTAATTAAAAAATGCAAGGGGCGGATGGATAAGCTCATAGACGGCGATGATTATTTTGATGTACTCCGAGATGCCGTTGAAGATGCACTGATGCTAACGGAAAAGTCCGACGAGTGCTTCATTACGCCGAAGCTGCTGGTATGGGATATGCTGACCGTTGCCTACAGTGATGAAAACTATGACGAAACGGAGCGCAGGCTGATCAAATACGCCGTCCGTAAGCTTGAAATCGATCGCGCGGTTTTTCTGGAAATGGAGAGCAGTATGTTGACGCTCATTGATGTGGAAAGGGAACTGAATTGGATTAAAACAACGAATCAGCCCTATCTGGTCATCGAGGCGAGGGTAAACGAATTGTCAAAACGCAAAGACGTCATATTTGACAGCATCAAAGATTTGATTAAACTCTGATCGGAGGAGAGACTATGCCGTTACCTTTGTTGTTTATAGGCGTTGCAGCCGCTACGGGCATGTTCGGCATCGGCAGTACAGTAAAAGCCGGCATCGATACCAACAGTGCAAAGAATATCAATCGCAGCGCCAATGAAATCGTTCAGGAGGCCACCGACAGACTCAATGCACAGCGGTTTGCCTGCGGCAATGCACTTTCGTCGCTCGGCGCAGAAAAGCTGGCCGTGCTCAACGGCACCATGAAAAATTTTCTGGATATATTCACGCAAATCAAAAACGTGGATTTCAGAAAATCGGAAGGACTTGACGAACTGAATCGCCTGCACATCGACGAACAGGAATTTACGGAACTGAAGTCGATGGTCAAGTTTGCCGCATCCGTTGCCGGCGGCGCAGCGGCCGGTGCGGCAGGTGGTGCGCTTGCGGCATTTGGTGCCTACGGTGCGGCACAGGCGTTGGCATTCGCCTCGACCGGAACGGCAATATCCGCTCTGAGCGGAGCCGCAGCCACAAACGCCACGCTCGCTTTCTTCGGCGGCGGTTCTCTGGCAAGCGGCGGTCTGGGAATGGCCGGCGGTTCGGTCATATTGGGCGGGCTTGTAGTCGGACCGATGCTCATGATCATGGGCCTGATTACAAGCAGTGCTGCCAAGAAAAATCTTGAAAAAGCGCTCACGAATCGCGCGGAGGCAATCGAGGCAGCCACAGAACTCGATTCGGCTTCTCTGCAGTGTGACGCCATCAGGCGGCGAACTTATCTGTTTTATAATCTGCTGGCAAGACTGGATTCCATTTTTTCGCCTTTGGTTTATAAAATGAGCGCGATTGTAAACGAAGAAGGTACAGACTACCGTCTCTACGCAGAAGCATCCCAAAGGGTGGTTGCGGCCTGCGCAAGCATTGCCGTATCGATCAAGGCAGTTCTGGATACGCCGCTGTTGACGGATGACGGTCTGCTGACCGATGCTTCAAACGAAACGGCATCAGACATCGAAGACTTTCTTCAAAGTTTAAAGATCGGCTATTAAAAGAACACACACCGGGGCCGTCTGCTCCGGTGCGTGTTCTTTTCGCAGATGAATCAGCGCAGCTTTCTGTACAGATCCATGACCTCGTCTCTTGTGCGCATGCCGTCGGTGGCACTGGCTTCGGAGAGGGAGGCTGCTGCGGAAGCGATGCCCAGCACAATGGCATCCTCCAGCTTGTCGCCGTGCTCCGCGCCGCAGAGCACGCCCGCACAGAAGGCGTCACCCGCACCGACGCTGCCCTTGATGTAGCCTTCAGGCAGGTGGAGGCTTTCCTTGGCAATATAATTATTGTTTTCGTCCAGACCGAAGCCGCCTTCGGGGCAGTGGATGACCGCCCAGGTGGACACGCCCAGTTCCTTCATGCGCTTGAGTGCCAGCGGAATATTGTCATAGAGCAGTTTGTCGTTTTCATCGCGCAGCGCAATGCCGGTGCTCTGACCCGCTTCCAGTTCATTGATGATGCAGTAGTCCGTATACTTCAGTGCAGGCTGCACCAGTCGCGTGAAGCGATCACTGGCCTCACTGACAACATCGATGGACGTCTTGATGCCGCGCTGCTGAACCGCATGCAGCAATCGTGCCATGTGCGTACCGTATTCGTCGTCGGCGCGATCCATCGCATCCAGCAAAAGAATATAGCCGATATGGAAGATGCTGCAGTTCAGTGCATCAAGATTGACATCGTCAACATCGAATTTGGAATTTGCACCCAGATAGGTAAAGAAGGTGCGCTCCTTGGAAAGCTGATCGCTCAATACAAGCGTGAAGGCGGAGATGCCCTCGCAGATTATGTTGCTCGTGTCGATGTTAGGATACTTCCCGAGATTGGCCATGACCAGGTCGCCCTCGGCATCCTTGCCGTTTCGCCCCATGGCGTACAGAGGCATGGAGGGATCGAGCTTGGCAAGGTCAATGATCGTATTGCAGACCGCGCCACCCGTTGAGCGGGAGATACCGTCCTGAATCTGTACCAGCTGCCCCTGTTTCGGCCAACCGTTGCAGGGATAGAGAATATCAACGACCATGTTTCCTGCCACACAAATACCTTTATTCATAATTAATCACCTCATGAATATAAAATGTTGTGTTCATTTTAACATATCACGGGAACGATTTCAAGCACATACCGGGACATTGATGCTCAAATCATCCGACAATGATGCTCAAAACGGTGCTTGCTTCGGAAAATGTACAACGATAAATTAAGGCAAAATGTGATTGCACTTTGGTGCAGTATCTGTTATAATATAACATAGAGGCGCAAGCCCTGAAATCAGAATGACAAAAGCGGAGGTTTTTACCATGGCTGATAATAATAGCAAGGAACTCGAAGTCAAGCTGGACGAAAACCCGAACGGCACCGTGTCGTTTGCGACGGATGTGGTGGCCACCATTGCCGGTCTCGCCGTGACCGAGGTCGAGGGTGTGGCCAGCATGAGCTCGCCCAAGGGCGGCTTTGCCGACATGTTCTCCGGCAAGAGCACGCGCAACTTCACCAAGGGCGTGCGCGTGGATCTGGAAGACAACAAGGTGACGGTGGATGTGTCCATCATCGTCGAATACGGTTCCCCTGTGCCGGATGTGGCACACAGCATTCAGGAGAATGTCAAAAAGGCCATCGAAACCATGAGCGGTTTGGATGTCTATGCCGTGGATGTTCATGTCAACGGCGTGAGCTTCGAAAAGGAGCAGCGTGCCGCTGCCGAGCTTGAGGAGCAGCACAAGAAGATGCTTGAAAAGAGCGAAGATGCTGCCGCAGGTGAAGCAGAAGAAGATGACGATGCACAGGATGATACCGTCATCGACGAATAATCACCGATTTGTACATCAAATATGAAGGGGTGAATTCAAAGTGAAGCTGAACTTTGGCAAAAGGCTTGTACTGTTTCTGCACTGGCTGCTCTCTGTCATAGCCGTTGTGCTGGCGGCATGCCTGTGCATCTGGCCCGACTTCGTGTACGGTCTGTTTGACATGGCCTACGCTGCCATCGGCAAGAATACGACCGACATCATAGGTGCGGCAGTGCTGGCAGTGTATGTACTGCTGGCTGTCCTGACCGTGATCTTCATATTCTCCGACAATCAAAAGCGTCATGAGCGCGGCTTTATTACCGTTGACTCCAGCGATTCCGGCAAGACCCGTATCGCTGTGGGCGCGGTTGAGCAAATGATCCGTCAGGCCGTGCGCATGGTGGAGGGCATCACCGAGATCAAGACCAACATCATCAATCAGGAGGATGCCATCTCCATCAACGTCAACGTGACCATTTCCGGCGGCGCGCACATTCCCACCGTGACGGCCAACATTCAGCGCGCGATCCGCAGCTACATCGAACTCAATTGCGGCGTGGCCGTGCGTGCGGTAAGCGTCAGCGTGCATGCGGTGGACGGCCTGGAGAAGGATGTGCCCGTGATGAACGCAGAGCCGCCGATTGCACAGGAACAGACGGTTGCCGAAGAACCCGCAATCGATCTTCCGATCGAAGATAAAGCAGAGGAAACCCACGAAGAAGATAATAGCGAGGCTTGATTTATGAACAGAACGATGGCACGCGCACATGCAATGCAGCTGATTTATGAGAGCGAAATGGGCGGCGAAGGCGGCGAAGAGACGCGTCTTAATCTGCTCTGCGTCGAACCGGACGAAAGCGAGGCCGACTACATGGAGCGCATGTTCAAGGGCGTTTCCGATAATCTGGCCAGGATCGATGCCGACATCGCAGCCAATCTGCGTGGATGGACGCTGGAGCGCCTCTCCCGTGTGGACTTGGCAATACTGCGCTTGGGTGCGTACGAACTGATGCTGGGCGAGGTAACGCCCGGTGTGGCCATCAATGAAGCCGTGGAACTGGCTAACCAATATTCCACCGAAAAGGCCGGTCCGTTCATAAACGGCGTTCTGGGCAGCATTTCACGTGCAAACGCAGAATGAAACGACTGCATAAGAACAAAGGACATAAATTTAAGGCCGGTTGCCCCTCATTGCGGGCCACCGGCTCTTTATGGCACAAGCGAGGTTGAAAACAATTGATGTTGGAAGCGGATCGGGCGCTGAGCGTCACGGAACTGAACGAATATGTCCGCAGGCTGCTGGCCGGCGACGTACTGCTGAGAAATGTTGAGGTAGCCGGTGAAATCTCCGGCTACAAGCATCATGTCAGCGGGCACCGCTATTTTACGCTGAAGGATGCCGGCGCTCGCGTGCAGTGCGTTATGTTTCGCCAAAATGCCATGTCGCTGGATTTTCAGCCTAAGGACGGCATGCAGGTGTGCGTGAACGCAAGCGCCTCGCTCTACAGCGCAGGCGGCAGCTATCAACTTTATATCAACGAAATGCATCAGCGCGGCGCCGGGGATCTGTACCGCAAATTTGAGGAACTCAAGCGCAAACTCCAGGCCGAGGGACTGTTTGATCCGGCCATCAAGCGTGACATTCCCCTCAAGCCCCGTGTCATCGGCGTGGCCACATCCCGAACGGGCGCGGCCGTGCGCGACATCATACGCGTGGCAAGGCGGCGCAACCCGAACGTCGGCGTCATACTGGCGCCCTGCTCCGTGCAGGGTGCAGACGCTGCGGGCGAGATCGTTGCAGCCGTCGAGGCACTCAACCGCGACGGCCGGCCGGACGTAATACTGGTCGGGCGCGGCGGCGGTTCCATAGAGGACCTTTGGCCGTTCAATGAAGAAATTGTGGCGCGGGCGATTGCTGCTTCAAAAATTCCCACCATCTCCTGCGTGGGACACGAGACGGATTTTACAATCGCGGACTTCGTAGCGGACGTACGTGCAGCCACGCCATCCATGGCAGCGGAAATCGCCGTGCCGATGATCGCGGACATGAAAAAGGCGCTGAACGGCCTCATGCAGCGTTTCGCCTCCGCACTGAAACAGTCAAACCGACTGAGGCGGGCGAAGCTTGAAAGGCTGAGCAAATCCCGGGCAATGCTTCATCCGGAGCAGATGCTGATCGAGCCTCGGCGCAGACGGCTTGAGGAACTTTATCCGCTCTGTACAAAGGGTCTTGAAAACCGCCTGAGGGTGAACCGTGAACGTCTGGCCCGTGCCGAGGCCAAGCTTCAGGCACTCAACCCCGCATCGGTACTCGGGCGCGGCTATGCCTGTGTCTCGGTCGACGGACACATCGTATCCTCCGTTGCGGACCTGAATGTGGACACTCGGGTACAGCTGCGCTTTGCGGACGGCAATGCGACGGCTGCGATTACGGACATTTCGAAACATATCGGAGAGGTATCGGATCATGAATGAAGACAGAATCAGTTATGAAGAAGGCATTCAGGAGCTCGAGGCGCTTGTAAACGCGCTGGAAGCGGGTGAAATGACGCTGGATGAGTCCTTCAAGGCCTATGAGCGTGCAACGAAGCTGAAGAATGCACTCGAGACGCTGCTGGATGAGGGCGACAAGCGCATACTCGTGCTGACGTCCTCGGGCGAAGAGGAACTGGATGCGGAGGAAGTCAAGTGAAGACGCTGAAGGAATATGCGGATATTGTCAACCAAAGATTGGAGACCATACTGCCGAACCTGCCCGAAGGCAGCTTTGCCGAGGGCGAAATGCCCGAACTGCTCGCGCGTTCCATGAAGTACTCCCTTCTGGCAGGCGGCAAGCGGCTGCGTCCATCGATGATGCTGGCTGCGATCGATCTGCTGGGCGGGGACATCATGCGCTGGCTGGACTTTGCCTGCGCCATCGAGATGATCCACAGCTATTCGCTGATTCACGACGATCTGCCGGGCATGGATGACGATACCCTGCGGCGCGGCCGTCCGACCAACCATGTCGTATTCGGCGTCGGCCAGGCGATACTTGCGGGTGACGGACTGTTGAACTGTGCCTTTGAAGTCATGCTGCGCACGGCACTGGCCGCTCCCTGCGACGCGCAAAACGCCATGTGGGCCATCTATGAAGTGGCGACAGGCTGCGGCGTGTCCGGCATGATCGCAGGTCAGGTTATGGATCTTTACTGCGAACGGAACAGGTCCGCTTCTGAAGCTGCGCTCAGCTATATCCAGCGCGACAAGACCGCGTGTATGTTTATCTATCCCCTGCGTGCCGCAGGCCGTCTCTGCGGGGCAGATGAACATATTATCGATGCACTCGATGCCTACGGCGAGGCCTTCGGCCGAGCTTTCCAGACGGTGGATGACCTGCTGGACGTTGTCGGTGATACAGCACAAATGGGCAAGACGCTGGGCAAGGATGCCGAGCAGGGCAAGTTGACCATGGTGTCCATGCACGGTCTGGACGGTGCGCGCGAGGCCGCGGCTCTGCAGACACAGAAAGCCCTCGATGCGCTCTCGATTTTCGACGCTCGTGCAGACTTTTTCCGCGAT
>CAVINP010000022.1:0-23552 GCA_963643985.1 bacterium
GCACGGTCGGTTCCGGCGTCGTGACCAAGATCTGCGAATAATTCCATATCGCAAAACAGAAGAGCTGCAATCCGAAAGGGTTGCGGCTCTTTTTGTGCGCGGAGCGAAGTGTGTTTCAGCTTCAATTGCTTATCAACAGAGACCCGGCTACACTACTTCACTGACCAGTGGTCCCTAATCCCTTGTTACCCCTGATCCCTCTTCCCTCGCCGGCCTGGCGTACACGGTGTGCTGATTCGTGTATATCACAAAGCCCGGTTTGGCCCCGGAGGGCTTCTTCACATAGCGGCGGCGGGTGTAGTCCACGGGCACCTTGTCGGCCGTGCCGCCCCTGGAATAGGCAGCTGCGAGGGAGGCCGCGTAGCGCAGCGTGTCCTCATCGGGGTCGATGCCCACAATGATGACGTGCGAGCCGGGCATATCCTTGGCGTGCAGCCAGATTTCGTCCGGTTCGGCGGAGGATGTCAGCTTGTCATTTTGAAGGTTGTTGCGCCCGACCAGTATGGTGCGTCCCGAAGCCGAGGTGAACTTCATCGGTTGGCTCGGCGGCAGTTGCTTGAGCTGACGGCGGTTCGTGGTGCGCTTGAGGTAGCCGAATTTCTCCAGTTCCTCGCGCAGTTCGGTCAGCTCGCTTTCACCTGCACACTTGCCCAGGTTGTCCAGCTGTCCCTCCAGATAGTTCAGCTCTTCGCTCGTCTTCTCGATCTGTTCGGCAGCCAGCGTGCGGGCATTGCGCGCCTTCTGGTAGAGCTTGAAGTAGCGCTGGGCATTTTGGGCGGGGCTGAGCCGGACATCCAGCGGGATCTCGACGTCCTTCATGTCGGGATCGTAGTAGTTGGGCAGCGTCACGCTCCTGGCACCCTTGGTTGCCAGATGAAGGTTGGCCGTGAGCAGCTCGCCGCTGATGCGATATTCCTCCATGCGCTCCGCACCCATCAGCGCCTCACGCTGCAGGGCCAGCTTGCGCTCGCAGCGCTCGATGTTCGTCTTGAGCGTGCGGTGAATGGCGGCACTCTTCTGGGAGATGCGCTCGGCGCGGTCGCGCGAGACGTAGAAGGCATCCATGGCTTCGGAGATGGTGGGGTAGGGCGTGCTTTCCATGTGGGCGCGGCTGCGATAGGGGAAGGCTACGACATCCGCGGGTCGGCCATCCGCATTTATCAGCACGGCGGGTGCGATCTCGTGTGGAATATCCTGCAGCGACTGCGCGACGCAGGCACACACGGCGGCCATGTCGCATTCATCGCTGTGCGCGTCCTCATTGCCGCAGGCGCGATAGGCCAGCTCACGCGCCGTCTGGGCGGACATGCCGCTGATGTTGGCACTGATGAGCTTCTGCACAGGGCCGCTCTGACCCTGCAGCAGAGCCGCAAGCGCATTCTCATCCACCCGATCCCAGCACAGCTTGCCGTGGGCGGGCGGCCGCTCGTATCTTAAGCCCGGCAGCACCTCGCGCACGGAGGAAATCAGTTCGTTGACGCGGCGTGCGCTGTCGATGATGCGCCCGTTTCCGTCCACGAAGATCAGGTTTGAATGCTTGCCCATGAACTCGCAGACGAGCGTCTTCTGAGCGCGATCACCCAGCTCGTCCAGATGCTCGAATTCGATCTCCAATATGCGGTCACCGTCGATCTGGCGGATGTCGGTGATGCGTGCGCCGCTCAGGTGTTTGCGCAGAAGCATGCAGAGGTTGAACGGCTCGAGCGGGCCGCCTTTTTTGGTGGATGTCAGGTGCGCACGGGCACAGCCGGCACTGGCCGAGAGCAGCAGCAGATGATTCGCGCCGCCGTTGCGCACGGTCAGTATCAGTTCATCACGCTCGGGCTGGACGATACGATCCACGCGTCCGCCCGCAAGCGTACTCTTCAGTTCCCGGGCAATCAGGCCCAGCGTCAGTCCGTCCATCGGCATAAGGTGTCTCTCCTTGGAATATCCGTGATTGTTTGTTTTTTTCCACGGTATGTGGAAGTGGTCAGTGATCAGTTGAATGGCCTGGCTGACCGTCACTGTTTAACAATTTCACTAATCACTATAATTTATTATACCGCGCTTCGGGTGATTGCGCAACCAAAGAAGATGTGATAAAATAAGTGCGAGTAAGTTTTCGGAGGACAGCAAAAATGGACGATATGCGAAGTCGGAATGAGCTGCGTGCCGTACGCATCATACCGGATTACACGGAAATGGCGGCAGGATCGGCGCTGATCTGCTGCGGCCGGACGCGCGTGCTCTGCACCGCATCGGTGCAGGAGGGCGTGCCGCCGTTTCTGAAGGGCAAGGGCAGCGGCTGGCTCACGGCCGAGTATGCGATGCTGCCGGGCGCGACACCCCAGCGCAAGGCGCGTGACGGCGTCAAGAAGGACGGCCGCAGCGTTGAAATTCAGCGGCTGATCGGCAGATCCCTGCGTGCGGCCTGCGACATGACACGCATGGGTGAGCGCACGATCTACATTGACTGTGACGTGCTTCAGGCCGACGGCGGTACGCGCACCGCATCCATCACGGGCGGCTTCGTGGCGCTCTGCCTGGCGGTCTCCAAGCTGATGGCGGCGGGCGTGATGCAGGATTCGCCCATCGTGCGCCAGGTGGCGGCGATATCCGCCGGCGTGGTGGATGACGAGTGCACGCTCGACCTCGAGTATGCGCAGGACAGCCGCGCCCAGGTCGACATGAACATCGTGATGACGCGTGATGCACGCGGGGAGATGGGCTACGTCGAGGTTCAGGGCACGGGTGAACACAAGAGCTATTCCCGCTCGGAACTGGAGTGCTTGCTGGCACTCGGTGAAAAGGGCGTCCGTGAGCTGATGCAGGCGCAGCTGACTGCGCTGGGCGATCGCGCGGACGTGATTTGCAAAAAGCCCAAGCTGGTGCTGGCCAGCAACAACTTCGGCAAGCTGCGCGAACTGCGCACGATGCTGGGCGACCGCTTTGACGTGTACTCCATGCGCGAGATGGGCGTGAACGCGGACGTCGATGAGACGGGTGAAACCTTTGAGGAGAACGCACTGATCAAGGCGCGTGCGCTGATGCAGTTGACCGGCTGCGCCACACTGGCAGACGATTCGGGGCTGTGCGTGGACGCGCTGGGCGGCCGGCCGGGCGTGCATTCCGCCAGATACTGCGGTGTGCACGGCGACGACGAGGCCAACAACGATCTTCTGCTCAAGGAACTGGACGGCGTGCCGGAGGAGAAGCGCACGGCGCACTACGGCTGCGCACTGGCGCTGTGCAGGCCGGGGCATGCGGATCTGACAGTCTACGGCCGCTGCGACGGGCGGATACTGACGCAGCGCGACGGCGAGGGCGGCTTCGGCTACGATCCGCTCTTCTGGTCGGATGATCTGAAGATGAGCTTCGGGCAGGCGGATGCCGAGGCCAAGAACGCCATATCGCACCGTGCCCGCGCCATCGAAGCGCTGATTCGCGTGCTGGAGGAAGAGGCGTGACGCGCATACTGCTTCTGTCCGATTCGCACGGAGGCAAATACCACCTGTCGCTGATTCCCGAATTCTGCAGAGAACAGGGGATCGACAGGGTTTTTCACCTGGGCGACATCGTGGAGGATGCCCGTTGGTTGCAACAGCAGCTGGACATACCGCTCAGCTTCGTGGCGGGCAATTGCGACTGGTCTTCGCACTGCGACCGGGAACTTCGCGAGACCATAGAGGGCAAACGGCTGCTTTTTGTGCACGGGGATCGCTACGGCGTGAAGTACGGCTATGACCGCCTGTCCTACTACGCCGAAGAAAACATGATGGATGCGGCCTTCTTCGGCCACACGCATCGGCCCTTTGCGGCGTATGTGGGGCGCGTGCTGCTGGTCAATCCGGGGGCACTCAAGGACGGCAGTCTGTGTGTGCTGGAAATATCGAAAAAGGATATTGTGCCGCGCATACTGGACATAGATAAGGAAGGAGATAAGTAAAATGATCAGACACATCGTAATGTTCAAAATCAAGGACGAGTACAAGTCGGAAATTCCCCAGCTGGTGAAGAACTTCTACGGCATGAAGGGTAGGATCGAGGGTATGACCAATCTGGAAGCAGGTGCGGACTTCCTGGGCAGCGAGCGCAGCTATGACGTGGCGCTCATCACCGAGTTCGTGGATCGCGCATCCTTCGATGCCTACCAGACGCATCCGGTGCACATGCCGGTCAAGAAGCACATGCACGAGGTGCGGTCTGCATCCGTGGCCTGCGACTATGAGTTCTGATCGCGAGCTGACTGCGGCGATGCGCAGAATGGCGTTTGTGCTGAAGCTGACGGGGGATCGGGAGGCCCAAATTGCGGCGGTTCGCGGCGCATTTGAAGCGGCAGACGTTCCCAACTTTTCCCTGTGGCACATTCAGGAATATATCTTCGGCTACGGCGAACCCGAGGACGGCGACATGCATGCGCTCGATGCGGTGCTGGCGAAACTGCCCGAGGGCGTGACTCTCGTCTGCGCTCCCGGCAGCATGCGGCTGATGTACCGTTGCATCGGCATCGTGCGCGAGGACAAGAATCTGATTCGTCACCGCGTGTTTGCAACGCGCCTCAAGCCCGGCTGTGAAGAGGAGTACAAGCGCCGTCATGACGGCCTGATTGAGGCCAGAGGGGACAGCGTCATCGAGGGACCCGAGAGCAACTTCACAATCTGGTACGGCGACGGCTGCATATTCGGCTATTGTGAGCTGGTTCGAGCCTACGATGAGATTCAGCCCACCCGGGAAGAGCACGATGCCACCGTGGCTTGGGAGACGCGCCAGCTTGAAATCATGGACTGGCTCACCGACGATGTGGACTGGCTGACGGGCCAAAAGCATCCGAAGGTCGAACGTGTTTTGTGAGCGATGTGACATAGTTTTGTAATATTCTGAATATATTTTCGCCTAAATGCCCGGGATAAGCGTATCTCGGGCATTTTTTATACAGCTTTTTATGCATAAACACAGTTTTGACCTTGACAATATTTCGATTCTATGCTATAAATATTACAGATGAATGACAAAATAATTCGAAATTAATTCATACCGGAGAAAACAGACATGAAGAGAACAATCAGCATTTTACTCTGCATCGTGTTCATCGCGGCTGCACTGCCCGTCATGGCACTGGCCGAGGGCAGTTTCTCGGCAGTGGTCAAGAGCAAGTATATGCTCGTCTATCCCGATCAGGGTCTCACTTCCGCCATCGGCGCACTGCCGTCCAAGACGATCGTAACGGTGGAGAGCTATTCCGGCAATGTGGCGCTCATCAGATACAAGGGCAGGACCGGCTACGCGCAGGTATCGGACATGCAGGCCGTATCCGAGATTGCCGAGGCGGCGACCGCCACGACGGACACCTACGTATTCAAAAAGCCGAGCATCTCGAGCAGCTATACCAAGGTGAAGGCCGGCACATCGCTGTATGTGCTGGCAGTCAAGGGCAAGTGCGCGATGGTCGAAAAGAACGGCTACGTGGGCTACGCCTACACGGGGCATTTGAGTTTTGATGGCAACACCGCGACCGACGGGGAAGAAGTGAGCGAGAGCGAACTTGAGCAGATGCGCGAGCAGCCGGAGAACAGCCAAGAAAGCGTCGAGCAGGAGACGAAGGAGATGACGCTTTCTCAGATGCTGGAATCGGGCAACTATTCCAACGAGCAGCTGATATTCATATTCGCCGTCAAGGTCATGGGCTACAACGCCGCGGCAGCCTCGGGGCTGGTGGCCAACATCAAGTACGAATCAGGCTTCAAGACCACATCTGTGGGCGATGGCGGTGCCAGCTACGGTATCTGCCAGTGGTATTCTACGCGCAAGACGCGCCTGATCAACTACTGCAACAATCACAATCTGGACTACACCACGCTGACGGGTCAGCTGTACTTCCTGAAGTATGAGCTGGAGACCTATTACACCTCGGTTAACCGCTACATGAAGAACGTGGACAACAGCGCAGAGGGTGCCTACGATGCGGGCTATTATTTCTGCTACAACTACGAGGCGCCTGCCAATCGCGCCGCCAAGAGCACCACGCGCGGCAACTACGCGCAGAACACGGTCTACCCCAAGTACACGCAGGGTACGAGCATCTGATTGTTAAAAGCTGCGGCAAAACTTGCAAGCCCGCAAGGAAGATGTTATAATGATATCCGACAGGCGATGATGAAGAGAGTAGCCGATTGCTGAAGGGCGAAGAGCAGAGAGCGGTGTCTTGGGCTGAAAGCACCGACGGGCCTTTATCGGCGAAGTTCACTTCGGAGCTTTCGCGCTGAAACGGCAGTAGGTGCGGACGGGTTCATCTCCGTTATGCGGATGAAGAGGCTCTTGTGAAGTATGCAAGGGCGAATACGGGTGGTACAGCGGAGTTATGCTTCGCCCCTTCAATCGGGGGCGAAGCTTTTTCTTTTGCCCCGAAAACTCAAAAGAGAGGAAAGAACGGTTATGGAGAAGAAGCTTCGGGAAATCAGAGAGCGCGTGATGGCGGACTTGAACGAGGCGCGTGCAACCAGTCGTCTGGAGCAGATTCGCGTGGGCGTACTGGGCAAGAAGGGTGAACTGACGGGACTGCTGCGCGGCATGGGTCAGCTGCCGCCGGAAGAGCGCCCGAAGATGGGTCAGCTGGTCAACGACGTGCGCAAGGCCCTCGAGGAAGCGCTGGACAAGCGTGCGGCCGAGCTGCAGGCACGTGAAAAGGAAGCACGCCTGGCCGCCGAGGCCGTGGACGTGACGATGCCCGGCCCCGAGCGCAGCGCAGGCTCGCTGCATCCGATGAACATCGCGCTCAACCGCATGGTGGACATCTTTGTGGGCATGGGCTACGAGGTCGTCGAAGGCCCCGAAGTGGAATACGATCACTATAATTTCGAGCTGCTGAACGTGCCCAAGAATCATCCGGCACGCGACGCACAGGATACCTTCTACATTGAGGATAACATACTGCTCAGATCCCAGACCAGCCCGGTGCAGGCCCGCGTGATGACCACGCGCAAGCCGCCGATCCGCATCATTAGCCCCGGCCGTGTCTACCGCGCCGACGAGGCGGATGCCACGCACAGCCCGGTCTTCCATCAGTTGGAGGGTCTGGTCATTGACGAGAACATCACGATGGGCGATCTGAAGGGCACGCTGGACGAATTTGCCCGCCAGATGTACGGCGAGGGCATCTCCACGCGCTTCCGTCCGTCCTTCTTCCCCTTCACCGAGCCGTCCGCCGAGGTCGACCTGACCTGCGCCAACTGCAAGGGCAAGGGCTGCCGCATGTGCAAGGGCACGGGCTGGATCGAGGTGCTGGGCGCCGGCATGGTCAATCCGCACGTGCTGGAGATGTGCGGCATCGATCCCAAGAAGTATTCGGGTTTTGCGTTCGGTATGGGCGTTGAGCGCACCACGCTGCTCAAGTACAACATCCCGAATCTGCGCTATCTGTACGAGAATGATTTGCGCTTCCTGACGCAGTATCGCTGACGGGTCAATGAGAAGGGAGAGCTGAGTTAATTATGAAAGTGCCAATGAAGTGGCTTCGGGAATATGTGGATATCAAGATGGGTGGCGAGGAATACGCCTCCAAGATGATCATGACCGGCACGGCCGTCGAGGGCGTGGAAAAGACCGGCACGCAGTTTGACAAGGTGGTCGTGGGCAAGGTCATCACCTGCGTCGACCATCCCAACTCCGACCATCTGCACATCTGCATGGTGGATGTGGGCAGGGAAGAGCCGATCCAGATCGTCTGCGGCGCACCGAACGTGCATGCGGGCATGCGCGTGGCGGCGGCACTCGAGGGTGCGCACCTGCCGGGCGGCGTGAAGATCAAGAAGGGCAAAATGCGCGGCGAGGTTTCCTGCGGTATGCTCTGTTCCGGCCCCGAACTGGATGTGCCCGCGGGCCTGTATCCGCACATCGGCGATGAAGGCATCATCGAGATTTTCGAGGATGTGCCCTGCGGCACGGACGTGCACGAGATCTTCGGCCTGGGCGATGAAATCATCGATTTCGAGATCCTGGCCAACCGCCCCGACTGCCTGAGCGTCTGGGGGCTTGCACGCGAAAGCTCCGCAGTGCTCAACGAGCATTTCGTCGTGCCGGAGATCGCCGTCGAAGAAAAGGGCAAGGGCTGCTTTGACGATTACGCCAAGGTCGAGGTGCTCGACACGAAGACCTGCCCGCGCTACTGCGCCCGCGTGATCACGAACGTGAAGATCGGCCCCAGCCCCAAGTGGATGCGCGAATACCTCTACGGCGCGGGTGTGCGCCCGATCAACAACATCGTGGACATTACCAACTTCGTCATGCTGGAGACCGGCCATCCGATGCACGCCTTTGACCTCTCCCGCGTGAAGGATCAGACCATCGTGGTGCGCCGCGCCTATCCGGGCGAAAAGCTGACGACGCTGGACGGCAAGGAGCACGTGCTCGACGAGAGCATGCTGGTGATCGCCGATCGGGAAAAGGCGACGGGCCTGGCCGGCATCATGGGCGGCGAGGAATCCGAGATTGAAAACGACACCGCGTCCGTGCTCTTTGAGTGCGCCGCATTCGAGCGTGCCAACAACCGCGTGACCGCCCGCAAGCTGGGCGTGCGCACGGAGGCTTCCGGCCGCTTCGAGAAGGGCGTATGCCCTGCAACGGCCATGGAAGCGCTGCAGCGCGCCTGCATGCTCGTCAATGAACTGGAGTGCGGCGATGTCGTGCCCGGCGTGTACGACAACTATCCCGTCCCGACCGAGGGCAAGACCATCGAGGCAAGCATCTCCCGCATCTGCCGCCTGAACGGCGTGGATGTGGACGGCGACGACATGGAGGACATTCTCAATCGCCTCTACATCGATACCGAGCGCGTGGGCGATACGCTGACCTGTGAAATCCCGGCCTTCCGTCAGGACATGGACAGCGAGGCGGACATCGCCGAGGAAGTTCTGCGCATGTACGGCTACGACCATATCCCGTCCACGCTGATGACCGGCGTAACCATGGCAGGCTTCCGCAGCGATGTGATGGCCTTCAATGACCGCGTGAAGAGCGCGCTGGTGGGCATGGGCATGTTCGAGATTCTGAACTACTCCTTCATCAGCCCCAAGTGGATTGAGAACCTCGGCCTGGCAGCGGACGACAAGCGCCGCAACGCCGTGGTACTGCGCAATCCGCTGGGCGAGGATACCTCCGTGATGCGCACGTCCATGGTGCCTTCCATGCTCAAGACCGTTGCCTACAATCTCAACCACGGCAACCCGGACGGCAAGCTCTTTGAACTGTCCAAGATCTTTGAGCCGACCGGCAAGGCGGGCGAGCTGCCGCACGAGGGCAATGCACTGGTGATCGGCATGTTCGGCGAGGGCATAGACTTCTATTCCGTGAAGAACGCAGCCATGTGGCTCATGCAGAGCTTCGGCGTGACGCCCAAGGTTACCGCCGGCGGCGACGGCTACTATCATCCGGGCCGAAAGGCCGTGCTGAGCGTGGACGACAAGGTGATCGCGCAGGTCGGCGAGATCCATCCCGACGTGGCCGAGAAGTTTGACATCGAGACCCGCGTGTACATTGCCGAGATCGACATCGATGCGCTGCGCCCGCTGGAGGCGCCGCTCTACGGCATAAAGCCCCTGCCCAAGTTCCCCGCCGTCACGCGCGATATCGCTCTGGTTGTGGATGAGACGGTCGGCACCGGCACGATGCTCGATACCATCATCGCCAACGGCGGCAAGAACCTGGAGAGTGCGAAGCTGTTTGACATCTACCGCGGCGACAAGCTGGGCGCGAACAAGAAGTCTGTGGCCTATGCCATGACCTTCCGCGCGGCGGATCGCACGTTGACGGATGACGAGATCGCCGGCGCCATGTCGAAGATCCTCAAGTCCGTGCAGGAAGCGTACGGCGCGGAGCTGAGATAAATCAAGAAAATGCCCGCCCACTCCGTCTTATTCAATCGGAGCGGGCGGGCAATCTTATAACGGATTACTTTGCCGCGGGATACTCGTTGCACAGCAGGCGATAGGGCGCTTCGTCCTCCTCGATCTTGGGGAAACGGCCGGCCGGCGGGACAAAGAAGTTGTCGGTGTTGTCATCGTTGCACTGGCTGACCTCGCCGATGAGCACGTTGCCCGTGCCGGGTTCGACGGAGAAATCATGGAACAGACGCTGAGTGACGGTCAGACTCATGCCGGGCTTCAGGCATACCTGCGTACCGGCGGGCACGACGCGGGTCTCGCCGTCGACGTGGATCGTGACATCGCTCTCCTTGTCGATGGAATCATCCTCGTTGGCATTGTAGACGCGGATGAGCAGATTGCCGCCGCCGCGGTTGATGATGTCTTCCATCTTGAACCAGTGGAAATGGTTGAGCGCATACTGCCCTTCCTTCAGATAAAGGAATTTTTCCGCATAGGTCTTCTTGTAGATGTCCTGCTTTTTCAGGTTGCCGTTGCGGATGGTGAAGAGTGAAAAGCCGATCTTGTCAAAGTCACCCATGCCGTAGTCGGTGATGTCCCAGCCGAGCATGTTGTCGCGCACCTCGTCCCACTCGTGGCCCTTCTGCTGCCACTCCTCTGGGGTGAAGTTTGCGAACTCCGGCAGGTAATATCTGTATTCACGAATCATGTCTTCCAACTCATGCAGAGCCTTGTTGATTTCCGATCTCTTCATAGCGCTTTCCTCCTGTTTAACTGATTTTCGTGCACTGCATCCAGTATACTATATTTTGCCGAATTCTTCAAGACATAAAATATATACAATGCGCAAAAAAGGTTCTTCACGGAAAATTGGAGGAATTGACTACCTCTACCGCCGCTTCATAGTCCCCCTCCTGTGAAAGGGAAGCTGACTGAGAGGTTTGTAGCCTTATTCCCATGGAAAACGTGAAGAACCCGTTTACTTTCGTTGAATTAAAAAGTGCTGTGAAAGAACATAGCGTTCTTCCGCAGCACTCGTTTTCTTTATTCCTCGTTCGTTGTTCCGTCTGTCGCTGCACGCTCAACGCGCAGCTCTGTGGCTCTGCGCCGCTCGGCCTTCTCGACCGTCACGTGCAGGCCGTCGCAGTCGAAGCTTTCACCGGCCTTGGGGAAATGCCCCAACTGTTCGGTGACCCAGCCGTTGACCGTGACCGGATCGTATTCCTTGTGGTGGATGTCAAACAGTTCAAACATATCGTCCAGATTGGCGCCGCCGTCGACCAGATAGACGTCCTCGCCAACCTTCCTGTAGTCTTCAACGACCTCGTCATGCTCATCCCAGATTTCGCCTACCAGCTCTTCCAGAATGTCTTCCATTGTGACAATGCCCTGTACGCCGTCATACTCGTCCACCACGACCGCCATGTGCGTCTTGGCCTTCTGCAGACGCTTGAGCAGGTCGGAGACCTTGGTGTTCTGCATCACGAACAGCGGCGTGGTCATCATGCTGCGCAGGGGCTGTTTGCCGCGCCGGGCGAAAAAGTCCTTCTCGTGCAGTATGCCCACGATGTTGTCGATCGTCTCCTGATAGACGGGAAGGCGCGAGTAGCCGCATTCCTCGAAACGCTCGGCGATCTCCTCGTCGCCCGTGTTGATGTCGATGGCCTCGATCTCCACGCGCGGCGTGAGTATCTCTTCTACATCCACATCGGTAAACTCGATTGCCGAGCGGATCAGTTCGCTCTCGTGCGCGTCGATGCCGCCGTCGTTCTCGGCCTCCTCGACGATGGTGATCAGTTCCTCTTCGGTGTAGCCGTGATCGTCGTCGGGCTGGATGACCTTGTCGATCAGCTTGCGCCATGCGCCCAGCAGGAAGTTCAGGGGCGTAAATACGACCGTCAGCGCGTTCAGCAGGGGATAGAAGGCGCGGGCCACCGAATCCGCGTGGTCCTTGCCGATGTTCTTGGGCGTGATCTCGCCAAAGAGCAGCACCACAACCGTGATTACAATCGTCGATACCGACACGCCGTCATTGCCCAGCCAGCGCGTAAAGAGCACTGTCGCCAGAGAGGCGGAGAGCAGGTTGACGATATTGTTGCCGATCAGTATGGTGGAGAGCAGCCGGTCATAATTCTCAGCCAGGCTCAGTACGTTCTGCGCGCGCTTGTCGCCCTCGCCCGCCTGACGCTTGAAGCGCACCAGATTCAGCGAAGTGTACGCCGTTTCGGAGGCCGAGAAAAAGCCCGAGCAGATGATCAGAAAGATGATGCTGATAATGAGTCTTAAATCGCCACTGTCCATCGAGGACACTCACACTCCTTGGTTCTTGTTTTCCCTTTATTGTACACAATAAAAGTTAACAATGTGTGTCTTTATGGTCTCATTTGGAAGAATAATTAGTTTTGCACTAAAAGAGGGGCTGCCGTCGGGCAGCCCCTTTCGTTTTAGCGCTTGACGCTCAGCGTGGCCTTTTCACCGTTGATGTTCCACTCCTTGGCGTAGGCCCCTTCCGGAGCCTCACCGCAGGTGATTTCGGTGGCCAGCACTGCCGAGGCAATTTCGTCCTTGTGTGCCTCGATGACGGGCGCAAGCACCTCGGTGGTCTGATAGCTCACCCGGATGCGGTCCACCACGTCGAAGCCGGCTTCCTTGCGCATGGTCTGCAACTTGGAGATCAGTTCGCGCACATAGCCCTTCTCAACCAGCGCGGGCGTGAGGTTCGTGTCGATGACGACCGTCATGTCGCCCTCAGTCTCGGCCACAAAGCCGGGCTTCTGGGCGGGGGAGATCAGCGTATCGTCGCGGGTCAGCTCCACCGTCGTGCCGTCGATGTCAAACGTCCACTTCTCGCCGCGGTCAAAGGCATCCACGATTGCACTGCCGTCGGCTTCCTTGAGATAGGCACCGATCCTGCCCAGAAGCTTGCCGTACTTCGGACCCAGCGTGCGCATCTGCGGCTTGATCTGATAGGCGGTGAAGGCACGTGCGTCCTCGATGAACTTCACGTCTTCAACGTTCAGTTCGCTCCTGATCAGCGCGGCACAGTCCTCGGAGAGCGCACTGCCCTTGATGTAGAGTGTGCTCAGTGCCTGACGCACCTTGATGTTGGCGGTGCTGCGGCAGGCGCGACCCAACTGCACGGCCTGCATGACTTCTTCCATCTGAGCCTCGAGGTCGGCGTTGATCCACTCCTCATGGCAGACGGGGAAGTCGGTCAGATGCACGGACTCGGCAGCGCCCTCGACGTTGCCGACCACCAGGTTTTGGTACATGGACTCGGCCATGAAGGGAATAAACGGTGCGCATATGCCCGAGAGCGTGGTCAGCACGGTGTAGAGCGTGTTGTAGGCGGCCAGCTTGTCGCCGGTCCAGTCCTTGCCCCAGAAGCGGGACTTGCTCAGGCGCACGTACCAGTTGGACAGCTCGTCCACGAAGCTCTGGATGGCGCGGGCCGGCTCGGTGATCCTGTATTCGGCCAGGGAACTGTCCACAAACCTGACCAGCGTGTTCAGCTTGGAGAGAACCCATTTGTCCATGAGCGTGTAGTCTTCGCTCTTGCAGACGTGCTCTGCGGGGCGATAGTCATCGATGGAGGCGTACATGGTGAAGAACGCATAGGTGTTCCACAGCGTGCCCATGAACTTGCTCTGCATCTCGCTGACCAGTTCACCGGAGAAGCGGGTGGGCAGCCACGGTGCACCCGCCGCATAGAAGTACCAGCGCACGGCAT
This sequence comes from bacterium, assembly GCA_963643985.1. GTDB lineage: Bacteria > Bacillota > Clostridia > Christensenellales > Aristaeellaceae > SFTH01. The sequence continues at coordinate 13,588 of CAVINP010000022.1, forward strand.
CCGCGCCCTGCTTGTCCAGCACTTCCCACGGATCGACCACGTTGCCGATGTGCTTGCTCATCTTACGGCCCTCGGCATCCTGCACATGGCCCATGACCAGGCAGTTCTTGTAGGGGCTGCGGCCGAAGATCAGCGTGGAGATGGCAATCAGCGAGTAGAACCAGCCGCGGGTCTGGTCGATGGCCTCGGAGATGAAGTCAGCGGGGAAGCGCTTCTCGAACACCTCTTTGTTCTCAAAGGGATAGTGCCACTGTGCGAAGGGCATGGAGCCGGAATCGTACCAGCAGTCGATGACCTCGGGCGTGCGGTGCATCTTTTTGCCGCACTTCGGGCAGGTGATGGTCACTTCATCGATGTAGGGACGATGCAGCTCGATGTCGGGCTTGACGTTGTCGCCCAGTTCGATCAGTTCCTGACGTGAGCCGATGACGTGCTGATGACCGCACTCGCAGACCCATACCGGCAACGGCGTGCCCCAGTAGCGCTCACGGGAGAGCGCCCAGTCGATGACGTTGTCCAGGAAGTTGCCGAAGCGGCCGTCCTTGATATTGTCGGGAATCCAGTTGACGGTCTGGTTGTTGGCCATCAGCTGATCGTGAACGGCGGTCATGCGGATGAACCAGCCGCCGCGTGCGTAGTAGATCAGCGGCGTGTCGCAGCGCCAGCAGAAGGGATAGTCATGCTCGAACACGGGCGCAGAGACCAGCTTGCCTTCCTCGTCCAGCTGCTTGAGTATGATCGGGTCGGCCTTCTTGACGAAGGTGCCCGCCCAGGGCGTTTCCTTGGTCATGCAGCCCTTGGTGTCCACCAGCTGCAGGAAGGGGATGTTGTATTTGCGGCCGACGCGGGCGTCGTCCTCACCGAAGGCCGGTGCCTGATGGACAACGCCGGTACCGTCGGACATGGTGACGTACTCGTCGCAGACGACCTGCCAGGCGTTTGCGGCATTGGGATCACCCTTGACGGCGTCCGGCTGGAAGTCAAAGAGCGGCTCGTAGCGCACGCCCATCAGCTCGCTGCCGGGGAAGGTGGTCTTGTTGGTGATCGCGGCGCCCTCGCCCAGCACCTTCTCGATCAGTGCCTCACCCATGATGACGGTGCGACCTTCAAAGTCAAACCTGGCGTAGGTTTCCTTGGGGTTGACGCAGAGCGCGACGTTGCTGGGCAGCGTCCACGGCGTGGTCGTCCATGCGTAGATGTAGGTGTTCTCCTCACCCTTGACCTTGAAGCGCACCACGGCGGAACGTTCCTTGACGGCCTTGTAGCCCTGAGAGACCTCGTGGCTGGAGAGCGCGGTGCCGCAGCGCGGGCAGTAGGGCACGATCTTGTGGCCCTTGTAGAGCAGCCCCTTCTTGGCGATCTCCTTCAGGCTCCACCACTCGGACTCGATGTAGTTGTCGTCATAGGTGATGTAGGGGTTGTCCATGTCCAGCCAGAAGCCGACGCGGTCGGACATATCCTCCCACATGCCCTTGTACTTCCAGACGGATTCCTTGCACTTCCTGATGAAAGGCTCCAGACCGTACTGCTCGATCTGGTCCTTGCCGTCCAGACCCAGCTGCTTCTCAACCTCCAGTTCCACCGGCAGGCCGTGGGTGTCCCAGCCGGCCTTGCGCAGCACATTCTTGCCCTTCATCGTCTGGTAGCGCGGGATCAGATCCTTGATCGCACGCGTCTCGATGTGGCCGATGTGCGGCTTGCCGTTGGCCGTCGGCGGGCCGTCAAAGAAGGTAAACGTGTCCGCGTTCTTGCGCAGATCCACGCTCTTTTCAAAGATCTTCTTTTCCTTCCAGAACTTCAGAACCTGCTTCTCGCGCGTCAGAAAGTCCATCGAAGTGGAAACCTTTTCAAACATGAGACTTCATCCTCCAAAATAAAAATATCGCCCTCGCCCATACTTTGGGACGAAGACGCTCGCGGTACCACCCAGATTGATATGACCATTGGCCATACCCACTCATTGCAGGCTGTAACGGGCCGGCCCGACGAAGCCTACTTGCCCGCAGGCTTTCGGTTCGCCGCTCCGAGGTGATTTGTTGCGAAAATGCCGCCCTCCGGACTTCCACCCGTCTCCGGCTCGCTTTGCGGGGCTGTTTTCGAACGCTCCTCTTCAACGCGGTAATGTGAATCTGTACTGTATTATAGCCGTATTTTTTCCGGCTGTAAAGGGGTTGCGGAATCTTTTAACCCAAACCGTCAGCGTGCGCGGCGCAGTCTGGAGAAAAAGGAAGCGCGAGATGCATTCTTTACATGCTCGGCCTGACGCAGTGCCCGCGCGTACTTGGCGTTGCCGGGCTGCTGATGCGTGGCGACGGTGAGGTAGATCAGTGCCTTGCCCGTCTCCTGCATTTTCAGAAGCGTTGCTCCGAAGAGATAATTCCATTCCGCGCAGCGCGTGGAGACGCTCATCAGCTGCCTTCGGGCATTCCTGTACTGGCCGCAGTTGAGCATTTCTTCGATTCGCCCGAGCGCATGCTGCTCGTCACGGGGCTTTACGCTGTGCGGTGCATGGTGTATGCACGCGCGATAGGCCGCATTGATCTCTGCCATCTTTTCGTTGGCATGGTCGCGCTCGGGTCCCTCGGGGAAGCGGTCAGGATGCCAGCGCCTTGCCAGCTGGCGGTAGGACGCACGCACCTCGGCGTAGGAAGCCGTGCACGGCAGATTCAGTACCTGATATGCATTCAAAGGATTTCACCTCGAAATTGCAGATAGTATGAACCGATTATAAGGCAATATGCCCCGCAATGTCAAGCAAGGCAGGGTAAAGCTCCAAATGTTTCAACTGTGTTGCATTTATTTCGCTGTAAGTATGAATGATTGAAGCTTTTGAATATTTGTTTACAGCCGCGGCAAAAGCGCGTAGAATTACAATGTTAGGGTATCTATGCCCAAAATGGTTACATAAGGACGTGTTCGATTTGCAGAGGCGCAACAGGAGCAGGCGACCCAGGCGGCGCATGAGCTATAATGCCAAGACGCTGCTGTGTCTCGTGCTGTGTTTTCCCGTGGGCTTTACGCGCATGCTCAGCCCGGCCTGCAGCTGGCATCGCGCCGTGAAGTGCGTCTTTACCATGCTGCTCGCGGCCGCGTTAGTATGCGTCGTGTGGGTTGCGCCCTCGCCGTATTCCGCCAAGCGCGGCGGCATCGAACTCTACGGTGACAACATGTCCGTCGAGATATATGGCCCGCAGATCCCCGAGACGATTGTCGGCGCCAACACGACCACCATTCCCGATTCGGGTGTGCTCTCCGCCGAGGAGAGCGAGCAGGAGGACACCACACTCTACGTCTACGCGACGAAGGGTGCAGCCAACTATCACCTCTTCACCTGCCAATACGCTTATGCCAGCGCCCAGTGCCTGACGGTGTACGAGGCCTATTACCTCGGATACACCCCCTGCAAGATCTGCAATCCGCCGACCTATACGGGCCTGCAGTAAAGCCGGTGACCAGTGGCCGGTGGTTGGTGAAACAGTGCGGTGACGCGCAGTGACCCAAGCCATTGGGTTGACCACTGCATAACAACAGCGGCCTTCCGAAAGGAAGACCGCTGTTGTTATTTGCGCATCATGAGTATTCCGAAACAGTTTTCGCCGCAGTGGCAGGTGATGGAGCAGCCGGCCCTGGTCTCGTAGACCTCGGCAAAGGGAATCTCCGCCTTTACGATGTCCAGTATCTTCTGCACGGCTACGTCCGACACGCCCGTGTGCGTCAGAAATACGCGTCTTGGCACGACGGCATCCTTTGCATGCAGGCGATCTGCCAGATACTGGCGCAGGCAACGCTCGTAGGTGCCGCGGTACTTCCTGCCGACCACCATCTTGCCGCCTGTGACCTCGATGCAGGGGCGTATGTGCAGCACGTTGGCACCCAGCAGCGATATCATGGAGCAGCGGCCGCCCTTGTAGAGATAGTCCAGACGATCCAGTATAAAGGAAGTATCGACCTTGTCCGCCATGTTGCGGACTTCCTCGGCAATCTGCTCAGCCGGCATGCCCGCCTCCATGCGGTCGTAGGCCTCGCAGACCAGCATCGCCGTGCCGCTGGAGAGGTTGCGGGAATCGATGCAGTACACCGGCAGGCCTTCCGCGGCGAGCACGGCGTTCTGGTGACAGCAGGAGAAATCCGAACTGATGTTAAAGTGGATCACGGCATCGCAATCCTTCAGCATGCGCGTGAACGCGGCGCGATAGTCCTCCGTGTTGACGGCGGCCGTCTTGGGCAGATCCGCGCCGGCATTGACGCGGGAGATAATTTCGTCCGGGCTGATGTCGATGCCGTCGCGGTAGCTCTTGCCCTCAAGCTCCACCGTCAGCGGGAGTACCTCCACCGGATAGCGCTCGAGAAACGCTGCGTTCATGTCGCAGGTGCTGTCCGCGCTGAATCGAATTTTCATAGAAAACATGTCCCCCATAAAAAATAGATACAGCCTAAGATTAACACAGTTTGGCGCTCAAGTCAAATTAAATGTGAAAATAAAGGGAGCTGCCACGATGACAGCTCCGAATCGGATATTATTCGAACAGTTCCGGATAGAAGGCCGCGGCCAGCGTCTCCACGGCATAGGCCATGCGATCCCCGGGGAGCACGCTCTCCAGCGTGATGACGGCAAAGCGCTCGTTCTGCACGCAGTCCAGCAGCGACAGCGTGGGGTTGCTCTTGATCTCGGCGATCTTTTCTTCCACGGAAGGCGCATCGTAGTCATGTATGACGATGACATCCGGCTCGCGGGCCAGTACTTCCTCGTAGCTCACGGTGACCCATTCCTGATCATTCAGATCGTCAAATATGTTCCTGCCGCCCGCCAGAGAGATCAGCAGGGATTCAAAGTTGCTGCCCGAGCAGGTGAACACGCCGTCGTTGCCGCTGTCGTAGACCAGCACGTTGAGCGTCTCCTGTCCGTCAATCTTGTCCGCAACCGCATCCATGCGCGCCTGCTGGTCGGCAATGAGTGCCTCGGCGGCATCCCGGACACCGAAAATATCGCCGATGTCGCGGATCTCCTGAAAAGTCTGCTCCATGGTGGTGGCGCACTCGACATAGACATCCATGCCGTAGTCCGCGACCTCTTCGATGTTGCAGCCAACATCGCTGATCTCCCAGTCGATGGCAAATACAAAGTCCGCGCCGCTGGAGATGACCGCCTCGCGCGTGACCTCGGCATTGTTCAGCACGGGAATAGCGTTGACCGCGTCCGCGTACTCCGCCAGCGGACCGCGGCTGTGATTGACCAGCGAGCGTCCGATGACCAGATCATCCAGCCCCAGCGCGACAAACAGCTCGGTGCAGTTGGGACCCAGCGTGAGCACGCGCTCGGGTCTGCCGGTAACCGTAAGTTCACGTCCGTAGTTTTCCACCGTCACGGGATAACTGCTCTCGGCCGATGCAAGCGTGAATATCAGTGACAAAACGATCAAAAGCGAAATAATATTCTTCATGCTACTCCTCCGTATACGCCTTCAGGCAGATAGGTGATGGATAGTTTCCCCGTGATCGGATGGCGGCTGACGGCGCTGCGCACGCCGAACACGTCGTATATGTTGTCCTCGGTCAGCACGTCCTCGGGCTTGCCCTGCAGTATGATATGGCCGTCCTTGAGCACGTAGATGCGGTCGCAGTAGAGCGCCGCCATGTTCAGATCGTGAATTGCAGAGAGCACCGTGACCTTCAGCCGACGGATAAAGTCAAATATCTGCATCTGGTAGTTGATGTCCAGATGGTTGGTCGGCTCGTCCAGTATCAGAAAGTCGCACTCCTGCGCCACCGCACGCGCGATGAGCACGCGCTGCTTCTCGCCGCCCGAGAGCTGCAGGTAGCTGCGATGCGACATGCTTTCCATGCCCATGTGCTCCAGCGCGTGGTGCACGATGCGTTTGTCCTGCGCGGTGTCCGGGTCGAACATTTTCTTGTGCGGCGAGCGCCCCATGGCAACGATCTCCTCGACAGAAAAATCAAAGGGCACTTCGTTTTCCTGACCGACCACCGCCAGCTTCAGCGCGGACCTTCGATACGGCATACGCAGCAGGTTCTCGCCGTCCAGCGTGATGCTGCCGCGATCGGGTGTAAGGCCGCGGTAGATGTTCTTGAGCACCGTGGACTTGCCGCTGCCGTTGGGGCCGATCAGGCCGACAAACTCGCCCCGCTCCACCGTCAGGGAAATATCCGAAACCGCGCTGTGTCCGGCGCTGTAGGCATAGCTGAGATTATCCACTTTCAGACGCATATCACTGATCCTTCACTTTGTTTTGTTCTTGCGCTTGAGCATGATGATGAATATCGGGCCGCCGATGACCGCCGTCAGCACGCCCACGGGCAGCTCCTCGGGCGCAATCAGCAGCCGCGCCGCCACATCGACCCACACGACCAGCATGCCGCCCAGCAGTGCCGACACCGGCAGCACGCGCCGATGATCGCCGCCGACCAGAAGCCGCGTGAAGTGCGGCACCATCAGGCCCACAAAGCCGATCGTACCGCTGACGGCGATGGTCGCGCCCGCCATCAGTGAGGACACCAGCACCAGCATCTTCTGCATCCGCCTGACGTTCACGCCCAGCGTGCCGGCACTCTCGTCGCCCAGCAGCAGCAGGTTGAGTGACCTGTAATTGCACATCATAAACGCCATGCAGCCGGCAAGCACGATCAGCGGCAGCGTCAGGTACGCCCACTTTGCGCCCGCCAGGGAGCCGGCCATCCAGAATTCGGTGTTGTGCAGCCCCAGCGCGTTGGGGGCGCTGAGTTTGATGATACCGGTCAGACCGTCCATGATCATGGAGACCGCCACGCCGCCCAGCAGCAGCTGGGTGATGTTGATCCGCCCGCGCACGCGCGATATCACATAGACGAATATCGTCGTGACCGCCGCGCCGATGAAGGCGGAAATGGACAGCTGATACGTGCCCAGAAACGAAAATGTGCCAAAGAGCATGCCCAGTGTGGCAAAGGCCGCCGAGCCGGAGGAGACGCCCAGCAGGTAGGGATCGGCCAGATCGTTGCGCACCAGCGCCTGCATGGCCACGCCGCAGACCGCCAGAGAGGCGCCGACAACCATGCCCAGGCACACGCGCGGCAGGCGCAGCCCCAGCACGATGTTGGCCTCGAGTTGTTCCCAAGTCTGCCCGATGCGGCTGCCGATCAGCGGCAGTTTGCTCAAAAGTATCCGAAGTGTCGTCAGCGGCGCGACCGAAACCGGCCCAAGCCCTATGGCGATGAGCATCGTAAGCACCGCAAAGATGATCAGCACGGTGATCAGCAGGGGCATGTTCACCTGCCTGCCCTCCAAATGTTTCCTGAGCCGATTCATCCGCCATAACCTCCGAGTACTTATGCATTATATGTTATTTTACACGCGGCGTCCGGCGTCCACAAGCCTGCAGGGGGGATATGGGCGCGTAAACACTGCGTTAAAAACAAATACACTTGCCAAGAACAGCCAAAACGGATATAATGAAAGCATCCCTTTACTTTGGAGGAATGGTTTATGAGAAAGAGCGGCGTACTGATGCACATCACCTCGCTTGCGTCCCGGGGCGGCGTGGGCACGCTGGGGCAGGCGGCCTACGACTTCGTGGACTTTGTGAAGAGCGCCGGCATGAATATATGGCAGATGCTGCCGGTCGGCCCTACGGGCTATGCGGCTTCCCCCTATCAGAGCGCTTCCACCTATGCGGGCAACCCTCTGATGATCGACTTTGACCTGATGACGCAGGACGGCCTGCTGCCCGAAGGTGCGTATGAACCCCTGCCGCATCTGCCGCGTGTGGATTTTGATGCCGTGACGCGGCAGAACACGGCGCTTTTGAAGAAGGCCTATGCCTGCAGCGGTGAAAAACTCACGGACACGCTGGCCGTATTTGAAAAAGAGCATAGCTGGGTGCGCCCTTTTGCGCTGTTTCGTGCGCTGAAGGAGCATTTCGGCGGCGTATCGTGGATGGACTGGCCGGATAGTTCGATCCGCCTGCGCGAGGCCGAGGCCATCGAAAAGTACAGCCGTCTGCTTGCAGAGGAAATCGAATATCACATCTTTGTGCAGTACGTGTTCTTTTCGCAGTGGAACCGCCTGCACGACTACGCGCGGGATGCGGGCATCGAGCTGATGGGCGATATGCCGATCTACGTGGCCGAGGATTCCGCCGATGTCTGGCTGAACCCGGATCTGTTCGAACTGGACGAGGATGTGCGCCCCATACGCATCGCGGGTGTGCCGCCGGACTATTTCCAGAAGGACGGCCAGCGCTGGGGCAATCCGCTCTACAGATGGCCGCGCCATGCCGAGACGAAGTACGCATGGTGGATCGCCCGCCTGCGTGCGCTGGGTGATATGTTTGACATACTGCGCATCGATCATTTCATCGGCTTTGCCAACTATTACGCGATCCCCGCCACCGAAAAAACGGCCAGAAACGGCAAATATGAATTGGGACCGGGGCGCAGGCTCTTTGCACGCGTGAAGAAGGAACTGCCGAACCTCAACATTGTGGCCGAGGATCTGGGCGTGGTCAGCACGCGCGTGAAAAAGCTGTTGACCTACTGCGGCTATCCGGGCATGAAGGTACTGCAGTTTGCCTTTGACAGCGACGAGACCAATGCCGACCTGCCCGAGCATCACGTGAAAAACTGCATCGTCTACACCGGTACGCACGACAACAACACCACGCTGGGCTGGTGGCAGCACGCAAGCGCGGATGTCCGTGCCTTCGCAAAGCGGAAGCTGAGCATGGCCGACTATGACGATGACATCGTCTCCGCCCTGTTGAACGCGGCGTGGGGGAGCGTTGCGGATACCGCCATCGCGCCCATGCAGGATCTGCTGAACCTGGGCGAGGAAGCCCGCATGAATTTTCCCGGCACGGTCGGTGGCACGAACTGGCTCTGGCGCATGCCGGACGTCTCTTTGGAGGATGCCGCACGCCGCGTGCGCATACTCAACCGCCGCCATGAGCGCGGGAATTATCCGAAGATCGATGCCGGGCGGATCATTGAAGAAGCATCCGCATTTATCGATATGAAATATCACGCGCCGCTTGCCCGTGCCGATGCGGTGCAGCTGCACGAGGGCCTGGCCGATGCGGTGATGATGGCGATTGCGCCCCTGTGGATGGACGATCATGCCGAACGACTGCAGAAGCGGCACGCACTGTACCTGTCCGCGGAGTATCTGGTCGGTCGCCTGATCTACAACAACCTCTACGCACTGGGTCTGCTGGAGGACGTGAAAAAGGAACTGGCGGAGCGCGGCGTGGATCCGGCGGAGCTGGAGGACATCGAGGATGCCGCACTGGGCAACGGCGGTCTGGGCCGTCTGGCGGCGTGTTTCCTTGACAGTGCCGCCACGCACAACGTGCCGCTGGATGGCTACGGCCTGCGCTACAAATACGGCCTGTTCAAACAGTGCTTCGAGGACGGCCGTCAAAAGGAACTGCCCGATGACTGGACGCGCTTCGGCGATCCGTGGAGCATCCGCCGCGATGAGCTGAGCGTCGAGGTGCCCATGAAGGGACTGACGGTGCGTGCCGTGCCCTACGACATGCCCGTGATCGGCTACGGCGGGAAAAACATCGGCACGCTCAGACTCTGGCAGTGCGAGAGCGAGCACGAGTTTGACTTTGATGCTTTCAATGCGCAGGACTATGCCGCGGCCGCAAAGGACAAGAACACCGCCGAGGACATCACCAAACTGCTCTACCCGAACGATACGCTGAAGGCGGGCAAGCTGATGCGCATCCGCCAGCAGTACGTGCTCTGCAGCGCGTCACTGCAGGATATGCTGCGCTCGTATCGGGCACGCTACGGCAGCGATTACAGCTGCTTTGCGGATTTGCACGCCGTGCAGCTCAACGATACACATCCCACGATGGCGATACCGGAGCTGATCCGCCTGCTGGAGGCGGACGGCGTGAGCTTCACCGAGGCCTTCGGCATCGCGCACGCAGTCTTCCGCTACACGAACCACACGGTCATGCGCG
>CAVINP010000023.1:0-23496 GCA_963643985.1 bacterium
CAGCGAGCGCACGATCGGCATCAGACGCTGCATGGCGGCCACGCGGTCCATGGTGGACTGTGCACTGCTGCGAAGCGCGTCCAGTATCAGGCTGATCAGCGCCAGGCGCTCGTCAAACTTCGCCTTTTCCGCGCGGCTGTATATGTCGTTGTCGGCCTTGCCCGCGAGTATGTCCGCAATCTGATAGTCGCTGCGGTACTTGCAGAACAGGGCATAGTACTGCGCGAAGTCCGCTGCGATCCGCTCATCCTGCAGGTACTGTACGATGAGCAGCTTGTCCACGGCGATATTGTTGTGCTCGTAGAGGCGGATCATGCGGGAGAGATCCTCCCAGCCGCGTGCGGTCACGAATTCCTTGCCCTGCACGCGCGTCTGCACGCGGTAGAAGTAGTCGGGCTTGATCTCCAGATAGCTGGTGATTGCGGGATGAACGCCCACGCTCACGGCGTATTCCTTCCACACCTGAAAGTCCGGCTCCACGTCGATGCGCTTGAGGCGGTCCCATGTCACCAGGTCAAACTCTCGCACGCTGTTGTTGTACTCGGGCGGATTGCCCGCCGTGACGACGATCCAGCCCTCCGGCACGCGATAGCGCCCGAAGACCTTGTACTGCAGAAACTGCAGCATGATCGGCGAAAGCGTCTCGGAGACGCAGTTGATCTCATCGAGGAAGAGTATGCCCTCGCGCAGCCCTGTCTCCTCCATCATGTCGTATATGGCGGCGATGATCTCGCTCATCGTGTATTGGCTGATGTCGCACTCGATCTTGCCGTTCTGATATGTTCTGTGCTCGATAAACGGCAGGCCCAGCGCTGACTGACGCGTATGGTGCGTCATGGAGTAGCTCAGCAGCGCCACGCCCATTTCGCTCGCGATCTGCTCCATGATGGCCGTCTTTCCGATGCCGGGCGGGCCCATCAGAAACACGGGGCGCTGCTGATGCGCGGACAGCACATAGTCGCCCGTTTCATCCTTGGTAAAATACGAGGTCATCGCATTTTTGATCTGTTCCTTGGCCTGTTTGATGTTCATAGAGTAAAATCCCATCCTTCTTCCTTCAGGCTGTGTCTGTAGTCCAGCATAGCCGCCGTCAGCTGCGTATCGCCGATATCCAGCACGGTATCGGTAATTTTCTCCAGCTGTTTGCCGGAAATCAGATTGCGGTGCATGAGCAGCGGCAGAAGCTGCGGCATGATATCCTCCGGGTACTCCCCGGCAAACGCCAGCAGTTCCGGCACATGTGCGGCAATGTATTTCATGTACAATTTGCCGTTTTCGTCTTCCGTATTGCACCGGCCGCACGTGAAACCGATGGCTGCATACAATCGGCGATGCTCGGGCACGGCATCAAAATCTTTGATGTGCAGCAGCACAGGGTCATCGACCTTGCTGAGCATATCGTCAAGGTATTTGGCAAGCGCCGAAGGCAGATGCAGCTCCGAGAGCATGTCGGAGGACTCAAAGAGCTCATAGCCGACCTCGGTCACACTGTCGGGTATAAAGGCCTCCTCAAGTTCCGGGCACCACGCGAAGGCCTTCTCGCCGATGCTCTTTACGCCCTCGCCGACGCGAATTTCGAGAAGGTTCTTGCAATCCTTGAAGGCACAGCGACCGATGTGCTTCACGTGCCCGGGTACGCTGATTTTTTCAAGCTTGCTGCAGGACCGAAACGCGCTGTCACCCAGGCGCGTGACACTCTCGGGAATGTCAAAGCAGGAACTGCCGCAGGGGCAGCAGAGCAGTGTATGCATATCCCTGTCATAGAGCACGCCGTTCTGCGAAGTGAAGTACGGATTGCGTCCGTCCACCTCGATGCGCTCCAGATTTGTGCAGCCGCCGAACGCGCTCTTGCCGATGCGCGAGACATTCTTCGGAATGCGTATGCTTCTGAGCGATTCGCAGCACAGAAACGCGCAGTCATCGATGGTCGTAAGGCTTTCGGGAAGAGTGATGTTCTGCAGGGATCTGCAATCCAGAAACGCCCGATCCCCGATGCGCGTCAGCCCATCGGGCAGCAGTATGCCCGTCATATCCGACCAGTACATGAAGCAGCCGTCGTCTATGACCCTCACGCTGCCCGGCACATGCAGTATGCCGCTCGTGTCGCCTTCCGCTGCGATATACTCAATGACGCCGTTGCTGATCTCAAACTTCACATTATCCATCGGCCATCTCACCCATGTCTTCCTTTGTCAGCACCAGGCGGATCGCCCAGACCGGCACTTTGGGGATTTCGTAACCCTCTTCCACAAACACGAAGGCCGTCTTGTAGTCGGGCATGCGCTCGGGAAATGTGCCGTAGCCGTCGGTAAAGTAGATCAGCCCCTTGAGATTGGTAAACTCTTTTCGGGCAATCATGTCGTCCACATACCTGAATACGGGTCGGAAGTCAGTGCCGCCCAGGCCCCTGATCCGCATTTTCCCCAGATAGTCCTCAAACTCCTCGTGCGAGGTGATCTTCGCATCCTCCTGAATTTGGGCATCGCACTGTATGATGTGCAGATTGATCCTGCTGAAGAAACTCTCCGTACTCTCCAGTATGTTGTAGGTCTTCTGCAAAAAGGCCTGCACCTGGTCGCCCTGAACCGAACCGGAGGTGTCGATGGCGATCACGAACTCGCGTATGCGCTTCACGTCCCGGTATTCCAGCGGCTCAATCAGCGGCATGCGCCTCTCGGGAAAGAGCTTCATGCCGTAGGTGTAAAATATGTAGTCAAACTCCTCGGTACTCAGGCGCATCTCCTCGCCCATGACCGCGAACTGCTTGAGGAAGCTCGTGTAGTCGTACTTCTCGCGGTTGACGGAGCGCAGATTCTGCATCATGCAGCCGGCTGCATCGCCGCGCTCCTTGCTGAAGGTTTCAAGGTCGGTCTGTATGCGCTCGGCCACGGCCTGCCACTCATCCCGGAGTGCCTGCGCCTCCTTGGAGGAAAGTCCGCTTTCGGAATCACCGTCCCGGCCTTCGCCCTGACCGTCACCCTGGTCCCGGTCGTCATTTGGGTTCCGGTCCCGGCTCTCGCCCTGACCGTCGTCTTTGTTTTGATTCTGAGCCTTATCTTTGCTTTTGCCCTGTCCCTGATCCGATTTCTCGTCACGGCCGTACCAGATCCGGTGGTTGTCCGGCGAGAACAGTTCGCCGAGCCTTTGCATCTCCTTCGCACTCGGCGGATTAGTTCTGAAGAAGGCATAGAGCTTCTCTGCCGTCAGAAGGTTGTTGACCTCGGGCAGCAGCCATTGGATCTCTGCCTGCTGCCCGGCGGATTTGGCCGTGGTCACGCAGTCAAGGTCCAGGCTGTTTATCACGCCCTCCGCGGCAATGTCGCAGGCCAGATCCCACAGCGGACGAACAACACTCGGGCCGACTGCAAAATGCCTGAAGATGCAGTGCAGCAGCAGGTGCAGATAGGCACGCGGCGGCGCGGCCTTGTCCGACACGTACAGGCGGCAGAGCATCTTCGGATCGTAGAGTATGTCCGTACCCTGCGTGGCCAGCGGACCGAAGTCGGCCGTCTCTGCCGTCACCTCCGTCCACTTCAGGCGGCTGACGGCGACATCCATAAAGCGCAGGTGAATGGCAAGCGTGTTGCGGCTGAGCCTGAGTATCGCCTGCACAATTTCTTCGACACTGCGGCTCATGTGCGCTCGCGGCAGCCCAGCTGTCCGAGGAAGCGCATCAGCCCCGCATCGCCCTCGGGCGTATGCTTGTAGACGCCGGCATCCATGAGCACATGGGCACACTTTTCGGCCAAGCCGTCGCGCAGCAGCTCATCCGCTGCCGCCGCGTCCAGCGGACCTCCGGCGCGTGCAGCCAGCTCGCACACCCAGTCATAGTGCTTTGCAAGCGGTGAGTCGGCCTCGGGTGCATCGCCGATCGGCCGCGCACCCGTCAGGTAGGGGCGAAGTCCGTCCAGCTCCCTGACCAGTCGGCCGGGCAGTATGAACAGGCCCATGACTTCGATCAGGCCGATGTTTTCCTTTTTGATGTGGTGCAGCTGAGCGTGCGGATGGAACACGCCCAGGGGATGTTCGGGCGTGGTCAGGTTGTTGCGCAGCACGAGATAGAGCTTATATTCGCCGTCCTCCATGCGGGCCACGGGCGTGATGGTGTTATGCGGCGTGCCGTCGGTCTCGGCGTAAATGCCGCAGGCGGGATCGGAGTAGCCGCGCCAGGCAGCAAGCATCTCATCGGCCAGGCGGATCACGTCCCCGCGCTTTTTGCCCTTGAGCACGATGCAGCTCATCGGCCAGTCGAGCACCCAGGCGGACACGCCCTCAATCGGGCTTTGCAGCATGGTGCGCACGCCCGCGCGGTCCATCGGGAAGTGGTAGCCGCCGCCCTGGAAGTGGTCGTGCGAGAGTATCGATCCGCCCACGATGGGCAGGTCGGCATTGGAACCCAGGAAGTAGTGCGGGAACTGCTCCACAAAATCGAAGAGACGCACGAAGCTGTCATGGGAGATGCGCATGGGCACGTGGTCATGGTTGAACACGATGCAGTGCTCATCGTAATAGGCATAGGGCGAGTACTGCAGATACCAGCGGCCGTTCCCCAGCGTCAGCGGCACCACGCGGTGGTTCTGTCTGGCGGGAAAGTCGAGACGACCGGCATAGCCCGGGTTCTCGATGCAGAGCATGCAGCGCGGATAGCCCGTCTGTTTGGCGTTTCTTTGAGCGGCGATGTCGCGCGGATCCTTCTCGGGCTTGGAGAGGTTGATCGTGATCTCCAGCTCGCCGCAGGGCGAGGGGCGGAAGAAGCGCACGTTTCTGGCAATGCGGTCCACACGGATGTAGTCCGCGTCGCGGCAGAGCTTGTAAAAATAGTCGGTCGCTGCCTTGGCGCCCTGCTTTTCCGTCAGGTCAAAGAAGCGCTCGCGCACCGTGGCCGGATGCGGCGTAAGTGCGCCCATGACTTTGGCGGAGAAAAGATCGCGGCGCGTGGCGGTGTCGGTAATCAGACCTCGCTCGGCGGCCACGTCGCACAGGCCGTCCAGTATCTCTGTGGCAGTCTCGGGCGAAGGCGTGCGCGGGGGAAGTGTCCCCTCCTCGGGGGCATCCATCTGCATAATCTCCAGCAGGCGGTTGAGCGTGTAGGCGCGATCCTGCGCGTCGATCAGGTTTTTATCCTCGGCAAAATCCAGCAGAACATTTAGCAGCGCGGTTGCATTCCGTGCCATGTCAAATCACCTCAAAAATCAAATTAACCTATGATACATTATCGACCAATTCAGGGCGATTGTCAAGAATGATTTCGAACGAAAAACTTGCATAATAATCCGATTTGGTTTATAATTCATAATAGGAATATTGCTGCATGAAGGAGGCATATTTATATGGATATTCAAAGACTGATGCAGGACAATGCCGTGCGGATGAACGCGCTGTACGCCGGTGCGGACCAGAGCGCACGCTACTCGGCGCTTGCGGATGCTTTTCACGCGAACTTCGGCCGTGACCCGGAGAAGTTCATTTCCTCGCCCGGGCGCATAGAGGTCGTGGGCAATCATACCGACCACAACCACGGGCGCGTGCTGGCTGCATCGGTAAATCTGGATACGCTGGCTGCGGTTGCCGCGAACGGCACGAACATCGTCACACTCTACTCCGCGGGCTACGACAAGGCCTTCGTGGTCGACATCTCCAAGCTCGAGGTGCGTGAGAGCGAAAAGAACACCACCTTCTCCCTCATCCGCGGCGTAGCGGCACGACTCAAGGAACTGGGCTACAAAATCGGCGGCTTTGACGCACAGGTGACCAGTACCGTGCTCAAGGGCAGCGGCCTGTCCTCCTCGGCAGCGTTTGAGGTCATGCTGGTGGCGGCGTTTGACGCGCTCTTCAACGGCTGGACGATCGATGCGCAGCTCAAGGCCAGAATTTCTCAGTACACCGAAAACGTATACTTCGGCAAGCCCAGCGGCCTGATGGACCAGATGGCCTGCGCCGTGGGCGGCCTTGTGACCATCGACTTCGGCACACCCGAGGCCAAGGTGGAGGCGCTGAGCTACAATTTCGGCGCGAAGGGCTATTCGGTCTGCGTCGTGGCAGCCGGCGGCGAGCACGGCGATCTGACCGACGCCTATGCGGCCATCCCTGCGGAGATGCGCATGGTCGCGGAAAAGATGGGCGTGAAGATGCTGGCGGAAATTTCGGCCAAGGATCTGGAGGAGGCTCTGCCCAAGCTCAAGAACAACGTGCCGGATCGCGCCATACTGCGTGCCTTCCACTTCGTGGATGAGACCGCGCGCGTGGGTGAGGCGGTCGAGGCGCTGCGCCGCGACGATCTGCCCGCATTCTTCGAGGCGCTGATCGCGTCCGGCGAGAGCAGCTGGATGCTGCTGCAGAACCTGTTTGTGGAGAGCAGCGGCAATCAGGAAATGCCTCTGGCGCTGGAGATGAGCCGCAGAATGCTCAAGGGACGCGGCGCATGGCGCATCAACGGCGGCGGCTTTGCCGGCACGATACTGGCCTTTGTGCCCAACGATATGCTGTCGCACTATGCGGCCTCCATGGACGCTGTCTTCGGCGCGGGCGCAACGACGATACTGAACGTGCGCCCTGAGGGCGTGGCCTGCATCGGCTGAGGCAGATCACATGAGATTCAAGACGATATCGCAGCAGGACACCATGGACTTGGCGGCCTGCCTGGCAGATATGCTGGCAGACGGCGACACGGTACTGCTTCACGGCGATCTGGGTGCGGGCAAGTCCGTGTTCGCACGCGGTGTGGCAAGGGGCATGGGCATCACGGGAGCGATGCCCAGTCCGACGTTTACGCTGCTGATTCCCTACAGGCAGGGCGGGCGCAGGCTCTACCACTACGACCTCTACCGCATCAGCGATGAGGACGAATTCTATGCCGCGGGGCTGGACGAGTTCATCGGCGGCGACGGCGTGGCACTCATTGAGTGGCCGGAGATGGTCGCGCTGGATGTGACGCCGCGGCTGGATGTCACCATCGATCGCGCAGAAAACGAAAACGAACGTATAATCGAAATTACAAACACGGGCGTGGCGGGCTTTGATCCCGGAGCACTCGGCAAATGGAGCACAGAGGACAGATGAACATAGTAGCGTTGGATACTTCGGGACCTGCGGCAAGCTGTGCCGTGATGAAGGACGGCTCGATTGCGCAGCTGACGATGATGAACCACGGGCTGACGCACTCGGAGACGATCATGCCCGCGCTGGACAATGCCATGCGCGGCGCGGATCTGACATGTGACCGGGTGGACTGTTTTGCGGCAGTGGCCGGCCCCGGCTCGTTCACGGGCGTGCGCATCGGCGTGTGTGCCGTCAAGGGGCTTGCCCATGCCCAAAACAAGCCCTGCGCACGCATCAACGCGCTCGAGGCGCTGGCCATGAACTTTTGCGGCTTTGACGGTCTGGCCTGCCCCATACTGGATGCCAGGCGAGGACAGGTCTACTGCGCGGTCTTTGACATGAGACACGGCATGCCCGAACGCATCAGGGAGGATACAGCAACGGATCTGACGGCGTTTGTCGAATCCCTGCCCAAGGATCGGCGCATCGTATTTTCGGGAGACGGTCTGCGCGTGCACACACAGGCGCTTCTTGAAATGCGGCCGGATGCCGTCATTGCGCCGGCCAACCTTGCAGACATTCACGCGGATGCGGCCTGCGTACTGGCGGCGGCGCATCCGGAAACCTGGATGGAGGCGCGGCTGCTCACGCCCATCTACCTGCGTGCGCCGCAGGCCGAGCGCGAACGGGACCGCCGCCTGAGGAAGGGACTATGAGCGAGATTACGATGGGACTGATGACCGCAGACGACGTGGATGCGGTACACGAGATCGAAGTGGCGTGCTTCAAAACGCCGTGGTCGCGCGAGTCGATACGCCACGATGTGTGCGAGAATCCCTGCGCACGTTACGTGGTGCTGCGGGACGGTGATCGCGCGATCGCCTATGCGGGCGTATGGCTCGTCGTGGACGAGGGGCATATTACCAACATTGCCGTGCATCCCGACTATCGGGGGCGAGGGCTGGGCGAGCGTGTGGCCCGCGGCATGGTGCAACTCGCGGCCGACAGCGGCATGGTCTGGATGACGCTGGAGGTGCGCCGCGGCAACAAGATCGCGCAGAACCTCTATCACAAGCTCGGCTTTATCGATGTGGGCTATCGCAAGCGCTACTATGAAAACAGTGAGGACGCGCTGATCATGGCGCTGGAGCACATGCCCGAGGCGCATCCGGAGAACGATCCGATGCTGGTTACGCAAGAGGAACAGGAGCAGTAAGAATGTTGTACGTTGTTGTTCGAATGGCGGTGATCGTGCTCTGCTGCATTGCGGCAGGGCTGAGTGCCGTGAATGTGCTGCAGGCACAGCGCTATCAGATTCCGATACTCAGACGGGATCTGCTGGGCTATATCGAACAGCTGCTGATCCCCAATGCAATCGTGGGCATACTGACGGCACTGCTGAACTGGTACCTGCCGATACTGCTGTCCATGGGCATCCGTCAGGAGAGCCGGCGCGAAAACTTCTGCGCATGGATCGTGCTGGTCGGCTTTGCGCTGGCCGCGGTGCTCGTCTGGTTCACCAAGCGCCGCCACATACAGCAGAAAAAGCCGCTGGTGTTCACGCATCGCATCTGCCGCCTGCTGGCGGTCATGGCGGTGCTGGTGGTGCTGCTGGCGCTGATCGTGAGCGCACTGGGCTTCTCACCCTATCTGGTATTCATCACCTCGGACTATCTGGTGCTGCTTGCGGCCGTCATCATGCGCCCCATTGAGGAGCAGATCAACAAAAAGTACTACAATCAGGCGCGGCGCAGACTCGCGGCCCGCAAGGATCTGATCCGCATCGGCGTGACAGGCAGTTTCGGCAAGACGCAGGTCAAGCTCATGCTGCGCACACTGCTTGCCCAAAGGTACCGCGTGCTTGCCACGCCGCCCAGCTTCTCGACGGCCATGGGCATATCCCGCGTGGTCAATGATCAGCTGACGAACCGGCATCAGGTGCTCATCACCGAGATGGGTGCCCAGCAGCGCGGGGAGATCAAGGAAATGGCCAGACTCGTGCGCCCGCAGTACGGCGTGCTGACCTGCGTTGGCAATGCGCATCTGGACAGCTTCGGCTCCATCGAGGCCGCAGCGCAGACCAAGTATGAACTGATCGAGGCGCTGCCGCAGGACGGCAAGGCCTTCTTTGGCTCCGACGGCAGCTACGGCGACAGGCTCTATGCGCTGTGCAGGACGGAGAAATACCGCGCAGGTCTGGGCGGTGCCGACGCGGGCTTCTACATGTGCGCGGATCACATCGAGACAGGCGCACGCGGCACGCGCTTTGAACTGATCTGCTCGGACGGCAGCCACGCCTGGGCAACCACAAAACTGCTGGGAAAACTGAGTGTCAAGAACATCGCGCTGAGCGCGGCCGTGGCACGGCAGCTCGGTCTTGGCATGGAGGAAATCGTTCAGGGCATCGAAAAGCTCAAGCCCACGCGTCATCGCCTGCAGCTGATTCCGGGCGACGTCAGCGTGATCGACAATTCGCTCAACACGCTGCGCGAAGGTGCGGACGAGGCGCTTCAGGTGCTCAAGGACTTCCCCGGCCGCCGCGTGCTGGTCACGGCGGGGCTTACCGGAATTGAGGAAAACTCGGAGGATGTCAACTACGACTACGGCATGCAGGCCGCTCTGTGCGCAGACTACGTGGTGCTGGTCGATCCCGAAACCTCCAAGAGCGTGATGCGCGGCCTCATGCGCAAGGGCTTCCCCAAGTCGTCCGTGCGCATGGTCTCGGATATGGCGGACGCCGCCGAACTGGTGCACGAGATTGCGGGCGAGGGTGACAGCGTGCTCTACGAGGGCATCTACCCGGAAGAGGACAACGAGGAATGAATATGAAAAGGATACTTTGCATACTGCTGGGTCTGCTGCTTCTGGGTTGCACGGGATGGGCAGAGGAGTTGGCTTTCGATGCCGGTTTTTCACTGCGCCTGCCTGAGGGCTGGAAAAGCTATGTGCCGGATGAGGAGATGCAGGAAAACAACATCCTCTATTGCCTGAGCGATGCGGACGGCGACTGTTGGCTCTACATTCAGCAGTGGTCCTGCAACTGCGCAGACATTCAGACCCTCAAGACGGAGATTGCGCAGCAGGCCAAACCGCGCACGTCGGGCGTGTACACCTACAACGGTGTGGACTTCGTGGTCTACGATCTGGACGAGGGCGACGTGAGCTGCTGCGCCACACTGCTCAACGGTGAGGTCTTCAACTTCGCCTTCACTCCGCAGTCCGACCGGGACTATATGCTCACCGCCATCGACATCATCGGCAGCTTTGCATGGATACGGACGGAATAACAAAACGCAGGTCCTTCCGACCTGCGTTTTGCCGTATCACTTGTTATCTGCCTGATCACATCTCAATATGGCATACAGTTCGACATCTGCGTAGTGCCCCTTGTTGTAGAGGCGCTGCCTGAGATGTCCCTCGTGCTGCATGCCGCACTTGCGCATGACTGCGCCCGAGGCGGGGTTTTTGCTCTCGTGCTGCGCCTCGATGCGGTTAAGGCGAAGGCTGCCCAGACCGTAATCGATCACGGCACGCAGAGCCTCGGTCATGTAGCCCCTGTTCCACAGTTCGTGTGCAAGGGAATAGCCCACCTCGGCAGCGCGGTTGTCGTCCTGGATCCACATAAAGCCGATGGTGCCCACTATGTGCCCCGTGGACTTGAGTTCTATCCCCCAGCTGGCGGGAGCATACCTGTGATATTTGTGCAGCATATAGCGCAGATAGGCGCGCGCCTCGGCAATGCTCGTCTGCGCGTCCCAGAGTACGTATCTGGCCACCTCGGGATCCCTGCTGTAGGCGAATATGTCCGCGGCGTCGCGCATGCGTAGCTTGCGCAGGCGCAGGCGCTCGGTTTCGAGCGTCGGCATGTAGCCGCTGATTGTTTCCATTGCCGTTTATTTGAGCATGTCGCGCGCCATCAGCAGCGCAGTGAGCGTCTTGACATCCCGGATTTCGCCGCGCTGCGCCATTTCGACGGCATCCTTCAGCGGCATGCGCACGATGTTCAGGAATTCGTCATCGTCGGGATCGGCATCACCCGCCCTGAGATCACGGGCCAGGTACAGCGATATGCGCTCGTTGGAGAAGCCGGGCGTGGTGAATATGTCCACCATGTGCGTCCAGCTGTCGGCCTGAAAACCCGTCTCCTCGCGCAGCTCACGCTTGGCGGCCAACAGACGATCCTCATCAAGGCTGTCCAGCTTGCCCGCCGGGATCTCCAGCAGCACCTGTTCGATGGGTGCACGGAACTGGCGCACCAGATAGGTCATGCCCTCGTCATCCACGGGCAATACGGCCGAGGCCCCCATGTGCAGCGCAACCTCGCGCTTGGCCAGCTTGCCGTTGGGCAGTTCGTTGGTGAAATGGTCGATGTGCAGTATGATGCCGTCAAATACGCGCTCGCGCGATACATTTTTCTCCATAATGGAGCTGTCATCAAAATTCTTCATAGCTAAACGCCTCCTCCGAGTATAGAAAATTCGACCGAAATGTACGTAATTCCTGCCGAAATGCCTGTTTTTTTCGGACAAAATGACAATTCTCAAAAAGCATCTAGCCAAATGGCAAAAAATGGTGTATAATGATTACGGAATTAAACTTCGGAAGGGAGTTGAACGGATTGATACAGATTATTTTGGGCGACAAGGGAAGCGGAAAAACCAAGCGTCTGATTGATCTTGTAAACGAATCATTGAAACAGGAACACGGCGATATCATTTTCATCGATGACGATAAGCGATATATGTATGATCTGCGCCATGAGATCCGCTTTGTGGATGCAAGCGAGTATCCGGTGGCGCACAAGTGCACGGCCAACGAAATGCTCAGCTTCATGTGCGGCATGCTCTCGGCCAACTTCGATCTGTCTCTGATTGCGATGGATGCCTTTGTGAAGCTGGTGCGTACGCCTCTGGACGATCCGGAAATGGCGAAGTTCTTTGAAAACCTGGAAGTGCTCTCTCAGCAGCACCACTGCAATTTCCTGATTTCCGTCTCCGCCCCGGGAGATACGGTGCCGGAGTACATCCGCAAGTACGCGATCTGATTCTTTCCTTATAGTGACTGTCTGCGCCGTCCGCATCCGGGCGGCGCTTATTTATTTGAAGGAGAATACAATGTCAAAGTGGATAAAGCTTGCACTGCTGCTGGCGGTGATGATTCTGCTGCTGCTTGCGGCCTGGCGGATAATACGCGGCACGGGGCAGATACTTCTCGGATCTAAGGACAGTGGCGAAGCCGACCCGATGTTTGCGGAAGAGACGGTACTGCCCACGCGCCCGCCGCAGCCGGATGCCGAGGAAACGCAGACCCCGCACGATACGCTGGATGACTATGTGCCCGAGACGGAAACGCCCGTTGACAAAACGGCAGCGGAACTGATCGATGAAGCGCGGCAGAACTGATGTTAAATTCCGGTGCAGCGCGGAAAATCAATTGATTTTAAGGCACGTCTGCGATATAATACAACTTGTGTCAATACGCTCACTAGCCCCGAGCTGAAGGCATGAATCGCATCATCGGTACTGACCACACCGCTGTGCAAAAGCATTCATCTTATTTGGAGGAATTACTCGTGAGTACTTATATGGCGAATCCCCAGAACGTCGAGCGTAAATGGTACGTCATCGACGCAGAGGGCATGGTCTTCGGCCGCCTGGCATCCCAGGTAGCAGCCATGCTGCGCGGCAAGCATAAGCCCACCTTCACGCCCCATTGCGATTGCGGCGACTACATCATCGTTGTCAACACCGACAAGCTGGTCTTCACCGGCAAGAAGCTCGATGACAAGATGTATCGCTATCACACCGGCTATCCGGGAGGACTGAAGGAAATCTCCTATCGTCGTCTGATGGCCAAGAAGAGCGATTTCGCTTTCCGCGAGGCCGTTCGCCGCATGCTGCCGAAGGGACCCCTCGGCTACGCAATGGCGAAGAAGCTGTTCGTGTACACCGGCGCAGAGCACAATCAGCAGGCCCAGAAGCCTGAGACGCTCGAGCTGTGATTTTGGGAGGAGGACGAAAAATGGCTAACACTGTTTGCTTCCATGCCGTCGGCAGAAGAAAAAAGGCGATCGCTCGCGTTCGTCTGATTCCCGGTGAGGGAAATATCGTGATCAACAAGCGTTCTCTGGACGAGTATTTCGGCTATGAGACTCTGAAGACCGTCGTGCGTCAGCCCCTGACGCTGACCGACACCCTGAGCAAGTTTGACGTGATCGTCAACTGCAAGGGCGGCGGATTCACCGGCCAGGCCGGCGCCATCCGTCACGGCATCGCCCGCGCACTGGTGAAGGCCGATGAGGCCTACAAGCCCCTCGTCAAGAAGGCCGGCTTCCTCACCCGTGACCCGCGCATGAAGGAGCGCAAGAAGTACGGCCTGAAGGCTGCACGCCGCGCACCTCAGTTCTCGAAGAGATAATCTTCGAAGACCGCTTCAAATCCTCTGTCCGCATCGGCAGAGGATTTGTTGCATTTTTGGTGAATATTTTCTACATTCAAATGCGTTTTGGCAGTTGCAAAAGCGTGTATACTTGTGATAGAATAGTTACAGGACAGGTTTATGAATAAGCCGAAACTGACACAATATCCACCACCCGAAAAGAGGCAAATGTAATGGACCCGAGAGTTGAAAAACTGGCCCGCACGCTGATACGCTTCTCCGTAAAGCTGCAGGCGGGCGAAAATATATTGATAGAGGCCCGCAACGAGAGTGACGAACTGGCGCGTGCGCTGGTGCGCGAGACCTACGCCGTGGGCGGCCGTCCCTTCGTATGGCTGAGCGTTACGGCCCTGGAGCGCGAGCTGGCAATGGGTTACACCAAAGAGCAGCTGGAGCTTCGCGCAGAGGCCGACGCGTTACTGATGAGCAAAATGCAGGCATACATCGGCTATACAGCCATCGAAAACGATTCCGAAATGGGCGACGTGCCGACCGAGCGCATGGAACTGTTCTCTCGCATCTACGACGACAGGGTTCACGGCATCATCCGCGTACCCCAAACGCGCTGGTGCGTGCTGCGCTTCCCGACACCGGCCATGGCGCAGGCCGCCGGCATGAGCACCGAACGTTTCCGTGACTTCTTCTATGACGTGTGCACCATGGACTATTCACACATGGACGAGGCCATGAATCCGCTCAAGGCACTGATGGAGCGCACGGACCGTGTGCACATCACCGGCCCCGGCACGGACCTTTCCTTCTCGATCAGGGGTCTGCCCGCAATCAAGTGCGCGGGTGAGGCGAACATTCCCGACGGCGAGATCTATTCCGCGCCCGTTCGCGAGAGCGTCAACGGCGTCATCACCTACAACACGCCTTCGCTGATGGACGGCTTTACGTTTGAAAACATCCGTCTGGAATTCAGGGGCGGCAAAATCGTGCAGGCCACGGCCAACGACAGCGATCGCATCAACAGAATATTTGACATGGACGCAGGCGCACGCTACGTGGGCGAGTTTGCCATCGGCGTCAATCCCTACATCGTCAAGCCCATGAAGAACACGCTCTTTGACGAGAAGATCATGGGTTCCTTCCACTTCACGCCCGGCGCGAGCTATGACGACTGCTTCAACGGCAACCGTTCCGCACTGCACTGGGATCTGGTGAACATCCAGACGGCTGAATGCGGCGGCGGCGAGATGTACTTTGACGATGTGCTTGTGCGCAAGGACGGCCGCTTTGTGCTGCCCGAGCTTCAGGGCCTGAATCCCGAAAACCTGAAGTGAGGTGAGTGCACATGGGTAAATCAAATTTCGCGGTCTTTGTGGATCTGGAGAACGCGGGCGGCAAGGAAAGCATGCTGCGCTCCATTATCGAAAAGGTCAAAATTCGCGGCGACATACTGCTGGGCAAGGTCTACGGCTACACCGACCGCTATTCGGATCTGAAACAGTGCCTGCTCTCCAACACCTTTCAGGTGGTGCCGTCGCTGAGATACGGCAAAAATCAGAAGAATAATCTGGACATACAACTCGTAATCGACGCCATGGAAGTCGCCTACACGAACCCGCTGATCGACAGCTTCTGCATCGTCTCGGGCGACAGCGACTATACGCCGCTGGTGGGTCGGCTCAAGAGCATGGGCAAGTTCATACTGGGCATATCGCGTTCGGAGGCGGCCAGCGGCATATTCATCAATGCCTGCTCGGAGTTCGTGTTTCTGGAGTCGGTCGCGGCACAGCAGCCCAAGCAGAACAAGCGCAATGAACGCCAGAGCGACGGCGATCTCAACGAACTGATCCATCAGGTGGAGACCATCGTGGAGGACCAGGAACAGCAGCAGATGTATGCCAGCGAGCTCAAGGACACGCTGATGCGCCTGCGCCCGGATTTCAGCGAGCGCAGCTACGGCTGTTCCACCTTCGGCAAGCTCATCGCGCTGATTTCCTCCAAGTCCGAAAAGCTCAGCAGCTGGACGGAGCAGTCCTCGCTGATGATCGGCCTCTCGACCGCTGAGGAGAGCGAGAACAAGCTGGACAAGACCAACTGGATTCCGGCCTTCACGGCCGCCCTCGAGCGCTTCAAGAGCGAGGGCTTTGAGCGCGTAAACCCGTCCATACTCAAGGCAACCATTCAGAACGACTATCCGAGCTTTGAGGAAAAGCAGATCGGCTTCAAGCGCTTCTCGGACGTAATGAAGGCGCTGGAGAAACAGGGACTGCTGATTGTCGAAATGGACGAACAACACACGATGCTTTTGAAAATCTGCTGACGGAGGCATAGCCGGGAGATGAAGAAAGTGCTGAAAATACTGCTGATCATACTGATTGTACTGCTGCTTCTGGTGGGCGGCTATGTCATCTACCTGTTGGTGGGCTATGAGCGTGTGGAGGATAACCTGCAGCTCGAGATCACGCAAAACGCGCAGGGTGAGCTGCCGCAGGGCGATGAGATCACCATCACGAGCTGGAACATCGGCTTTGCCGCCTATAATTCGGACTTCTCCTTCTTCATGGACGGCGGCAAGCAGGGTCGCGCGAAATCCGAAGAGGCCGTGCACGAGAACATGCAGTACGTGATCGACTTTATCGCCGGGCAGGATGCCGACCTCATGCTCTTTCAGGAGGTGGACACCGACTCCACGCGCAGCTATCACGTTAACGAAGCGGCGCTGATCGAGGATGCCTTCAAGGAGAGCTTCTCCTGGGAATTTGCCAAAAACTTTGACTCAGGCTATTTCCTGGTGCCGATCTGTGAGCCGCACGGCAAGTCCAAGAGCGGTATACTGACGCTCTCGAATGCGTGCATTGACTCCGCCACGCGCTACAGCCTGCCCGTTGAGGGCGGCATACGCAAGTTCTTTGATCTGGACCGCTGCTACACGGTCAACCGCATCCCCGTGGAGGGTGGCAGGACGCTCTGTCTCTACAACCTGCACTTCTCCGCCTATACCTCAGACGGCAGCATCGCCACGCAGCAGCTGCAGATACTGATCGACGACATGCGGGCCGAGTACGACGCGGGCAATTACGTCATCGCGGGCGGCGACTTCAACAAGGATGTATGGGGCGATTCCGGCGCGATCATGGGCGTATCCGGCGAGGACTACTCCTGGGCCAAGCCCTTCCCGACCGAGCTTCTGCCTGAGGCATTCACGCTCGTGGATTCGCTCGACAAGGAACATCCCGTCGCCAGCTGCCGCAACACCGCCGAGGCCTACGTCAAGGGCGAAACCTATGAGGTGACGCTGGATGCGTTCATCGTATCGGACAACGTCGAGGTCAGGAGCTGCCGCGTGCTCGATACGGGCTTTTGCTGCACCGACCACAATCCGATCAAAATGGAATTTGTCCTGAAATAAGGGAACAGGGATCAGAGACCGGGTTCGTCAGCCCCTCTCGTCCCTGTTTCCTGTTCCCTAATCCCTAATCCCTATTCCCTAATCGGCAGCCGCTTCCGAG
This sequence comes from bacterium, assembly GCA_963643985.1. Lineage (GTDB taxonomy): Bacteria > Bacillota > Clostridia > Christensenellales > Aristaeellaceae > SFTH01. The sequence continues at coordinate 16,938 of CAVINP010000023.1, forward strand.
GCCTCTTCCCACTCGGCGTAGAGTTTTTCCATGGAAGCGTTCAGCTCTCTGTGCTGTCGGGCGAGTGCTTGGGCCTTGTCCGCATCCTTGTAGGTCTCCGGATCGGCCATCAGAGCCTCGATACGGGCAATCTCGGCCTCGGTATCCGATATGGCCTTCTCGGCCCGGGTCAGCCTGTCCTGAAGGGCCTTTTTCTGCGCTGCCGCCATGCGGACGCGCTTTTTTTCGCGGTCGATCTGCGTCTTTGTCTGTCCGCTGTACTGCTCTTCCTCTATGCCCTGCGCCTCGCGCCGCCTGGCTTCGAGGTAGTCGTCATAGTTGCCGGCATACTCGCGCACGCCGTCCGCACTCATCTCCACCACGCGGTTGGCCACGCGGTTAATGAAGTAGCGGTCATGCGACACCGTCAGCAGCGTGCCGTCAAAGTCCTCCAGGGCGCCCTCAAGCACCTCGCGGCTGTCCATATCCAGATGGTTGGTCGGCTCGTCCAGCAGCAAGAGATTGTCGTGGTGCAGCATCAGCTTGGCCAGCGACACGCGCCCCTTTTCGCCGCCGGAGAGCGTCTTGATCTTTTGGAACACGTCCTCGCCCGTGAAGAGGAAGAGGGCCAGCACGCCGCGTATCCTGTCCTGTTCCAGCCTCGGGTAGGCATCCCAGACCTCGTTGAGTATGTCCTTTTCGGGGTCGAGGCGCGTCTGGTGCTGCTCGTAGTAGCCCAGATCGACGTTGGAACCGTACACGACCGTGCCCGCATCCGGCTGCAGCTTCCGCGCCACGATGTTGAGCAGTGTGGACTTGCCCACGCCGTTGGGGCCGATGATCGCCACGCGGTCACCCAGGCGCAACTGCAGGTCAAAGTGCTCAAAGAGCGTGCGCCCTTCAAAGCCCTTGGCCACATCCTTTATGCCCAGCACTTCTTCTCCCGTGCGCCGACGTGTGGAGAAGCTCATGCGCATCTTCTGCTCACTGACCGGCTTTTCAAGCCGTTCGATCTTTTCCAGCTTCTTTTCGCGGCTCTCCGCGGCCTTGATGGACTTTTCGCGGTTGAACATGCGGTAGCGCTGTATGATGGCCTCCTGCCGCGCGATCTCCGCCTGCTGCAGATTGTATTCCTTGACCTGACGCTCGATGTCGGCCTGACGCTTGACGGAGAACACGTCATAATTGCCCTCGTACTGCACGATGTGGCCCATTGAAATCTCCGCCATGCTGTCGCAGACGGCATTGAGGAAGTAGCGGTCATGCGATATCACCAGCACCGTGCCGCGATACTTTTTCAGCGTCTCCTCCAGCCATTGCACGGACATCAGGTCGAGGTGGTTGGTCGGCTCGTCCAGCAGCAGCAGATCCGGCTGGGTCAGCAGCAGCCGCGCCAGGCACAGCCGCGTCTTTTCGCCGCCGGAGAGCACGCGTGCGGGCTGGTTTTCGCGCCCCCGTGCAAAGCCCAGACCGGCCAGCACACCCTGTATGCGGCTGGGCCACTCATAGCCGCCCGAGCGCTCGAAGCGATCCAGCAGATTGGCATAGCTTTGGGAAAGACGCTCGCAGGCCTCGGCATCGTCGTGCTTTTCGGCGATCTCGGCCTCCAGCAAGCGCAATTTGCGCTCCATCTCGCGCAGCGGCTCAAACACGCGCTCCAGCTCCTGCTGCACCGTCAGATCCGACTGTATGTCCGCCTCCTGCGTCAGTATGCCGAGCTTTGCGCCGCGCATCAGCGAAATCGTGCCGGAATCCGCCTCCATGCTGCCCGCAATCAGTTTGAACAGTGTGGACTTGCCGCAGCCGTTGACGCCGGTCAGGCCCATGCGGTTGCCGACCTGCAGTGTGAGGTTCGCATTCTTCAGTACGACGTTTGTCCTGAAGGCCTTGTTCAGATTTTGTATACTCAGAAGTATCATTTATTTACTCCAACGTCCGCTTGCACCGCAGGGCAGCACGCCGCCGCAGGTCACGGGCAGCACGATTTCGTCTGCCGTCACGTGGCCGCCGCGCTTCTTCGCCGCCGTCATCTGCAGCATATTGTTGAGCACCGCGGGCTGCAGACCCGTGGTGTAGCTGTTGATGAGCATAAACAACGCGTCCTCCGCCAGCACCTTTTCGCAGGCGGACACCAGCCCGAACAGCTCGTTCTCCAGCTTCCAGATCTCGCCGCCGGGGCCGCGGCCGTAGCTGGGCGGATCCATCAGTATGCCCTCATAGACATTGCCGCGCCGCGCCTCGCGCTCGACGAACTTCAGCGCATCGTCCACGATCCAGCGCACGTGCGTCTCATCGATACAGGAGATCTTGCGGTTCTCACCCGCCCACTGCACCATGCCCTTGGCCGCATCCACGTGCGTCACCTTCGCGCCCGCCGCCGCGCAGGCACAGGTCGCGCCGCCGGTGTAGCCAAAGAGGTTGAGTACGCGTATGGGGCGGTTCGCGCCTCGGATCAGCCCCGCCATCCAGTCCCAGTTGACGGCCTGCTCGGGAAAAAGCCCCGTGTGCTTGAAGCCCGTCGGGCGCACATAGAAGCGAAGCTTGCCGTATTTCAGTTCCCATCTCTCGGGCAGCTTGCGGAAAAACTCCCACTCGCCGCCGCCCTTCGCGGAACGGTGATACCACGCGTCCGCCTTGTGCCAGAGTTCGGGGCGCTGCTTGGGCCAGATCGCCTGCGGATCGGGTCGGCGCAGCAGTATGTCCTTCCAGCGCTCCAGCTTCTCGCCGTCACCCGTGTCGATCACTTCATAATCTTTCCACTCGGAAGCAATAAACATATCAGTTTCTCCTTATTGATCGATGCATATGCGCATGACCTGCATGTCCGTCAGATTCTCCTCGTCAAAGTCTGCATTTCCATAGGCCGGCTGCGCAAAGAAGCCGCTGACGGTGCGGTCATGTCTGAACCCAAAGCGCTCGTAGAAGGGCATCATGCTCTCTGACGTGCCGACCTCCATGTATTTGCAGCGCGGCCGGTAGAGCTTCAGCAGGTGCCGTATCATGTGCGAGGCATAGCCCCTGCCGCGCTCGCCCTGCGCCGTGGCCAGGTTGCACAGCTCGCACACATCCCGATCCTCGTGCATCAGCACGACGGCCTCCGTGACCGGCTGACCGTTGATCATCAGCACATACATCTCGCCATTGTCCAGATATCGTCCGATCATCTCTTCGCTCGGATCGGCCAGCAGCAGCAGGTCCATATAGTTTTTCTTGCCCTGGGCGATCTTTCGGATCTCGCGCGGGGCCAGTTCGCCTGCCCGCCAGTGCTTGCGGCACAGCGCCACATAGCTCTCGTTGCCGCCCAGCACGATCTGTTCGCCCTCGCGTGCCACCTTGCCGTCCACCACGCGGGCGTTGCAGATGGCCTTTCTGCCGCACCAGCAGACGGTCTTGATCTCCTCGATCGTGTCCGCCCAGGCCATCAGCCAGGTGCTGCCCTCAAAGAGATTGCCCTGAAAGTCCGCACGCAGGCCGTAGCAGATGACGGGAATATTCATATCGTCCACGATCTGCACCAGGCGCCACACCTGATCCTTTTTCAGGAACTGTGCCTCGTCCACGATCAGGCAGTCGTAACCGGAGAGGTCGATGTCGTCCAGTTCCTCCATGTAGATGCAGGGCGCACTCAGACCGCTGCGCGAACCGACGATCCTCTCGCCGTCGCGCACATCCAGGCAGGGCTTGATCATCAGCGCATTCTGTCCGCGCTCGTGGTAATTATACTGAACCATGATGGCATTGGCGGTCTTGGATGAACCCATCGCGCCGTAGCGAAAGTACAGCTTGGCCATTGACAGCATATCTCCTTCAAACAAAATCCGTTTGCATTTCGACAGGCGAATAAAAATATCCTGCCGAAGATCGGGTTAAGCTTGCGATCCGGGCCGCTATCGGTTACAATAGTAGCCGGAAAGCGAGGCAAAGGAAATGAAGATCGCAGGCATCATCGCCGAATATAACCCCTTTCACAAGGGACACGCCTATCACGTAGAGCAGACGCGCCTTCGCACGGGCTGCGATTATGTCGTAGTCTGCATGGCCGGCAGCTTCACCCAGCGCGGCGAGGCAGCCTGCGCAGACAAGTGGTCGCGGGCGAGGGCGGCGCTGTGCTGCGGCGCGGATGCCGTATTTGAACTGCCCGCACTCTTTGCCGTGCGCACGGCCGATGCCTTTGCCCGCGGCGGCGTGAGCATACTTTCGGGTCTTGGCTGCGACTGCCTCTCCTTTGGCTGCGAGACGGATGACCTGCAGCTCATATCGCGCCTTGCCGGGCTGCGCTCATGCGAACCTGCGGAGCTGTCCCTGGCCATACGCGAAAAGCTCGACGCAGGGCTGTCCCACGCCAGGGCGCGGGGCGAGGCTCTCTCGGAAATGCTGGGAGTTTCCGCCGCGTCCCTCAATGCGCCCAACCTCGTGCTGGCCGCGGAATACCTCCGCGCCGTTCGGGAACTCGGATCTGAAATGCAGCCCGTCGCCGTGCAGCGCCTCGGCGGGTATCACGACACGACACTCGGCGACTATGCCTCGGCCTCGGCCATACGACAGGCACTGCGCGACGGCAATGCCTCTGTTGCTGCCTGTCTGCCGCCCGAGGCACGCTTTCAGATCGAAAATGCCGGCAGTATGCACGATATGGACGATATGCTGCTGCTGACCCTGCGCAACATGGGTGCAGAGGACATCGCCGCTCTGCCCGACGTGAGCGAAGGGCTGCAGGATCGCGTCCATGCCGCGGCCATGCAGAGCGCAGGCCGGGAAGAGCTGATCGGGCGCGTAAAGTGCAAGAGGTATACCTATGCACGCATATCGCGCCTCTGTGCCCACGCCCTGCTGGGGATAACACAGAGCCTTACGCTGCGGCATCCGCTGCCGGAGTATGCGCGGCTGATCGGCTTCAGGAGCGACGCTGTGCCTCTCATGCACGAGCTGAGCTGCCGGACCAAACTGCCGATCGTATCGTCCGCGACCGGACTTCGGGAAAACGAAATATTCTCTCTCGAATGCCGCGCCACGGACGTACGGGCGCTGCTTCTGGACGATGCGGATGCGCGCAGGGGCGGTGCGGAATACACGCACAGGTTTGTGCGCGTGTGAACGCCGACGTCAGACAGTGGTCAGGGAAATGGTGTGTTCGCAAACGGCACCCCGGGCCATTCAACCGGCCGTTTCTTTACTTTCGGTTCTCCTTCGCCGCATTGTCCAGACAGGCTTTAATTTCATCGTTGGCCTGTATCAGCGCACACTTAATGCCCTCGCTGTTTTTGTAGACAACGGCCAGAGTGGGGATATCACTGCGGCAGTACAGTGCGCGGACGGTCTTGAGCGAAGGATAGCGCTTCTTTGCAGCCTCCCGCGTGCCGGTAAAGAGTATCTGCCTGAGGTAGATGTCCTCAATGAAGCGCTTGCGCTTGCCGTAGCTGCGGTTGAGGCGCAGCACTCCGCCGTCGATCTCGTAGCTGTAGCGCACGACATACACGCGCAGCACGTAGAGTGCCAGAAGTATGCCAATGACCCAGAAGCCGATGCTCGCGGCCGTGTTGCCGATCAGTGCCGCAATGTAGGTGAGCACGAAATAATTGATGAAGACCAGTATCACCACCAGTGCCAGCACGATCAGAAAGCCGCCCAGGGACGATATTTTTTTGTGACCCACGACCTGTTTCATATCATCTGCCTCCGCGATGCGTTTTTCTTTCCCATTATACCCGAAAAATGTGACATGCACAAGCCTTGACAGAGACGAACGATCGGATTATTATTGAATCATACACCGATATTGGGAGGACGACTAACTTATGAAACAACAGCCTCAGCTGGCCACGATGCTCCGAAACCAGACGTTTGACGGCTTTCTGCTCACCCGATCGGCCGTGCAGAGGACCGGTTCCAACGGCAATAAATATCTGGACATGACGCTCTGCGACATCTCCGGCGAAGTGAACGCCAAGATGTGGGACGGCCTGACCCCCGCGCCCGAGGTGGCACAGGTGCTGCGCGTGCGCGGCGTGATGCTGGAGTACAATGGCAGGCCCCAGCTGCGCGTGGACAAGATGCGCCCCGCAACCCGCAGTGACGACTACGACATGGCCGTGCTCACGCCCTGTGCGCCCGAGCCGCCCGAGACTATGAAGGACGAGATCATGGCGCGGGTTGCCGCCATGCAGGATGTGCAGCTGCGCGAACTGGTGACGGCGCGGCTTGAGATGTGCGGGCCGCAGCTGGACTACTATCCCGCGGCCTCCAAGCTGCACCACGCGGAAAAGTCGGGTCTGCTGCACCACACGGACACGATGCTGCGCATGGCGGGACACGTCTGCGAGGTCTATCCCCAGCTGGACGCGGATCTGCTGGCCGCAGGCGTCATACTGCACGATCTGTGCAAGATCGACGAGATGGCCGCAGACGAAATCGGCATGGTCTCCGACTACACGGCGGAGGGCCTGCTGATAGGCCATCTGGTGGACGGCGTGGCCGTGATCGATGCGCTGGGAAAGCAACTGGGCACGCGGCCCGAACTGCTGATGATGCTCAAGCACATGATACTCTCCCACCACGATCTGCCCGAATACGGCAGCCCCAA
>CAVINP010000024.1:0-23197 GCA_963643985.1 bacterium
AAACGCAGCAGCTTTATGCAAAATTACCTCTCGTTTCCCAGGCAGAACAGCGCCAGCGTGCCGGGACCGGAGTGCGCACCTACGACCGGGCCACAGTAGTTGACGATTACTTCGGGCACACCCAGCTCCTTCTTGAGCGTGTCGGCGATGGCGTTGGCTTCGTCCAGGCAGCCGCCGTGGCTGATAGCCATCGGATACTTCGTCGGCTCGATGGCGCGGTTTTTGACCTCGGTGATCAGGCGCTTGATGGAAGCCTTGCGTCCGCGGGCCTTGTCCACCAGTTTGAGAAGGCCGTCATTGTCCACGTGCATTACGGGCTTGATGCCCAGCACCGTGCCAATCAGCGCCGAGGTCGCGCTCACGCGGCCGCCGCGCTTGAGGTGCATCAGATCGTCCACCGTGAACCAGTGGCAGATGTGCAGCTTGTTTTCTTCACAATAGTCGCGCACCTCTTCGATGCTCCTGCCGGCGGCCTTCTGCTGCCAGCAGAGATAGACGAGCAGACCCTCGCCCAGGGAGGCGCAGAGCGTATCGACCGTATAGATCTTGCGCTCGGGATACTTTTCGCGCAATACCTGCGCCGCCAGTTCACCTGCGGAATAGGTGCCGCTCAGACCCGAGGAAAAGCCGATGTAGAGTATGTCCTTGCCGGCCTGCAGTACAGGCTCCATCTCGACCTCAAATGCGTGCTGGTTGACCGCCGAGGTCTTGACCTCCGTGGCCTTGGGCAGCATCTCATACAGCTGCGTGTAGCTGATGTTCTTTTCATCCAGAGTATTGACATAGCTCTTGCCGTTCATCGTCAGCGTCAGCGGCAGGACCGTAAGCTCCATTTTCTCGACCAGCGCCATGGGCAGGTCGCAGCTGGAATCCGTAAAGAGTACATATTCGGCCAAAGCGAAATCCACCTCGCTCATCATTTTTAGTATATACTACCACACATTGATCGCATGGGTCAACAGATATAGTATGGCGAAATGTATAATATAATATTAAATCTGGAATGATCTGGTTTTTAAAACCAGATTCAGAATTTCAGACTCTCCAGCGAGGCACTGATCTGCGCATCGGTCAGGCCGCTCGTGCCCACGCAGAGCAGCTTTGCGCCGTTGGAGAAAAAGTAGATGCGGTACTCGCGCTCCTGAATCGAGCATGCAAAGGCGGCGCAGCTCACATCGCCGAACTGCAGTGCCGTGACGGATGCACCTTCGCCCAGAATATCCCTTGCCGCTTCGCTCGCCGCCGTGACGCAGTCCGTCTCGGAGTCGCACACGGCCAGCAGCATCATCGAACCGTCATCGTCCGTCGCCACGGCCAGTGTCTTTGCCGTATCCTCAAAGTCGTCCTGCACCGCCGCCTCGTAGCCGACCAGTGAGTCCTCGTCCATCAGCGTCAGACCGTAGGGCAGGTTGATTGTAAGTTCGTCACAGCTGAAGGCCTCACCGGCCGGAATCGGCGTGGGGGAGGGTGTGGGAGAAGCCGTCGGAGTGACCGTCGCGGCTACAGTCGCATCCGCCGCCGTAGGCTCGGCCAGTGCATAAGTGCCTATCAGCGCAAGGCACATCAGTGCAATCATGAATTTCTTCATTATAAAAACCTCGCTTATATGATAAGACTCCCGCGCGGGGAGTCTCATCGTTACGGATTATGCACCCTGAAGCGTGTTCGTTTCGGGTTCTTTGGCGATTTCCGGCAGGGCACGCACGAGCACGGGCTTTTCCTTGCCCAGTACGGCATCCTCGGTGATGATGCATTTGGATACGCCGTCGATGCCGGGCAGATCGAACATGGTATCGGTCATTACGCCCTCGATGATGGCACGCAGGCCGCGTGCGCCGCTCTTGCGCTCAAGCGCGAGGTGCGCGATGGCCCGCAGCGCTTCGGGCGTGAACTCCAGTTCCACATTGTCAAAGCTCAGCAGCTTGCCGTACTGGCGCACGAGCGCGTTCTTCGGCTCGGTCAGTATGCGTATCAGCGCATCCTCATCCAGCTGATTGAGCGTCACCAGCACGGGCAGACGGCCCACAAACTCGGGAATCAGGCCGAACTTCAGCAGATCCTCGGGGCGCACCTGTGCCATGACATCCTCGTTTGCACGTTCCTGCTTGGAGTGCAGTTCTGCACCGAAGCCCATGGTCTTCTTGCCGATGCGGTTTTCAACGATCTTTTCGATGCCGTCAAACGCGCCGCCGCAGATGAAGAGTATGTTCGTGGTGTCGATCTGAATGAACTCCTGATGCGGATGCTTGCGCCCGCCCTGCGGCGGTACGGAAGCGATCGTGCCCTCGAGTATCTTCAGCAGCGCCTGCTGCACACCCTCGCCGCTCACGTCGCGCGTGATGGACACGTTCTCACCCTTGCGGGCGATCTTGTCGATTTCGTCGATGTATATGATGCCGCGCTGCGCAAGCTCGATGTCATAGTCGGCATTCTGGATCAGGCGCAGCAGTATGTTTTCCACGTCCTCGCCCACGTAGCCGGCCTCGGTCAGGCTGGTGGCATCGCCGATGGCGAAGGGCACGTTCAGTATCTTGGCCAGCGTCTGCGCAAGGTAGGTCTTGCCGCAGCCGGTGGGGCCGAGCATCACGATGTTGGACTTCTGCAATTCGACATCGTTCTTTTTGTTGTTCATGAAGCGAATGCGCTTGTAGTGGTTGTATACCGCCACGCACAGCGCCTTCTTGGCCGCCTCCTGACCCACGACGTACTGATCGAGGACTTCCTTGATCTCCTGCGGTGTCTTGATCTCGATATCGCCGTTTGAGTTGACGCTGTCAACATCGTCGGAGATGATCTCCTGACAGAGCAGTATGCACTCGTTGCAGATATAGGCGTTCGGCCCGGCCACGAGCCTGCGCACCTGATCCTGCGTCTTGCCGCAGAAGGAACAGCGCACGCCCTTGTTGCCGTTAAAATCTTCACTGTTTGCCATGATTTATCTCCTCGGGGCAATGATTTCGTCGATCAGACCATAGCTCAGGGCCTCTTCAGAGGTGAGGTAGTGGTCGCGCTCGACGTCCTTTTCGATGGTCTTGAGCGGCTTGCCGGTGTTCTGCGCCAGCAACTCGTTCATCGTCTTCTTGATCTTGAGAATCTGGTCGGCCTGGATCTGAATATCCGTGGCCTGACCGCGTGCTCCGCCGAGCGGCTGATGGATCATGATCTCGGCATGCGGCAGCGCCTTGCGCTTGCCCTTGGCACCGGCCGCCAGCAGGAATGCGCCCATCGAGGCGGCCATGCCGATGCACAGCGTGGAGACCTCACACTTGAGGTAGCGCATCGTGTCATAGATCGCCATGCCGGCAGAGACCGAGCCGCCGGGGCTGTTGATGTAGAGCATGATGTCCGCATCCGGATCTTCCATTTCCAGGAAAAGCATCTGCGCGACGACCACGTTTGCCACGCTGTCATCGATCTCGCCGCCCAGGAAGATGATGCGATCCTTCAGCAGGCGGGAATAGATGTCGTAGCTGCGCTCACCGCGCGAGGTCTGTTCAATAACATAGGGCACCAGAGTCATGGCGCACACCTCCCAACGCATTGATTATAATCCAAACAAAAGCTGTTTGCAAGTATTACGCCCGCAGCACAGAAAACAAGAATACAGCGGCTGCGGGCGTAATCCATGGTATATTACGTATTATGCGAAATTATTCGGCGTTGTTCTTCAGGAACTCCAGCGTCTTCTGCAGCGCGGCGATCTCGGCAAAGTAGGCCTTGTCGCCGTCGGAGAGGCTCGCCTTGAAGTCTTCGGCGCTCTGCTTGCCCTGCTCGGCGTACTTGGCGATCTCGGCATCGATCTCGGCCTCGTCAGCCTGAATGTTTTCGGCATTCTTCACGGCCTCGAGCACCAGCTGCGTCTTCACGCGCTCCTGGGCAGGCTCCTTGTACATTTCGCGGGCCTGTTCGCGGGTCTGGCCGGTGTACTTGAAGTAGTCATCCAGCTTCAGCCCCTGATACATCATGCGCATTTCCATGTCGCGGAACATGTTGTCGATCTGATCCTCGATCATGGCCTGCGGGATGTCCACCTTGGCGTTTTCGGAAACCTTCTCGATCACTTCGTTCTCAAAGGCAGCCTCGGCGCGGTTGTCGGCCTGCTTCTCCAGACGCTCGCGGATCTCGGCCTGATACTCTTCAACGGTGTTGGCCGTCTCGGAAACTTCCTTCACGAAGTCCTCATCCAGCTCGGGCATTTCCTTTTCGCGGATGCCGTTGATGTGCACATGGAAGACCACGGCCTTGCCGGCCAGCTCCTGCGCATGATACTGCTCGGGGAAGGTGACGTTCACATCGACGTCCGCACCGACCTCGGTGCCGACCAGCTGATCCTCAAAGCCCGGGATGAAGGAACCGGAGCCCAGCACCAGTTCGTAGTTGTCGGCGGTGCCGCCTTCGAACTGCTCTTCGCCCAGGAAGCCCTTGTAGTTGATGTCCACCTGGTCATCCAGCTTGGCGGGACGCTCGACGGCGACCCAGCGGGAAGCACGGTCGCGTGCACGCTCGATTTCTGCCTTCACGTCATCCTCGGTGACCTCATCCACGGTCTTGACCAGACCCAGATGCTTGTACTCGCCCAGCTCCACGTCGGGGCGCACGAACACTTCGACGGTGAACTTGAGTTCCTTGCCGCGGCCGATCTCCTGAACATCCAGCTCGGGACGGTCAACGACTTCGACATTGTGCTCCTTCAGCGCGGCCTGATAGATCTCGGGGAAGATCGCGTCGAAGGCTTCCTCATAAAAAACGCTCTCGCCGTAGTGAGCCTCGATCACCTTCATGGGTGCCTTGCCCTTGCGGAAGCCGGGAATGTTGATGTTCTTCACCATCTTGCGATAGGCCTTGGCAATACCCTCTTCAAACTTTTCGGGTTCAACGGTAAAGCCCAGCTTGACCTTGTTGGAAGACAGCTTTTCAAAAGTGGTAGTCATTTGGATTCTCCTCCTAATAATTGCACATGACAATTCAATCCTATGCAGTTTAGCACAATTTGCCGATATTTTCAACTGTCGGATGTAAAATAATAGTAGAGAAATATCTGCACGGCAGATGAAATCCGGATTGTTAACAATAAACTGTATCTTGCGGAGCACACGCAGGCTATGTTATAATGTGATCGGGGAGTATACATCGGGAGGAAACAGTATGATATTCAATGATTTTCAGGGCGAGAAGCTCTCCATGCTGGGCTTCGGCATGATGCGCCTGCCGCTTGGCGCGGACGGCGAGATCGATCAGGACCGCGTGCAGACGATGGTGGACGATGCCGTCGCGGCCGGCGTCAACTATTTCGATACCGCATGGCCGTATCACGGCGGCAAGTCCGAGCTGTCCGTGGGCAAGGCGCTGGCCAAATATCCGCGTGAAAAATGGAATCTGGCCGACAAATTCCCGGGGCATCAGATCAGCGAGAGCTATGATCCCAAAGGCGTGTTTGAAAAGCAGCTGGCAAAGTGCGGTGTCAACTGTTTTGATTTCTACCTTCTGCACAACGTCAACGAGCAGTCAATCAATACCTATCTTGACGAGCGCTGGGGCATCATCGACTACTTTATCGAGCAGAAGCGACTGGGACGTATCCGCCATCTGGGCTTTTCCACCCACGCCCGCGTGGAGACGATGAAGGCCTTCCTGGATCGCTGCGGCAAGGATATGGAGTTCTGCCAGATTCAGCTGAACTATCTGGACTGGACGCTGCAGAGCGCGAAAGAAAAATGCGAACTGCTGGCCGGGTACGGCGTTCCCGTCTGGGTCATGGAGCCGCTGCGCGGCGGCAAACTGGCCAGGCTGCCCGAGCAGCTTCAGGAGAAGCTCGAAGCCCTGCGCCCCGGCGTGAGCGCGGCAGAGTGGGCACTGGATTTCCTGAAGGGCATCCCCAATGTCACCGTGGTGCTCAGCGGCATGTCCACGCCGGAGCAGATGCGCGAAAATATCCGCACATTTGAAAGCCGCAGGACGTTGACGGCGGATGAGCAGAAGGTGCTCCTTGAGGTCGCCGAGGGCATGAAGCAGTCGCTGCCCTGCACCGGCTGCCGCTACTGCTGCGACGGCTGCCCGATGGGGCTGAACATACCGTTGCTCATCTCCTACTACAATGACATGCGCTTCTATGCCAGCAGCAACGTGGGCATGGCCATCGATGCGCTGCCCGAGGACAAGCGCCCGAGCGCCTGCATCGGCTGCGGTGCATGTGCACAGATCTGCCCGCAGAACATTGACGTGCCGGCAGCCATGGCGGACTTTGCCGATCGCCTGAGCAAGGTGCCCTCCTGGGCGCAGATCTGCAGGGAGCGCGAGGAAGCCGCACGCAGACTGGAAGGCAAGGCATGAAACCCTGCGTGCTGATAAGCGCGTGCCTGCTGGGCCTGAACTGCCGCTATGCCGGAGACGGCAAGCGCATGGACGGACTGGATGTGCTGATGGATCGCGCGCAGCTCATTCCCGCGTGTCCGGAGATCTACGGCGGACTGCCCACGCCTCGCACCCCCGCAGAACGGCGCGGCGACCGCGTCATCAACCGCGAGGGCACGGATGTGACGGCGCAGTACTGGCGTGGTGCAGAGGAAGCGCTGAAGCTGGCAAGGCTCTTTGACGTGAAGTGTGCTCTGTTGAAGGAGCGCAGCCCTTCCTGCGGCTCCGGAGAGATCTACGACGGCAGCTTTACGGGCCGGCGTATCGCGGGTGACGGCGTCACGGCGGAACTTCTGAAGAAAAACGGCATTCGTGTCTTTGGCGAAACGGGGCTTGATGAACTGGTCGCGTTTCTGTCAAACTAAAATACAACAAAAGAGACTGCCTGTGCGGCGGTCTCTTTTGCGTGTACGGAAACCGTTTTCGAAATGGAGGTTAAGAATATTCCGCAATCCATATTCTTTCATCGGAAAATTTTATACAAAAAGAATGAAGAATGGTGCTTGACTGTAAAACCTTACTGTGTTAAAATTTATGTGTTAAAACAATTGTGGCATAATGCGGGGACGGAGACGTGATCCCGCATTAAAATATGCACGACAAAACAAGGAGGTTCCCGTATGAAAAAGATCGTTTCTCTTCTGCTGTGTGTGCTGCTGGTGTGCCTGAGCCTGAGTGCTCTGGCCGAGGGTCAGAAGGTCGGCGTTTCGATGCCCACCAAGGATCTGCAGCGTTGGAATCAGGACGGCGAGAACATGCAGGCCGAGCTGGAAGCAGCAGGCTATACCGTTGATCTGCAGTTCGCTGCAAATGATGTACAGCAGCAGCTCAACCAGGTGACCAACATGATCAACAGCGGCTGCGAGGTGCTCGTTATCGCCGCCATCGAAGGTTCCTCTCTGGGCTCCGCTCTGGACCTGGCCAAGGAAAAGGGCATCCCGGTCATCGCCTATGACCGCCTGCTGATGGAATCCGATGCAGTTTCCTACTATGCCACCTTCGACAACTACAAGGTCGGCACCGTGCAGGGCACCTACATCAAGGACGCTCTGGACCTCGACAATGCCGAAGGCCCGTTCTACCTTGAAATCACCGCCGGCGACCCCGGTGACAACAACGCCAACTACTTCTATGCCGGCGCCATGGACGTGCTCAATCCCTACATTGAGTCCGGCAAGCTGGTTGTGAAGTCCGGCCAGACCGAGTTCACCGACGTGGCCACCCCCACCTGGAAGACCGAGACCGCTCAGACCCGTGCTGAGAGCATCCTGTCCTCCTTCTATGCGGATGGTTCTTCCATCGATGCATGGCTGTGCTCCAATGACTCCACTGCTCTGGGCGTGACCAACGCTCTGGAAGCCAGCTACGACGGCGAATGGCCGATCATCACCGGTCAGGACTGCGACGTCTCCAACGTCAAGAACATGATCGCCGGCAAGCAGAGCATGTCCGTTTTCAAGGACACCCGCACTCTGGCTGCTCAGGTCGTGAAGATGGTCGGTCAGATCCTCAGCGGCGAGACCGTCGATGTCAACGACACCGAGACCTACAACAACAACGTGATCACGGTTCCCTCCTTCCTCTGCGAGCCCGTGTTCGCTGATGTCAACAACTATCAGGAACTGCTGGTTGATTCCGGCTACTACACCGCCGATCAGCTGCAGTAATGCACTAAGTCTTTAAGGTGCAGGCGGACTTCTGCCCGCCTGCACCTTTTTAATCATTCTCAAGCCTTGAAAGCAGGAGGAAAGATATGCCCAAGATTTTGTTGGAAATGAAGAACATCACCAAGACCTTTCCGGGCGTAAAGGCACTTGATAATGTCAACCTTCAGGTGGAAGAGGGCGAGATACACGCGCTGGTCGGCGAGAACGGCGCGGGCAAGTCCACGCTGATGAACGTGCTCAGCGGCATCTACCCCTACGGCACCTACGAGGGCGACATCATCTATGACGGCAAGGTCTGCAAGTTTTCCAAGATCAAGGATTCCGAGAAGCTCGGCATTGTCATCATTCATCAGGAACTGGCCCTCGTGCCGGAGATGACCATCGGCGAGAATATGTACCTGGGCAATGAGCGCGGCCACAAGTTTGCAATTGACTGGGATACGACCTATGCCGAGGCCGACCGCTATCTGAAGATGGTGGGTCTGAAGGAGGATTCCAAGACCCTGGTCAAGACCATCGGCACCGGCAAGCAGCAGCTGGTCGAGATCGCCAAGGCCCTGGCCAAGAACGCAAAGCTGCTGATTCTGGACGAGCCGACGTCCTCTCTGAACGAAGAAGATTCCCGCGCACTGCTGGACCTGATGCTCAGCTTCAAAAAGCAGGGCCTGACGATGATCATCATCACCCACAAGCTGAACGAGGTCGCCTACGTGGCGGATAAGATAACAGTGATCCGCGATGGTTCGACCATCGAAACCATCGACAATCACGGCCCGGAGCCCGTCAGCGAGGGCCGCATCATCAAGGGCATGGTCGGCCGCGAAATGGAGAACCGCTTCCCCAGACGCGAAGGCGTGCACATCGGTGATGTCAAGATGGAGATCAGCCACTGGACGGTGCATCATCCGCTCTATCCCGAACGCAAGGTGGTCGACGACGTGTCCATCAAGGTGCGCGCGGGCGAGGTCGTGGGCATCTACGGCCTGATGGGCGCGGGGCGCACGGAGCTGGCCATGAGCATATTCGGCCAGAGCTACGGCACGAACTGTTCGGGAGAGCTGAAGCTGGACGGCAAACATGTCAAGCTGCGCCGCAGTGAGGCAGACGCCATCCGCCACCGCATCGCCTATGTCACTGAGGATCGCAAGGGCAACGGCCTGGTGCTGTCGCAGTCGATCAAGGTTAATATTTCCCTGGCCAATCTGGACGCGATATCCAGCAAGACCGTCATCGACGGCGACCGGGAGTATGCCGTGGCCGAGGAATACCGCGGCAAGCTGAACATTAAGACGCCCTCCGTGGAACAGCTCGTGGGCAAGCTCTCCGGCGGCAACCAGCAGAAGGTGCTCCTGTCCAAGTGGATGTTCGCCAAGCCGGACATACTGCTGCTGGACGAACCCACACGCGGTATCGACGTCGGCGCCAAGTACGAGATCTACTGCATCATCAACGATCTGGCCAGAGCGGGCAAGAGTGTCGTGCTGATCTCCTCGGAGCTGCCGGAGGTGCTTGGCATGTCGGATCGTATATACATCATGAACGAGGCGAAGATCGTCGGTGAAGTTGCCGCTGCGGATGCGACGCAGGAGAGCATCATGACGACGATACTGCTCTCGGGAAAGAAGGCACTGCAATGAGTGAAAAACGCAAATTTTCAGCGCTTTCGGAGAATCAGAAGCTCAGCGCATTTTTCCAGAAGTATACCATGATCATTGCGCTGGTCATCGTGACCATCGTTTTCGCATTGTGGAAGGGCAAGGAAGGGCTGATACTCCTGCCCGCCAACATCAGCGGTCTGATCGCCGAAAACGCATACGTGTTCGTGTTGGCGGCCGGCATGCTGCTGTGCATACTCACGGGCGGCAACATTGACCTGTCCGTAGGCTCGGTCGTCTGCTTCACCGCGGCCATCGGCTGCACCATGATGCAAAACGGCACCAACATGTGGGTGGCCGTGATCGTCATGCTGCTTTGCGGTCTGGCCATCGGCATCTTCCAGGGCTTCTGGATTGCCAAGGTGGGCGTGCCGCCGTTCATCGCCACGCTCTCGGGCATGTATGCCTTCCGCGGCTTTACCAACATCGTGCTGCAGGGCCTGCGCATCGATATTACGAACGAAAAGTTCCTGGCGGTGTTCGGCAACGGCAAGACCTCCGTCATACCGGATGTGGTCCGTCAGATCTTCCCGGGGCTTGACAATGTCTTCACCAAGGAGAATGCGCATCTTACGCGCCTGATCGGCGAGAACTTCATTGAGAAGTTCAACATGACCTGCATGATCATCGGCGTAATCTTCGCGCTGGTGTTTGTCATCTCCAAGCTGCGTCAGATCTCCAAGCGCAAAAAGATGGGCCTGAATCAGTCGATCCCGGAGCAGGTCATATCGACCGTCGTGATCGTGGCCCTGGTGCTCTGGCTCTCCTTCAAGCTCAGCTGCTACAGAGGCTTCCCGACAGTACTGATCTGGATCGGCCTCGTGATTGCCATCTATGCCTACATCACCACCAAGACTGCCATCGGTCGCCACCTCTATGCGGTCGGCGGCAACGAGAAGGCGGCATCGCTCTCGGGCATCAAAACCAGAAACGTCTACTGGTTTGCCTACGCCAATATGGGTCTGCTGGCAGGCCTGGCCGGCATACTGACCGCCGCACGTGCCAAGGGCATTGATCCCGTGTACGGCGAGGGCTACGAGATGGATGCCATCGCATCCTGCTTCATCGGCGGTGCCTCCGCCTACGGCGGTTCAGGCAAGGTTTCGGGCATGATCATCGGCGCCATACTCATGGGCGTGATCAACAAGGGCATGATTATCGTCGGCGTGGACGCCAACTTCCAGAAGGTCGTCAAGGGCATCGTGCTGCTGGTGGCCGTCATGTTCGACGTGATGTCCAAGCGACAGAAGCGATAAACAGGGAGGAGCAGTAAATATGAAAGATAAATCCTTTCTGTCGATGATTAAAAGAAACATCATGACCGTGATACTGGTTCTGGTGTATCTGTTCTTCGTGGTGCTGACCAAGGGCGGCATCTTTAAGCCTGCCAGCTTTTCCGAGCTGATCAACCAGAACGCCTACGTCTACATACTGGGCGTCGGCATGCTCATGTGCATGCTCACCGGCGGCAATGTCGATCTGAGCTGCGGCTCCTTCGTCTGCCTGCTGGGCGCACTGGGTGGCCTGTTCATGGTTATCAAGGGCATGAACGTGGCGCTGTCCATCGTGCTGATTCTGGTCATCGGCGTGATCTACGGTCTGATCCTGGGCTATCTGATCGCCTATGTGCATATCCCGCCGTGGATTGCGACCCTGGCCGGCTACCTCTCCTTCAGAGGCCTCGGCACATCGATCCTCTCCTCCAATTCCACGACAGGCTCGATCGCGGCCTTCCCCAAGAGCTTTGAGAACATTTTCTACGGCCGCATCTTCTCGACCACACCGGGCGTGTTCAACTGGGTCTGCTTCATCTGCGGCATCGTTGCGGCGGTGCTCGTGGTGCTGCTGGCCATGAGCAACCGCAAGACGCGCATCCGCAAGGGCTACGAGGTCGAAGCGCTGAAGCTGACGGTTGTGAAGTGCGTGCTGGAGTGCGGCGTGATCATCCTTCTGATGAGCAGGCTTGCCATGAACGGCGGCATACCCACAGCCCTGGTCTGGGTGCTGGCCATCGTGCTGCTCTACAGCTTCATTACCTCGAAGACCACCATCGGCCGCCACTTCTACGTGGTCGGCGGCAACATCGAGACGGCGCGACTCTCGGGCGTGAACACCCGCAGGATCATGCTGCTGGCCTACCTGAACATGGCGGTGCTGACCAGCATCACGGCGATGTGCGTCATCTCACGCTCCGACTCGGCGTATGCAGACATCGGCAAGAACTTCGAGATGGATGCCATCTCGGCCTGCGTTGTCGGCGGTGTATCGGCCACGGGCGGTGCCGGCAGCGTGTTCGGCATGGTTGTTGGCGCGACGCTGATCGGCGTGATCAACCTGGGCATGAGCCTGATCAGTATGGATATGGACTGGCAGCGCGTCGTGAAGGGCTTTGTCCTTCTGGCCGCAGTGGTGTTCGATATCCTCTCCAAGAAACACGAAACCTGATATGACTTTACCCAAGTTTTCCATTAATGCTACTTGCAATTTCGGGCAGGCAGTGATATAATACTTAATGCAATTTGCGTAGGGAGGTGAACAATTTGCCGAATATCAAGTCTGCCATCAAGCGCGTGAAGGTGACCGAAAAGAAGAACCTGCGCAACCGAATGATCAAGTCTGCGATGAAGACCCAGATCAAGAAGTTCGATTCCGCCGTATCCGCGAACGAGGCCGATGTCAAGCTGCTCAGCGCGACTCAGGGCGCGGTTGACAAGGCTGCCGCTAAGGGCGTTATCCATAAGAACGCTGCGAACCGCAAGAAGGCTCGCATGGCAAAGCGTCTTGCTAAGGCCGCTCAGTAAGGTCACAAAAATGCAACAGAGGGAACGCGGGTATTTGTCTGCGTTTCCTTTTGTTGTATTCAGGCATAAATAATCTGCAAGATCGGAGGCTGCGGCATGGATGATCTGTTTTCTGCGGCAGGGCACGCACTGGCCCCACTGGCAGACAGGATGCGCCCGAAGACGCTGGATGATTTCATCGGACAGACCCACATCGTGGGCCGCGGCAAGCTGCTGCGCCGTGCAATCGAGGCCGACCGCCTCACCAGTTCCATATTCTGGGGCCCGCCCGGCTGCGGCAAGACGACGCTGGCCTCTATCATTGCCGAGACCACAAGCTCGGCCTTTGTCAAGCTCAATGCTGTCACCAGCGGCGTCTCCGACGTGCGGGAAGTGCTGCGCGAGGCGCAGGAGCGGCTGGATCTCTACGGCCAGAGTACCTATCTGCTCCTGGACGAGTGCCATCGCTGGAGCAAGGCACAGTCCGACTCCATACTGCCCGCCATCGAGCAGGGCGTGATACGCTTCATCGGCTCGACCACCGAGAACCCGATGATCTCCATGACGCCCGCCATTGTCAGCCGATGCAGACTGTTTCACTTCGAAGCACTCAGCATCGAAGAGGTGGAGTGTGCGGTGCTTAACGCCATTTCCGATCCTATCAACGGCTACGGCGATCAGGATGTGCAGATCGAGGATGACGCATTGGAACATATTGCCCGCGTGGCGAACGGCGACGTGCGCAGTGCACTCAATGCACTGGAACTGGCAGTGCTCACCACACCCATGGAGAGCGACGGTGCGATCCACATCACGCTCGAGGTGGCGGAGGAATCCATACAGACGCACGTGCTGCAGATGGACGAATCCATGTTCTATGACATGCTTTCGGCGTTCTGCAAGTCTCTGCGCGGATCTGACAGCGATGCGGCGTTGGCCTGGTTCGCCCGCATGAACCGGGCAGGCGTGGATCCGCGTATCATTGTGCGGCGCGTCATCGCCCACGCCAGCGAGGATGTGGGCATGGCCAATCCCATGGCGATGCTGCAGGCCGAGGCGGCCATGAGTGCGCTGGAGCGCATCGGCATGCCCGAGGCCAGGCTGCCCATCGCGCAGGCGATAATTGCTGTGTGCGAAAGCCCCAAGTCCAATTCCGTGGTGATGGCCATCGACCGCGCCATGGCGGATGCCGAAAAGGGTGGCTATCAGAGCGTGCCGCTGCACCTGCGCGATACGCACTACAAGGGCGCGTCCGAACTGGGCTTCGGCGACGGCTACAAGTACGCGCATGACTACCCCGGCCACTACGTGCATCAGCAGTATGCGCCGCTGGAGGCCCGGGGGATGCCCTACTATACCCCCAGCGAAGAGGGCTACGAGGTCAAGATCCGCAAGATCCGCAAGGAGCGCGGCTTTGAGGATGACCCTGACCCGTCGAAGTGATGAAAAAACAATCGTTCGATTTTTTTGCCTGCCGTTTTAACCTCACATGGTTGAAACAGGCGGGCGTTTTCCATATAATGGCTGTACCTGAAGGGAGCGGAAGAGAGTATGACGAAGACGACATCAAAGGCAAAGAAGACTGTGCGCGGAACAAAAAGCACTGTCAAGTCGTCCAAGTCGGGTATGACCAAGAAAAAGACAGCAGGCACACGCAAAAAGAAAATAACGATAGAGGAAAACCCGCTGGCCAGCAGGCGCTCGTCCGTTTACAGCCAGGTGCAGCCGATACGGCAGGCACCACCCCCACAGCCGCACAGACAAAAAACAGGCCCGCGCATGGATAAAGTGCAGCAGAGGAAACAGGTACCGCGTCCGCAGACGAGAAAGCCGCGCAGGCGCCGCAACCCCGTTTCCTTTGCTACGTTTGTGCTGCTGCTGATCATCTGCGGCGGCGTCGCCATGGGTGTTCACCTCAAGAAGAATTACCGGGCCTTTGCCGAAATGAAACAGGTGGTCTCCCAACAGACATTCTACCCGGGCACGCTGGTGGACGATATTGACCTGTCGCAGATGACGCTGCAGCAGGCCATATCCTATTGGGAAGAACAGATCGAGCCGGCCTACCGCGACAGCACGGTCACTTTGGATGACGGCACGAGCGTCACCGCATCCCGGCTCGGCTATCAGAGCGACTATCAGCAGACGCTCTCCTCGGCGTGGAGCGCGGGGCGCAGCGGTTCGCTCGTGGAACGTTATATCCGCATGACCCAAGGCAGCGGCCAGGGCGCAAGCTACACGGTCAACCGTTCGCTCTACGACGAAGCGATCGTGGCGGAGTATGCCGCGTCCGTAGCGCAGCAGGTCGACACGCAGGCTCAGGACGCGCAGCTGATCTCGTTCAACACGCAGACCTACAGCTTTGAATTTGAGCCGGAGGTGCAGGGGCGCAGCCTCAATCAGGAAAAGCTGGTGCAGGATATCGAGGCGGCACTGCAGGCGGGCGGCGGCTCGGTGCAGATGCAGATCGACGTGATTGAGCCTGAGATCACGCAGGAGAACGTTTCGTCCAATTACGGCATGATCAGCTATGCCGTGACGGATGCCTCTTCCTCATCGAGCAACCGTCTGGAAAACATCCGCCTGGCGCTGTCGCTGATCGACGGCACGGCTTTGGAACCCGGCGAAAGCTTCTCCTTTAATGATACCGTGGGCGAACGTACCACGGAGCGCGGCTTCAAGACGGCCAAGGCCTATTCCAAGAGCAAGGTCGTGGAAGAGGTGGGCGGCGGCATCTGTCAGGTATCCACCACACTCTTTAACGCCGCCGTGAAGGCCGATCTTCAGATTGATGAGCGGCATTCGCACTCGCTGACGGTCAGCTATGTGGATCTGGGCAAGGATGCCGCAGTGGACTGGGGCAACAAGGACCTGCGCTTTACCAATACCTCGAGCGACCGCATCTACATCGGCTGCTACCTGACGGACGACGGGCGGGTGCGCATCGGCATTTTCGGCAAGCTCATTCCCGACGGTGTCACGATCACGCTCGAGAGCGAGCAGACGGAAACCATTGCGTATGACACGGAGTATCAGATGAGTTTTTCGCTGGCCAGCGGCGAACAGAGCGTGGCCCAGAAGGGCAAGAACGGCTATCGCGCCACCACCTACAAGGTCTGGTGGGATGCGAACGGCAACGAACTGCGGCGCGTGGAACTGTGCAAGAGCAAGTATTCGGCAACAACGGAAATTATAGAATACGGCGTCTGATGTTTGCACTTTGAAGCGCGGTATGGTATAATGATCCGGAAGGGATAAATTGAGGGAGGCGAAATGCTGTGCCAAAGCTGTATACGAGGGAAGAAGTGCGTCGGCGCAGGATGAAGTATCAGATATTTGCCGGCATGTTCGACTTTCTGTTCATTGTGGCCGGTATCATCGTCATCATTGCGTGCATCATACTGCTCTCGTCGCTGATCGCGTGGCTGAAGAGCGATGTGCCCGTGACGTTCAAGACGCTCTGGGAGACCGTGATGAAGGCCATCATTGTGCCCGAGTGATACTGCAAATCCGGCTTATGCCGGATTTGTGTTATAGAGAGGGGAAGAAAAATGCGCACCAGCTGGGATCAGCTCTTTTCTCAAATAGAGTCCTGCAACAAGTGCCGCCTGTGCCAAACGCGCACACACGCCGTCCCCGGTGAGGGCGATCCCAAGGCCGATCTGATGTTCATCGGCGAGGGACCGGGGCACGATGAGGACGTGCAGGGGCGGCCCTTCGTCGGGCGTTCGGGAGAGCTGCTCACGCGCATGATCCGCGCCATAGGTCTGGAGCGCGAGCAGGTCTACATCTGCAATGTGGTCAAGTGCAGACCGCCGCAGAACCGCAACCCAGAGGCGGACGAGGCAGCAGCCTGCCTGAACTATCTGCGCGCGCAGGTGGCGCTGGTGCGGCCCAAGGTGATTGTGCTGCTGGGCAAGGTGGCCTGCCTGTATACGCTGGGTGAAAATCTGTCGGTCATGCGCTCGCACGGCACGTGGATAGAGCGCAAGGGCGTGTATTTCATGCCCACGTTTCATCCCTCCTATCTGCTGCGCGAACCGGGCATGAAGCGTGCAGCCTGGGAGGACTTTCAAAAGATCCGTGACAAACTTGCGGAACTGAAATCGGGAGAATAGCATATGCAAGCGGAACTTCTGCGGCTGCAGTCGGAGCTGGAGGCAGCCATAACCCGGGCCTATCCGGATGAAGGAAAAATACCGGTGCACGGTGAGGGCAGTGTGGGCGCACGCGTGATGCTTATCGGCGAGGCTCCGGGCGAACAGGAGACGCTGCAGCGCAGACCCTTTGTGGGCAAGGCCGGGAAGAATCTGAATGAGTTTCTGGAACTGGCGGGCATTGACAGGAGCGCACTCTACGTCTCCAACACCGTAAAATTTCGGCCCACGCGCACATCCAAGGCCGGGCGCACCGTCAACCGCCCGCCAACGAGAAGCGAGATCGAATTCTTTCTGCCCTGGCTCAGGCGCGAGATAGAACTTGTTTCCCCGCAGACGGTGGTGACGCTGGGCAATGTGCCGCTGCGTGCGCTGACGGGTGCACAGGCGGTCATCGGCGCGGTTCACGGCCGCTTTCTGCAGGCAGAGGGCTTTGTACTCTATCCCATGTATCACCCCGCTTCCGTGATCTATAATCCGTCCCTGCGCGAAACCTACGTGCAGGACGTGCTGAATCTGGGCCGGTGGCTGAGCGCAAACCCGAAATCGGCAAATATTTTGTAATAAAAACTGCGATAAAGTGAGATTATCACTTGCGCTTTGCACGCTTTTGTGTATAATAACAGAGTAGCTATACGCTTATACGACTTTGGGAGGAAGAAAAGTCATGGGTCTGATCAAATGCCCGCGCTGCGAGCTGAATTACATGCTGGATACGGAAAAGATGTGTTCCATCTGCAGGCGCGAAGTGCGAGGCGAACACGAACAGGATGAGATGATCGAGCTGTGCTCGGAGTGCGGCGAGAATCCCGTGGTGCCCGGCCAGGAACTGTGCGCCTATTGCCTCAAGGAGCTTGCCTCGCGCAGCGACGATGACCAGCAGGATGAAGAGCACGGCGTGGCCAATGCATCCGATATCGGCATTGACTCCGTGAGCACGATGGACGAGATCGAGCTGGACATCGACAGCGATCTGGATGAAGATGCCATCAGCGAAGAAGACAAGGCCTTCTTCGGCAGCGATGACGATGACGAGGAAGAAGAGAACGCAGAGAGCGACAAGAACACAAACGGCGGGAAAAAGTGAGCGCGAAGATCTGGGCCATATCGGATCTTCATATGCCGGCGCATCAGAAGCCGATGGATATATTCGGCGATCACTGGGTCAACCATGTGCAGCGCATCAGCGAAGACTGGCGTGCACGCGTGGCAGAGGAAGACATCGTGCTGCTGCCGGGTGATCTGACCTGGGCCATGCATCTGGAGGAAGCCCGCGAGGATCTGGATCGGATCGCCGCACTGCCGGGCAGGAAGATACTGCTCAAGGGCAATCACGACTACTGGTGGAGTTCCATCGCACGTCTGCGTGGCATTCTTCAGCCGGGCTGTTTCGCCATTCAGAACGACAGCCTTCTCATGGACGGCATACTCTTTGCCGGGTCGCGCGGATGGCTGCTGCCCTCGGATGAGACGGCGGATTCGGACGATGCACGCATATTCCGTCGCGAACGTCAGCGCCTGGAGATGTCGCTCAAGTCCGCGCGTGCAAAGAGTGCGGACGCGCCGCTGATCGCCATGATGCACTACCCGCCGCGCAGCGAGGCGCAGACGGGCTTTTCGGATATACTCAAGGCCTACGGTGCGTATCATGTGGTCTACGGCCATCTGCACGGTGCGGGACTGAGCACGGCCGTGACAGGCGAAATAGACGGGCTGTGCTATCACCAGGTCTCCTGCGACGGCCTGGATTTTCGCATGGCGCAGATAATATGACCAAAACAGATGGTAAGACAGAGAGGTATGAAGCATGCAAGAGAAATTACTGCTGCTTTTGAATCCCTGCGCAGGGCAAAGGCGAGCAAACCGCTTTTTGCCGGAAATCATCCGGCTGTACAATGATCGCGGCTACGACTGCATCTGCTACGTGACGGCCGGAAACGGCGATGCCACGCGCTACCTTGAACAGCGAGCGGCAGACTTTGACCGCATCGTGTGCATCGGCGGTGACGGTACGCTCAATGAGACCATTGCCGGCCTGCTTTGCGCGAATGTGGACTGCCCCGTGGGCTATATTCCCGCGGGTACGACGAACGACTATGCAAGCAGTCTGGGGCTGTCCTCGGACATCATGCATGCGGCGGCGGACGCGGTGGACGGCAAGGCATTTCGCTTTGATCTGGGGCTGTTCAACGGGCGAAGCTTTATCTATACGGCGTCCTGCGGTGCCTTTGCCAGGACGAGCTACACCACGCCCCAGCTGAGCAAGAACCTGTTGGGGCATCTGGCCTACGTGCTCGAGGGCATCAAGGATCTGCCCACGCTCAAGCCGATACACGTAAAGGCCACGGTGGGGGAGAGAGTCTACGAGGATGAATACATATTCTGCTCCGTCACCAATTCCGTCTCCGTGGGCGGCATACTCAAGCTCGACCGCGATCTGGTGCGCCTTAACGACGGCGTCTTTGAAGTGCTGCTGGTCAAGAACCCGACGACGCCCGCGCAGTGGACGCGCGTGATTGCCGCGCTGACGAGCAGCGAACTGAACAACGAAATGATTGATTTCTTCACGGCCGATTCGATCCGCATCGAGACGGCAGAGGACGTGGAGTGGACGCTCGACGGCGAACGCGGCGAGTGCGGCAGAACGTTTGAAGTGCAGAACCTCCATCAGCGCATAGCTCTGATGCTGCCGGAGGCCGCCGAGGCGACCCTGCCGATAGAGGGAAAACAGGATGCAGAATTATCAGATTGAAATGGAACGTGAGCTGGCCGAAATTCGCAGGAGCGGGTTTCGGCCACTTCTTGTGCTGCACGCCTGCTGTGCGCCCTGCTCGAGCGCGGTGCTGGAGCGCCTGAGCGAGGACTTCAGGATCGTCGTGTATTTTTTCAACCCCAACATTGCCCCCGAGGCGGAGTTTACGCGCCGCGCGGACGAGGAAGAGCGACTGGTGCGCGAAATGGGGCTGCAGGACGTCCGGGTCGTGCGCGAAAAATATGACGATAGGGCATTTTACAATGCCGTGCGCGGACACGAGGAAGATCCCGAAGGCGGCGACCGCTGCGGTATCTGCTTCAGGCTTCGCCTTGAGGCGACGGCACGCTACGCGGCAGGCATCGGCGCGGACTACTTCACGACATCGCTCACCATATCGCCGCTCAAGAATGCGGAGCGTTTAAATTCGATCGGCCGGGAGGTCGCCGAAAGGTACGGCGTGAAGCTGCTCCCTTCGGACTTCAAAAAGAAAAACGGCTATGCAAGATCGCTCGAACTTTCCCGCGAATACGCGCTCTACCGTCAGGACTACTGTGGCTGCGTTTTTTCAAAGCGCGAGGCACAGGATCGCCGTGCAGCACGCCTGGATTTGGATGCAGTCCGCGAGGGGATGCAGCCGGGCGACATCGGCTATGTGATCGAGCATCACGAGGAGATCGATTCCACCAACAACCGCGCCAGGGTTTTGGCAACGGAGGGCGCGCCGCACGGCACGGTGGTGCTGGCCGACCGCCAGACGGCGGGACGCGGCCGCTTTGCCAGACCCTTCTATTCGCCGGGGCAGGCAGGTGTCTATATGTCGGTCATCCTCAGACCCGAAATTGCGCCGGAACAGGCCGTGCTGATCACGCCCATGGCGGCAGTGGCCGTGGCACGGGCGATGGAGCGCGTTGCGGGCGTACGGGCCGGCATCAAGTGGATCAATGATGTCTATCTGAATGACAAAAAAGCCTGCGGCATACTCTGCGAGGCAGGCATGGATGCGCAGGCAGGGAAACTGAAATACGTCGTGATGGGCATCGGCATCAATGTGGGTCGCATGCACTTTCCGCACGAACTGGAGAACACGGCTACGTCCCTGAGCAATGCCTGCGGCCATGCCGTGTCCCGAACGGAATTTCTGGCGGCACTGCTGCGGGAACTGACGGAACTGTGGCCCAAACTGGCCGATGAAGAGGTGCTGCGCGAGAGCCGAGAACGCTCGATCGTGATCGGCCGGGATGTGCTCGTCCTGCGCGGAGATGAGCAGTTCATGGCGCACGCTGTGGACATTGCCGCGGACGGCAGCCTGATCGTCGACACGGCAGGCGGCGAAAGGCTGAGCCTGCATTCGGGCGAGGTGAGCCTGAAACTGCGCTAAATCCGAAGCAATTCCGCGCCCAGCAGATCGGCATCCCCCGCATCGTGCGTGGCACAGATCAGCGTCCTGCCGGCGCATTCACGCGATATCAGCGCTGCGGCGCGGCGGCGGTTTTCGGCATCCAGCCCCGCAAATGGCTCATCGAGCAGCATCAGGTCAAAGTCGGCGGCGAGGGCGCGTGCGATGGCGATGCGCCTGCGCATGCCGCCGCTGAACGAGGCCACGGGGCTGCGGGCCTCGCCGGGGTCAATGCCGAGCCCGGTCAGCAGCGTGGGTACGTCGTTTTTCGTAAAGCCGCGGCGGGCGCAGAGCAGTATGTTTTTCTCTGCCGTCATATGCTCAAAGAGCCGATCTTCCTGAAAGACCGCGCTCTTTTTTTGCGATTCAAAGCCCGAAATGCGTCCGCTGTCGGGCACAATCAGGCCGGCCGCCAGGCGCAGCAGCGTGGTTTTTCCGCGACCGGAGGGCGCGGTGATGCAGGTGGCACTGCCCAAGGCAAAGCGGCGGGAAAAACTGTCAAACACCTGCTTTTCCCCGAAGGCGATGCTTATACGTTCAAATGCGAGATCCACGGCAAAGCCTCCCTTCCCAGATGTGCAGCAGGTACCCCAGCAGCCTTGAGCATGCGGCGCTGAGCAGTATGAGCGCCACGGTCCAGGCCAGCAGTTCACCGTTCATCAGATAGACTTTGGCGCGGTAGAGCCGTTCGCCGACGGTGCCGCCCGGGATGCAGATCAGCTCCGCCGCCACGCCGGATTTGAATGCCATGCCGATGGCCGAAGCACAGCCAACAGCCATGCCGGGCAGCGCGGGCAACACGTGGCAGTACAGAATTCTGCGCACGCGTGGCAGGCGAAACAGGCGTGCCATCTCGAGCATCTTCGGATCGGTTCGCCCGATTTCCGCCAGCGTGGACGCATAAATCAGGGGATAGGTGACCATGGCGGATATGAAGACGGACAGACTGCGCGAGGGCAGCCAGAACAGCGCCAGTACCACGTAGGAGGCCACCGGTATGGCGCGTATGACGGCGTAGAGCGGTGCTATAATCTCACGAAACAGGTGGTGGTGTGCGCTGCAGACCGCCGTGAATACGCCCGATACGAGGCCGATTGCAAAGCCTGAAAGTATGTGCAGGGCGGAACAGAGCAGCGCCTGCCAGAAATCGGCCGTCAGCGCCAGCGAGCACAGGCGTTCGAGCACCTGCAGCGGCGAGGACAGTATGAAGTCACGGCCGATGCACATGGCCAGCAGTTGCCACAGCCCCAGCCAGAGCAGGGCAATGCAGACCCTGAGCACGATCTTTTGTTTACCCCGCATAATAGAAATCGTCGTCCGGCAGCGCACCGCCCACGGACGCAGAATCCGCCTCACAGAGCACGCCGAGATAGCCGGAGAGCTTGGTCTTCATCTCTTCGCCCCGGATAAAGCAGATGTTGCACGCGGGCAGGGCCTGCTCGGCCACCGCAGCGGGCACGATATCGAATTTTTCGATCAACGCGGCTGCGTCGGCGGTATTGGCGTTGACCCATTCGACGGAGGCAGCATAGTCGTCCATGAATGCGGACACAATTTCGGAATTGTCCCGGACGAACACGCGGCGGGCCACGACCACGCCCGTGATCAGTGCGCTGCCGTTTTGCAGTGCATCCCATTCGGCATTGAGGTCGATGGCCACGCGCATTCCGGGGGCCTTGCTCAGCGCGGTCGTGATGAACGGCTGTGGCAGCAGCGCGAGTGAGCCTTCATCGCTCAGCAGCGCGGAGAGGCATTCGCTGTGCTCGGCCTTGTATTCCACCGTTACGTCCGCGCCCGGCTCCAAACCGTTTGCACGCAGTATGTAGTTGAGTGCGTACTCCGGCGTGGCACCCTTGCCCGCGGAGTAGATCGTGCGCCCCTTGAGATCGGCAATGCCGTTCACGCTATCGTCGGTGGTGACGATGTAGAGCACACCCAATGTATTGACGGCCAGCACCTCTATTTCGCCTTCCATGCGCTGATAGAGCACGGCAGCCAGGTTCGCGGGCAGTGCTGCAATGTCGATCTCGCCCTTGGCCAGCTTCGGCGTGATTTCGTCTGCCGCGGCACAGATTTCAAAATCATAGTTATCGCTTTCATTCATCATGGCCACCATGCCCATGGCCGTCGGTCCCTTGAGCGCTGCCACGCGCACGCCTTCGCCCAGTGCACAGCATGTGCACACAAGAGAGAAAACCAGCATCAGCGCGACAAATTTCTTCATCATTAAACACCTCTTACCCATACAAACTGCATATATTGTAGATGCAGAGCGCATTCTTGTCAAGAGATGTGATATCGGCGATCCGAGATAAACCAATAAAAAAGAGAGCTGCCGCAATTGCACGGCAGCTCCCTTTGTGCAGAGGGAATCGG
>CAVINP010000025.1:0-22466 GCA_963643985.1 bacterium
TCAGAACGCCGTCACTGTTGAGATCCTTGACGGTCACCGCACCGTTGACCAGCACGAGGTGTCCTGCGTTGTTGATGGTGACGTAGACCTTCACGTCCGCAGCGGGGGTCGCGTCTGCCGTCATGATCTCGGCATTCAGGGACGCGAATGCTGCCATGGCCGCTTCGAGTACGGCATAGTTGGTCACGTTGGCCTTGTCCTCATCGCTGAGGGCATTATAGGCTTCCTCGGCGGCGGAGATGGCCGCTTCGGAATCCGCACTGACCTCGCCGATGGCATCGATCAGGGCGATGACCTGCTGCGCCGCACCGATTTCTTCGACGGTTTCTTCCGTAGCGACTTCGGTCGGTTCTTCGGTCGGTTCTACGGTCGGTTCCGCGGTCGGCTCTACGGTCGGTTCCTCGGTCGCTTCTTCCTCAGCCGCGGGCAGCAGAGCCGTAAAGGCTTCGTTGCCCATACCGACGGAAGGCGTATTGCCCGCAAGCTTGACTTCATTCAGCGCCGCACAGCCCTTGAAGGCCTCGTCGCCGACGGACACAAGCGTGGCCGGCAGACTGATCTTCTCAAGATTGGCACAGCCTGCGAACGCCGCAGACCCTATGGACTGAACGCCCTCTTCCACGGTCAGTGCGCGGATAAGGGAGATATACTTTTCCCAGGGACGATTGCCCTCGGCATAGTCCGCCATCAGGCCTTCGCCCGAGATAGTCAGCGTGCCCTCGCCGTCCAGCGACCAAGTCAGTGCCGAATCGGCGATCTCGTACACCGTGGGCGGCAGAGTTTCCTCAGCCTCCACAGGCGCTTCGGTCTCTTCGGTTACCTCGGGGATTTCGCTCTCTTCAGAGCTTTCACTTTCCTCGGGTGCCGATGTTTCTTCGGCTTCCTGAGTGGCCACGGCCTCTTCGACCATGGTCGGTTCTGCCGGCAGGGTTTCCTCTGCCAGTACGCCTCCGGTCATGCTCAAGAGCATGGCCAAGGCAAGCAACAGTGCGAGTATCCGTTTTTTCATCGTTTGCCTCCTCCCGACTGCGTGAGACCATCAAAAAACCGCTTCCCCGAAAACGAGGAAACGGCCTTTTTAAACATGTCTCAAGCAGTCTTCATTTTCCTCGCAAAATGAACTGCTGCCTAAGGCAGGTCTCCTGGCTCGGGTTCATCCTGATCGCACACCTTCTCGATCTTCCGATCAATGGTATGTTGTGCGTTCGTCACCCTCACAGTAAGCTGAGGCTGCTTCGGTTTTGCACCGAATTCCCTTTTCAATCGCACCGTTTGGATGCGATACCTTAAACATTTATATTGTACGCCGAATGTGGACAATTTGCAAGCAACATATGCCATATCATACGATAATGCGATGTTAAATTCCGCGTATTACCAATCCAGTACGAACGTCTGCATGACATCGTATTCGGGGTAGCGGCGCCTCTTGTAATCCAGCAGCAGCGCTGTGCAGTCTATGGCATTGCATTTTGTCGCCTGATCGATGAACTCCAGTATCTGCGGCGCGTTGAAGCGATCCAGTATCATCTCGCTCAGCCCGTCGATGCGGTTTTGCCCGATGGCCACGCCGACGGCCAGCTTGTCCAGCTCAAGCACGACCGCGTTGGCACTTGCTTTGGCTTCGCGACTGTCCGAGGCGGAGATGCTCATTTTCTCGATTTCGATCTCCCTGCGCTCATTCAGTATGCGATAGGTTGCGCTGATCCGATTGCCGAAGTGCATGGTATTGTGGTCGCCGAACGAGGGCTTGCGGTAGCTGCCGAATGCGGGCCTCATGTCATCCGACCACACGCGTATGCCCATGCCCGAGAGCTTCGACTTGAGCGCGTTGCGCTGCTTCATGCCCAGTTGCAGCCCCGTATAGCGCGTGGGCAGCGTCTTCGTGTCAAACTCTATGACCGGTTCCCACATTTGCTCGAACAGCTCCGTTTTGCCGGTCTTGCCCAGGATCCGCTGCCAGCGTTCGATGTCATCTTTGTCTGTGGTTATCACGTGCGCCACCGCGATGCTGCCGACGGGGCTGTATGCCTCGCCGCAGCTGTCGGTCAGAGTGTCGCCGTTGACGATGAAGGTTTTGCCCTTCTCATCCTGCCAGACGATGTGCTCGGTCAGACGGCGCACCACGGGATTGTTCAGATAAACGTTGTGCCAGTTTCCCTCACTGACGCGCTCACCCGTGATGTGCATTTTACGGAGTATCTCCGCACGCTGACCGGCAAAGGCACTGACGTCCGCTTTGAGCTGAGTATAGTCCGCGTCCGCAGCCGCAGCCTTCTTGGGATTGTAGCTTTTCTTCGGCATGCAGCGAAGTGCCCTCTGATTGGAGACATCAAAGAGCGAAAACGTCAGATCTTCACCGAGCCGTGCCTCGATGATCCTGCCGCAGATGTCGTAGCGCTTGACGCCGCGCTCATCCAGACCGAAGCGGGGCATCATATCTTGATCACGCATATCCATGGCCGTCGTCCCGCGCCGTCCGGCATAGCGATCCAGCGCGTCGCTCTGATCGAAATGGAGCATGGCCGCACGGGTATCGCTGAGCATAAGAGCCTCGTGAATATTCTTCGCCTTTTCGCGCTCGTGGCTGTTGCCGCGCTCGAGACGCTTGATCTGTCCCAGCCACTTTTCAACGTCCCCTTCACCGGCATAGCGTGCCCAGGCCAGCAGAAAATGGCGGTAGTTCTTCTCGTCCATTGCCGCGTTCAGCATGGCATTGAGATCATCTTGATTGATCAGCGCCGCGATTTCGTCCGCGAGGGGGAGAATGGCTGGCTCGGTGTCGCCCAGAGTGACGTGAAGGCCCATCGCCGTGATGTTCTGCCCCGTGCAGCGCATCCATTCATTCGCATAGCAGGATATCAGCCAGATGATCACCTTGGGATCACAGCACAGTTCGCTTCCCTTCCAATGAATGTCCGTGCGGGCAGATTCCTTTGCAAACGGGTCGATCCGCGTCTCCCTGTAGGATGTGTGAAAGGCCTCCGTCAGGCGGACATCCTTCATGCCGTTCCGGTAGATGCCTATGCTCTGCAGCCACGCAAACACGTCGTATTTTTGCAGCGCCTCCGCCATTTCGGCATTCTTGCTGCGCTTGACCGCCTTTTCCACGGCGGGATAGCTGTCAGGCGTGATCAGCTTCTGTTCGATCATGCGCCAGAACAGCTTGGGGAATACGACGATTGCGGGTGCCATCTGAGAAATGTTGTCTTCGTTTAATTCTGCATTGCTTTTATCAGGAAAATTTCGCATACCTTCACCTCGAACACAATATCGGATAGCAATATTATATAACATATATGGCTTTTTTACAATTAATAATTTTGAACCGCTTTTTATGTTATAATGGCTTATCAAAAGCATAGGGGAGAACAACATGATCCGAAATATACTTCTTGACCTGGATGACACCATACTGGATTTCGCGGCGGCGGAACGGGCCGCCGTTGCACGTGCGCTGAAGGATTTCGGCGTTGAGCCGACCGATGCGACGCTGAAACTGTATTCCGAAATCAATCTTTCCCACTGGAAGCGCCTGGAGCGCGGGGAGATCGACCGTCACGAGGTGCTCGTCGGCCGCTTTCGCACGCTGTTTGAGCAACTGGGCATCACGGGTGACATCGAAGGCGTGAATGCCTGCTACGGCAGGTATTTGAGCTATGAACATCCCTTCATGGATGGCGGGCGTGAACTGCTCGAGGAACTGCATGCGGACTATCGACTCTATGCCGTCTCCAACGGCAATGCCAATGTGCAGCACAGGAGAATTGCGGATTCGGATATCGCGAAGTATTTTTGCGGCATATTCATATCGGAGGAGATCGGCTGCGACAAGCCGAGCCCGGCCTTCTTCGAGCGCTGCTTTGCGCAGATTCCGGATTTCAAAAGTGAAGAGAGCATCATGCTCGGGGACAGCCTCTCCAGCGATATACAGGGCGGCAAAAATGCGGGGCTGCGCACGATCTGGTTCAACCCGAAGGGCAAGGAAAACAAAAGCGGCGCAGTCCCCGATTTTGAAATACGGGAACTGCGCGAGGTAAAGGATATACTCCTGTCGCTGTGATGCCTATTCGTCCTCGGCCATGCGGTAGCCGACGCCGACCTCGGTGAATATGTAGACGGGCGTGTCCGGATTCGGTTCGATCTTGCGGCGGATGTTGGCCATGTGTACGCGCAGTATCTTGTTGTCGCGGCTGGCAAACGGCCCCCAGAGTTCGCAGAGTATCGTCTTGTAGGTGATGACGCGACCGGCATGCTTGGCCAGCAGTGCAACGATCTTGAATTCGTTGGGCGTGAGGTTTACGTCCTCACCGCCGCGAAATACACGCAGCTTGCGATAATCGACCGTCAGATCGCCCACGGTGTACTTGCCCGTAAGCGCAATGCCGTCGCTCTCGGTGGTGGTGCGCGTGTGGCGCAGGGCGGTGCGTATGCGGGCCATCAGCTCCACCGTGCCGAAGGGCTTGATCAGGTAGTCATCCGCGCCCAGGTCCAGTGCCTCGGCCTTGTCCTGCTCGGTGGTGCGGGCGGAGATCACGATGATGGGCGTGCGCGTCCACTTGCGTACGCTTTGGATGATGTTGTTGCCGTCCATGTCCGGCAGCCCCAGATCCAGCAGTATGCAGTCCGGACAGTGCGACGGGATCATTTCAAGCGCCGCCTTGCCGCTGTTGCAGGCGATCACATCATAGCCGTTGGCCGTCAGCGTGGCCTTGAGAAACTTGACGATGCCCTCATCGTCTTCTACAATCAGCAGTTTGCACAGCGTATCAGCACTCATTTTCATTCTCCTCACAGGGCAGCCAGAAGTCGACGCAGGCCCCCTCGTCGTTGTTGTGAGCGGAGATGTCCCCGCCGTGAGCGAGCAGTATGGATCTGCACACGCTCAGGCCGATGCCCATGTTCCTGTGTTCCTTTCCGCTCCCGTCACCGTGCAGCAGCGTGCCGTCAAAGAGGTGGGGGAGAGACTGAGCACTGAAGCCTTTCCCGTTGTCCTGTACACAGATCAGCACGCGGCCGTTGCGGCGTTCAAAACTGACACGGATGCGGTCCGCGCCCCCGCCGTGCGCCGCCACGTTTTCAAACAGATTGATGATGACCTGTTCGATCAGCATGGCATCCATCGGCACCAGCAGTATTTCGTCGGAATGGGAGACGCTTATGTTCATCTCGGGATGCATCTTCCTGAACTTCACGATGGCGCTGCCGACGATCTCCTCCAGCACTTCCTCTTCCTTGTTGAGCGTTACGTTGTCGCCGCTGCAGCGCGTGACGGAGAGTATGTTCTCGGTGATGCGTATCAGCCACTGCGCATCCTTGCCGATTTCGTTCAGCAGAGACGATCTGTCCGCTTCGGAGAGGTCCCTGTTTTCCAGCATCGCGGAGCTGGCCCCCACAATGCTGGCCAGCGGCGTGCGCAGATCGTGCGATACGGACCTGAGCAGGTTGGCACGCATTTTTTCGGCCTGCACTTCATATTTCAACTTTTCCTGCCGCTTGGTCTGCGTGGTGAGTGCAGAGATGATGACGGATACGACGAGCATTGTTGCGAAGGTGAGCGGATATCCGGCCAGCGTGAGATTGAAGGCAAAGAAGGGATAGGTGAACATGTAGTTGACACACAGTACGGAGAAGACGGAAGCAGCTATGCCCCAGCCGAAGCCCGTGGTAAAGCGGGCGATCAGGGCAACCGCCAGTATGAACAGGGGCGTGGCAAAGGAGTTGTTGTCGCCCGTTGTGCTGAAGAGCAGCAGAGAGAGCGCAACGGCACTGGCCATAAACGTCAGGCTGATCCCTATGTCGTGAAGTATGCGTTTCAACCACATTCCCTCCCATGTTACATGGCATTATACGATATTGTACCACAAAAATACAGCGATTTCGTGAAACGATACAAAAATTCAACACTATTTAACGCAACTATGATTTTATTTCCGAGAAATTAGCGCAATACAGGGGTATAATTAGCGGTAATTGGGCAGGGAAAGCCCAAAAATATTTTCAAGGAGGGGGAGCATCATGGGTGCATGGATAATTGTCCTTGCAGTGATAATCCTGACGGTTGCCTATATCTTCTATAATTTCTTCCGTATCCGCAAAATGGGCGAAGGTACGGCGGAAATGATCGAAATGGCGGAGATCATCCGCAGCGGCGCTTCGACATTCCTCAAGACGGAATACAAGACGATCTGCGTCGTGGTGGTTCTGGTCGCGCTGATCTTCTCGCTCTTTGTCGAAAAGACCAGTGGTATCACCTTCCTGATGGGTGCGTGCATGAGCAGCATCGTCTGCGTGCTGGGCATGCGCAGCGCGACCTACGCCAACGTGCGCACGGCCAACAAGGCGCGTGAGTCCCTGTCCATCGGCGAGACCGTGAAGGTCGCGCTCTGCGGCGGCAGCATCAGCGGTCTGGCCGTTCAGGCGTTCGGTATGCTCGGTCTGGTTATGGTGCTTCTGATCTGGAACGGCGTGGATGCAGGCGCAAGCGGTCACGGCCTGATTGCCAACCTGCAGTGCAACCCCTCCATCATGCGCATCTCCTGCTATTCGCTGGGCTGCTCGCTGGTGGCCATGTTCAACCGCGTGGCCGGCGGCAACTACACCAAGGCTGCGGACATCTCCTCCGACATTCTGGCCAAACTTCGCCATGACATGCCCGAGGACGACAGCCGCGTGCCCAACGTCGTGGCAGACTTCATCGGCGACAACGTCAACGATATCGCCGGCAACTGCTCCGACCTGCTCGAGAGCTTCGTGGCAACCCTGTCCGCATCCGTCGCCATCGCCGTGACGCTGTTCAACAACGCCATGGGCGGCGAGCTGACGGAGGAAATCAAGCTGGCCTTCCAGGCCACGTTTAAGGCTTCCACCATCTTCCCGATCGTACTGGCGGGCGGCGGCCTGCTGGGCTGCGTGCTGGGTCTGGCCTATGCGCAGTTCCGCAAGATGAGCGACAATCCCTCTCACGAGCTGAACCTTGCGACCTGGATTTCCGCGGGACTCACCGTGGTGATCGGCTTCTTTGCGGCCATGATCGTGTTCAAGGGCAAGAATCTGGACTACCTCGGCTTTGAGTGCGGCTGGCTCAGCCCCTGGATTGCCGCGGTGCTGGGCATCGCAAGCGGCGTGGCCATCGGCTCCATCACCGAGTATTACACCTCCACCGACTACAAGCCCACCCGCAAGCTGGCCGAGATTGCCACCGAGGGTGAAGCCTTCGTCATTACCAAGGGTGACGCCATCGGCTCCCGCTCCTGCCTGCTGCCCATACTCGTGATCGGCGTGGCACTGTTCATCTCCGGCAAGGTCTGCGGTACCTACGGCATTGCGCTGTCCTCCCTGGGCATGCTGGCCTTCGTCGGCGCGACGGTTTCCATCGATGCCTTCGGCCCCATCGCCGATAACGCGGGCGGCCTGGCCGAATCCTGCCATCTGCCCGGCAACGTGCGCGTCATCACCGACAAGCTCGACTCCGTGGGCAACACCACCGCAGCCATCGGCAAGGGTTTTGCCATCGGCTCTGCGGCCTTCGCGACCGTGTCCCTGATCGTGGCATACGTCGGCTCCTATGCTGACAGCGCAACGCCCATACTGAACATGGCCAGCTACGTCGTCGTGGCCGGCGGCATCATCGGCGGCGCACTGATCGAGTACTTCTCCGCACTGCTGACCGACAACACCATCGAGTCTGCCAGACTGATGGCAGATGAGGGCGACCGCCAGCTTTCCGTGCCCGGCGTGCTCGAAGGAAAGGTCAAGCCCGACTACAACAAGTGCATCGAAATGGCTGCCCGTCAGGCACTCAAGACGATGCTGCTGCCCTCTGTCATGGCGCTGCTGATCCCCATCGTGGGCGGCTTCCTCTTTGGCGTTGAGTTCGTCGGCGGTCTGCTGATCGGTGCGACCATCGTTGCCATACCGCGTGCGCTGTTCATGGGCAACTCCGGCGGCGCATTCGACAATGCCAAGAAGTACATCGAGAGCGGCGCACTGGAGGGTCACGGCAAGGGCTCTGCGGCGCACCATGCGGCCGTTACCGGCGACACCGTCGGCGATACCCGCAAGGACGTCGTCGGCGTTGCGCTGGACATCTTCATCAAGACCATGTCCACCGTCGCCAACACGCTCTCCGTCGTGTTCAGAAACTTTACGCTGATCAAGTAAGAATGATATGCCCCGGACGGCGAGATCTGCTGTCCGGGGCGTTTTTTTCACGTTTTTTCGGGGAAGAAGTTTGGTTCATTGCAGGAAGTTGGGAGATTGACGAACCCCACCACCGCTTCCACTTTCAGAGAAGTTATGAGCCCCGGTTGCCGCCCCTGAAAGGGGAGGTGCCGAGCATCAGCGAGGCGGAGGGGTTGTCGTTTC
Source organism: bacterium (assembly GCA_963643985.1). Taxonomy (GTDB): domain Bacteria; phylum Bacillota; class Clostridia; order Christensenellales; family Aristaeellaceae; genus SFTH01. Next base: position 8,368 of record CAVINP010000025.1, read on the forward strand.
CCTGATTCCTAGAGCGTGTTTCTAAATTCGCCACGATGCATTTTCGGCGTCTTTGCCTGCATTTCTGCGTTGATTTCCCTTGATTTACCTCCAGTAAACCTGCGGAAAATCGCCTTGAACTGCAAGCAAATCCACTCGAAACTGCACATGTCTCATTTTAGAAACACACTCTAGTCCTTGGCCCGTCCTACGGGGTCGCCGCTCATCACCGCACTGTTTTACCAATCAATATCTGCCGCTTCGTCAGAACAGGTCGAGCGAATTGTCAAGGTAGATCTTTTCCCGCACCATCAGCTGATATTCGGGCTTGGTCATGTAACAGAGCAGAAACTCCAGTACCAGGGCGCTGCCAAGGCTCCTGCCCTCGATCTTGAAATTCGAAAAGCCCATGGGCAGGTATGTGTTCTGAATGTCATCGGGGCCGATAAAGCCCGGGTTCTTCATAGCCTTTGAGAAGACGTAGCCCGCCGCAGCCTCGGGGGACGTGCAGACATGCTCCTGTCCGTCCAGGCCGAGATTCTTGCGGCAGACGGCCTCGTAGCAGGATTTTCTGTCCCTGCAGCCGAAGTCGCAGCATTCGTTGCAGAGAAATTCGAGCTTGTCCTTCAGCTTCTGCGGAATCGGGCGCAGGGTGTCAAAGGCCCTGTTCAGCCTGAAATCGGGCACGACATAGGCAAAATCGTCCCGTTCTGCCTCCCGCAGAAGCTCCTCGGGTTTTGTCAGTACCTTCGTGGTGGAGGATACGAAATAGAGATCGGGATAGTGCGCCTTCAGGTATGACAGCAGCAGTTCCGAATGAACGATCACGCCGTTGTGCCCGTACCGTTCAAAGAGCCTGCACAGCGCGTTGCATTTGGGGTCGGAAAGATGTTCCTCTTTCAGCAACGAATTGCTGAACGTCAGCCGCGCGGAAATGCCGTATTCGCGAACGAGGGAGAGCACCTGCCTTGCATCGGCGTTGCCGCTGCCCACGCGCCCGCCGCCCCAGATGCAGCCTTCGGGGGCACCGTAGATCGAAGCTATGTCGCACCAGTCATAGAAGTATTCGCGGTGCTCCCGGTAGAGCGGCAGAAACAGGCGATAGAGTTTATGGAATTCGAACAGTCCGGGCAGATGGTAGTGCGCGATCAAGCAATCATATCCTTTTTGTCGTATTGCAGCTTCAGTATAACATCTCGAGACGGCACAATCAAGCGAAATCCGGCTTGATTTTACGGGCAAAGAGTGCTATAAATATAAGTAAGGAGGCGATTTGAATGAAGATCGCGGTTACGTATCAGGACGGTATGGTTTTTCAGCATTTCGGACACAGCGAGCAGTTTAAGATCTACGAGGTGCAGGACGGCAAGATTGTCGGCAGCGAGGTTGCAGACACCAACGGCAGCGGACACGGCGCACTGGCCGTCTTCCTGGTCGCGCACGGCGTCGATGCGCTGATCTGCGGCGGCATCGGTCCGGGCGCACAGACGGCGCTGGCGCGGATGGGCATAAAGCTCTACGGCGGCGTGAGCGGCGAGGCGGATGCGGCGGTTGACGCGCTGCTTGCAGGCAATCTGGACTATGATCCGGACGCGCATTGCGACCACCACGACCACGGCGAAGAGGGACATACCTGCGGCGAGCATGGCTGCGGAAATCACGGATGTCACTGAGAGAATTTGATTTCAATGGAAAAGGGATGGTAAGCGGTACCATCCCTTTTTGAATAAATTACTTATGATACAGGCCGTTGGTCTCGTAGAGCGGATCGTAGGTAACGTTCAGCCCCAGGCGCTTGAACATGTCCTCATCCACGCGTGAGAGGATCACGGTCGAGTGCACCTCGCAGCCGCTGAGGCGATCGAGTGCATTCATGGCTCTGGCGGCCTGCGGATCGGTGGCCGCGCTGATGGCGAGTGCGATCAGCACCTCGTTTGTGTGCAGACGTGGATTGCGGTTGCCCAGATGCGTCAGCTTCAGTTCCTGAATGGGTTCGATGGTGGCAGGGGAGATCAGCTTGACCTCATCGGGAATGCCCGCCAGTTCCTTGAGCGCGTTGAGCAGTGCCGCCGAGGATGCACCCAGCAGGCTGCTGGTCTTGCCGGTCACCACGCGGCCGTCGGGCAGTTCTATGGCGGTGGCAGGCCCGCCGGTGGCTTCGGCAACGCGTCGCGCGGGCAGCACGGTGGAGCGCATCTCAGGAGAAATGCCCAGGGAGTGCATCAGCAGCTCCTGCTTTTTCAGCTCGCTCGGCTCGGCCAGCCCTTCGCGCAGGGAGCAGGCGCTTTTGAAGTAGCGGCGGATGATCTCCGCACGGGAAGCTTCGCAGCAGGCCGCATCGTCCACGATGGCATAGCCCGCCATGTTCACGCCCATGTCCGTGGGACTCTTGTAGGGGCAGTGACCGTCGTTGATGCGCTCAAAGATCGCACGCAGCACGGGGAAGATTTCGATGTCGCGGTTGTAGTTGACGGCGGTGGTGCCGTAGGCTTCCAGATGGAAGGGATCGATCATGTTCACGTCGTTCAGATCGGCGGTGGCAGCCTCATAGGCGAGGTTTACCGGATGCTTGAGCGGCAGATTCCAGATGGGGAAGGTCTCGAACTTGGCGTAGCCGGCCTGCACACCGTGCTTGTGCTCGTGATAGAGCTGGGAGAGGCAGGTGGCCATCTTGCCGCTGCCCGGGCCGGGCGCGGTGACCACCACCAGAGAGCGCGTCGTCTCGATATAGTCGTTCTTGCCGTAGCCTTCGTCGCTGACGATGCCGGCCACGTTGCCCGGATAATCCGGTATGCGGTAGAGGCGATAGACACGCAGCCCCAGCTTCTTCATGCGCGTTTCGAATATTTCCGCCGAAGGCTGACCCATGTACTGCGTGATGGCGATGGCACCGACATAGAGGCCGAAGCTGCGGAACACGTCCACCAGGCGCATCACGTCCGCATCGTAGGTAATGTTCAGGTCGCCGCGCTTCTTGTTCTTTTCGATGTCGTTGGCGTTGATGGCAATCACGATCTCTGCCTGATCCTTCAGCTCCAGCAGCATGCGGATCTTGTTGTCCGGTGCAAAGCCGGGCAGCACGCGCGAGGCGTGATAGTCGTCAAAAAGCTTGCCACCGAATTCCAGATAGAGCTTGCCGCCGAACTGGGAGATGCGCTCGCGAATTCTGGCGGACTGCAGTTGAATGTACTTTTGGGAATCAAAACCGATCTTGTTCATGCCTCTTCCTCCACATAAAAACGGACACCCGTATTTGGGGTGTCCGGTCATTTCTTGTGCCCCAACCACTATAGCACTTGGGGACGGCTCATGCAAGAAAACTTAGGTAAAATCGGGCTCGCCGAACTATTTCACCGGCCACTCTCCTCTGATCAGCCCATGATCAGCAGCTCGGCGATCTGCACGCAGTTCGTGGCTGCGCCCTTGCGGATCTGGTCGCCGCAGCACCAGAGCGTAAGGCCGCGCTCATCATCGATCAGATCGCGGCGGATGCGGCCGACGTACACCAGATCCTGATCGCTCGTGTCAAGCGGTGTGGGATAGTTGCGGCCGTTCAGGTCATCGGTCAGCACGCAGCCGGGCGCATTTCTGACAGCCTCGCGGGCCTGTTCCACGGTGATGGGATCGCGTGTGATGAACTGGGCGGAGATGGAATGGCTGCGCATGACCGGCACGCGTACGCAGGTGCAGCAGACCTTCAGATCGGGCAGGTGCATGATCTTGCGGCCCTCGTTCTGCATCTTCATCTCTTCCGTGGTATAGCCGTTCTCAAGTTCGGAGCCGATCCGGGGTATGACGTTGGAGAGGATTTGGCAAGGGAAGGTGCTGCTCGCGAGTGCCTCGCCCTTGGCGTAGGCCTGAATCTGATTTTCCAGCTCGTTCATGCCCTCAACACCCGCGCCGGAAACCGCCTGGTAGGTACAGGCCACGATGCGCTCGATGGGGGAGAGACGGCGTATGCCGCCCAGTGCCACCATGGTGATGATGGTCGAGCAGTTCGGATTGGCGATGATGCCGTGATGTCTGAACGCGTCTTCGGGGTTGATCTCCGGCACTACCAGCGGTATGTCATCCACCATGCGGAAGGCGGAGGAATTGTCGATGAACACCGCACCTGCGGCCACGATGGCAGGGGCGAAGTGCTGTGCCATGGCGTTGCTCACCGCGCCCAGCACGAAGTCCATGCCCTTGAAGGAAGCTTCGGTCGCTTCCTGAATAGCTACGGATTCGCCGTTGAATTGGATCATCTTGCCTGCGCTGCGGGCACTGGCCAGCGGCAACAGCTTTGCAACGGGGAATTTGCGCTCTTCGAGCACGCGAATCATCTGCTGACCGACCGCGCCGCTTGCACCCAGTATAGCCACGTTGTACTGCTTCTTCATGTTTTTGCCTCCTTATCCCATAAAGCCTTCGTAGAGCGTGCGGATCGTGCGCTCGAAGTCCTTGTTGTCCACGCCGACGATGATGCTGATCTCCTCGGAGCCCTGCGCGATCATGCGGATGTTGATATTTTTCTCGCCCAGTGCCCCAAAGAGCTTGGCCGAACTGCCGGGGACGCTGACCATCCTGCGGCCGACGGACGCGATCAGGGCGATGTTGTCGTCCATCTTCACGCGGTCCGGCTTGAGCTCGCGCTTGATGTCGGCGATGATGTCATAGATGCGATCGCGTATCTGGGCGGTGGGCAGCACGACGTTGAAACTGTCCACGCCCAGCGTGATGTGCTCGACTTCAACTTTGTACATCTCCAGCATTTCCAGCGTGCGCCTGATGATGCGCGTGTCGGTGGAGATGTGCTTCTGGTAGATCGTGAGCACGGTGAAGCTTCTGCGCCCCGCAATGCCGGTGATCAGGCCGTTGGGGGCCAGAGAATCGTCGATGCGATCCAGTATCATCGTGCCCGCGTCCTGCGGACGGTTTGTGTTGCGGATGTTCAGCGGAATGTTCTTTTCCTTGACCGGCAGTATGGATTCCTCGTGCAACACGGACGCGCCCATGTAGGACAGCTCGCGCAGCTCCTGATAGGTGATGTACTCGATGGGCTTTGGATTGCTTACCACCTTCGGATCAGCCATCAGTATGCCGGAAACATCCGTCCAGTTTTCGTAGATGTCCGCGTCGAGTGCATTGGCGACGATGGCGCCGGTGATGTCGCTGCCGCCGCGGCTCATCACGCGGATGCGGCCGTTGGGCAGTGCGCCGTAGAAGCCGGGCATCACGAAGCGTGGATTGCGCACGGCCTTCTCGGCGATGGCGGCATAGGTGCGCTCAAAATCGACCTGACCGTCATAGGAGAAGAATACACACTCTGCTGCGTCCACAAAGCTGTAGCCCAGATACTCGCTCATCAGCCGCGCCGTCAGGTATTCACCGCGGGAGACCAGATAGTCCACGGAGATGTCACGGTTGAGCTCGGAACGCAGCCGCCTGAACTCGCTCTCCAGGTCGAACTTCAGGCCCAGCTCATCGCGGATGGCATAGTAGCGGTCCTCGATCATGGAGAATATATCTTCATAGGATACGCCATAGTTGATGTGCGCGTGCGTCAGGTAGAGCAGATCCGTGATCTTGCTGTCCTTGCTGCTGCGCTTGCCGGCCGCGGACACGACCACAAACATGCGCCCCGGATCCGAGGTAATAATATCCTTTACCTTTTTGAACTGCTCCGCGCCCGCCAGAGACGAGCCGCCGAATTTTGCAACCTTCAGCATAGTGCATCAATCCTTCCTGATTCCCGCAAAGAATGCGCGGGAGTTTTCCTTTGCAAACGCATGCATATCCCACACGGGTACATCCACGGTCTCGATAAAGTCCAGCTTGCCGTCCGTCAGCCGCGTACCGATCCAGGCTTCGGGCACTTCGGTCCCCTCCGGCACGCGCAGACAGTAGCGCCTGAGAGCATCGCGGCGCACATTCATCTCGCGGCAGCTCTCATCCGTCAGATAGAACCCTCCGCCCTGTATGCTGCGGATGTCGCGCAGCACGTTCGAGGCGGTGGGCAACTTGCCCGCGCCCTGGCCGGAGAAGTTCATTTCCCCGCAGCCGTCGCCGCGGTAACGGGCATAGTTGAGGTTGCGATGAACGGATGCTTCCGGCGCATCCCGGCTCACCAGCGTCGGCTCTACGCAGGCGCTCAGCCCGCCATCGTCCAGAGATGCCGAGGCGCAGAGCTTGAGCACGCAGCCCCTGCGGGCGGCACTGGCAATGTCGGAGGGCAGTATGCGCGATATGCCGAAGGTGGGGATGTCCTCCTCACGCACGAAGGCGTTAAAGCCCACGGCACAGGCCAGCACCAGCTTACGCATCGTATCCGTCCCTTCCACATCGCCGGAGGGATCACGCTCGGCATAGCCCAGCATCTGCGCCTCGGAGAGCACGGCCATGTAATCCGCGCCGCGCAGCGTCATCGCATCCAACATAAAATTGGTGGTGCCGTTGAGTATGCCGCCCAGCTCCGTGAGGTGATCGGATGAGCGGGCCAGCGCCAGATTGTGCAGGAACGGTATGCCGCCGCCGCAGGCAGCGCTGTAGAGGAAGGCCACGCCGCGGCTGCGGGCCAGCGCCACCAGCTCCGCGCCGCAGGCACTGACCAGCTGCTTGTTGGCAGTCACAAAATGCCGACCGGACTGTATTGCGGCCACGGCGTATTCGTAGGCCGGATGAAGGCCTCCCATCGTCTCAACGATCAGGGAGATGTCACCGTCGCAAAGTATGTCCTCAAAGCGATCGGTGCTGACAGGCGTGCGCAGATGACGATCCAGCACGCGGGCGACCTCGACGTTTCTCAGGTATCTGACGCCTTCAAAGACGCCGCTGCCGACCGTGCCCAGCCCGAGTATGGCTATCTTCATGGTATGTATACGCCTCCGTTTGCGGCGGAAAAACCGCCAAAAGTCTTTACAATAAAAACACTTGTATTTCTGTGAAAAACATTGTATCATGTTTTCAAGAGATTTGCAAGTTATGTTTTGCAAAAAGGAGATTTGAAATATGGCTATGTTCTATTCGACTCGCGGCGACCGGGCCGCTGTTTCCGCACCCGAGGCGGTGCTGCGCGGCATGGCACCGGACGGGGGTCTCTATATTTTAAAGGAAGCACCGGATATTCCGGTCGAAGCGGTTCGCAGTCTGGATTTTGCAGCGCTGGCGAAGCGCATTCTCTCCGCCTGGTTGCCGGGTTACGCCGAGGAGGAGATAGATGCCTGCGTGACGCGTGCGTACCGCGACAGGTTCGATACGCCGGAGATCGCGCCCCTTCGCCATGTGGGGGACAGGTATGTGCTCGAGCTCTTCCACGGCCCCACGGCGGCCTTCAAGGATGTGGCACTGTCCGTGCTGCCGCAGCTGATGAGATGCGCGATGGACAGGCGCGGCGGTGACGAAAAGATCATGATACTGACCGCCACCAGCGGCGATACCGGCTCGGCGGCGCTCACGGGCTTTCGTGACGTGCCGGGCGTGGGCATACTGGTGTTCTATCCGCAGGTGGGTATCAGCCCCATTCAGCGCATACAGATGACCGCGGCCCTGGGCGAAAATGTCCGTGCCTGCGCCATCAAGGGCAATTTTGACGATGCCCAGACGGGTGTCAAGCGCATATTTGCCGATATTCCGCCCGCGTTCTGCAGCGCCCATCACCTTTCGCTTTCCAGTGCGAATTCGATCAACATCGGCAGGCTCGCGCCGCAGATCGTCTACTACTACAGTGCCTACCTTGCCCTGGTGGAGGCGGGGGCGGTGCGCATGGGCGATCCCGTCGATTTCAGCGTGCCGACCGGCAATTTCGGCGACATACTGGCGGGCTATCTGGCCAAGCGCTCGGGTCTGCCGGTGGGGCGGCTGATCTGCGCGTCCAACGCAAACAACGTGCTGACCGACTTTATCACAACAGGCGTCTATGATCGCAGGCGCGAGTTCCTGCGCACGATCTCCCCGTCCATGGATATACTGGTCTCCAGCAATCTGGAGCGGCTGCTCTATCTGGCTTCGGGTTGCGACAGCACCCTGGTGCGCTCGCTGATGGAAAGCCTCAAGGCGGACGGTTGCTACCGTGCGCCCGACGCGCTCATGTCCGCCATACGATCGGACTTTGACTGCGGCTGCGCAAGCGATGCGGATGCGAAGGACACCATAGCGCGGGTGTTCAGGGATACGCATTACCTTATGGATCCGCATACGGCCGTAGCATGGAAGGTGGCCGAGGACATCGCAGCCAAGGGTGAATGCAAGACTCCCATGGTGGTGCTGAGCACCGCCTCGCCCTACAAGTTTCCGCAGAGCGTGTTGGGCGCGCTGGGTGCACCCGGCGACGGCGACATCTCCGAGCAGTTTGAGCGCATGGAACGCCTGAGCAACACGAATGCGCCGCGTGCGCTGGCCAATGCCCTGATGCGGACGGAACGCTTCAGGGATGTTGTTTCGGTGGATGGTATGATGGATTACGTCATGGAAAGGGCGGCAGAGATATGATTTACGTGCGCGTTCCCGCGACAAGTGCCAATCTGGGGCCGGGCTTTGACTGCTTCGGTCTGGCACTGACGCTCTACGGTCGGCTCGGCTTTGAGGAGACGGCAGAGGGGCTTGAATTCGAAAATGTGGAGGCAAAATACTGCAATTCCGACAATCTGGCAGTGAAAGCCTATTACCGGGCACTTCGGGAGATGAAGCTGCCCGAGTGCGGGCTGCGCGTGTCGATATACAGCGACATACCGCCCTGCAGCGGCCTTGGCAGCAGCGCAAGCCTGCTGGCGGCGGGTCTGGTGGCGGCCAATGCGGCGCACGGCAACGTTCTGGACAGGGACGTGCTGCTGCGCCTTGCCACGGAACTGGAGGGACATCCCGACAACGTCGCTCCCGCGCTGCTGGGCGGCATGACGGCCTCGATCATGGACGGCGAAAACGTGCTGTCGATGAACTGTCCACTCTCGGAAAAACTGCGCTTCCTGGTACTGATCCCGGACTTTGAACTGTCCACCCAACTGGCGCGTGCGGCGCTGCCCAAGCAGGTCCCGCTTGCGGATGCCACATTTAACGTATCCCGCGCGGCCGTGCTGCTGCGGGCCATGGAAAAGGGCGACACGGCGGCAATCCGGATCGCCATGAACGACCGTCTGCACCAGCCCTACCGCGCAGGGCTGATAAATGAATACGACGATGTCCGTTCACTGGCGCTTGAGAGCGGCGCGGCGGCCTTCTGCATCAGCGGCGCAGGCCCCACATTGATGTGCGTATATGAGGACGGAAAAAATTTCGAGGCGAAAATGGCAGAGGGACTTCGGAACATGAAAAATCACTGGCGTGCGCTGGCGCTCAGACCGGATACACAGGGCACGGTTGTGGAGGAGGGACAGGCATGAAGGGCGATTTCCTGATCGTACATAAAAAGATACTGCCCATCTATTTTGAAAAGGTGCTTCAGGCCAGAAATCTTCTGGAGACCGGGGCCGTGCGCGACGTGAGTGCGGCCGTGCGCGAGGTCGGTATTTCACGCAGCACCTTTTACAAGTACAAGGACTACATCTTCAGCCCCGACAGCGGCGATACGGGGCGCAAAGCCGTGATTTCGATGCTGCTCAGCCATGAAATCGGCGTACTTTCGACCTCACTCAATCAGCTCTCGTCGCTGGGCGTGAGTGTGCTCACCATCTCGCAGAGCATGCCCATACGCGATACGGCCAGCGTGATGATGACGCTGGACATTGCGCAGATGACGGTCAGCCTGGACGAGGCCACCCGCGCACTGTCGCACATCCCGGGCGTGGAAAACGTGAGCCTGATATCGATAGAATAGGATTTTCAGTGGTCAGTGGTCAGATGAATGGCTCAGGTCACTATTTCACTATCCGCTGAGCACCGACCACTATTCACTAACCTGCAGCTTTTCCAGAAAGCTGTGCATCTGTCCGTCCTGCTTGTAGCCGGGCAGGGTATCGAGGTTGACCTTGTGCAGGCTGGCAAAGAGGTTGATCTCGACATTCGGGTTGACCTTGCGCATGCTGCGGATCAGTTCCTTGGTCTCCTGACGTTTGGAACTGCCGTCATAGGCCTCGGCCTGTTCGGAGAAGCGGCAGGCGCAGCGCAGGAAGTGCAGATCGTTGTAGTTGCGCCAGGCGATGATGTCATCCTCACGCATGCAGTACAGGGGTCGGATCAGTTCCATGCCGGGGAAATTGGTGCTCTTGAGCCGGGGCAGCATGCCCTGCAGCTGGGCACCGTAGCTCATGGACATGAGCGCCGTCTCGATGACGTCGTTGAGGTGATGCCCCAGCGCGATCTTGTTGCAGCCGCGTTTCCGGGCCTCGGCATAGAGGTATCCGCGCCGCATGCGTGCGCAGAGGTAGCAGGGGTGCTCACTGTCTGCATCCTCGGCAGAGGAGAATATGTCCGTCTCAAAGAAGCTGACGGGCAGATGCAGAAGTTCTGCGTTCTGCTCGATCCGCGCGCGGTTTTCCGGGCTGTAGCCGGGGTCCATACAGATGTATTCCAGCTCAAAGGGCACGTCGCTGAAGGGCTGCAGATGCTTCATCAGCAGTGCCAGCAGCATGCTGTCCTTGCCGCCGGAAATGCATACGGCAATTCGGTCGCCGCTTTGAATCAGCTCGTAGCGCTTGACGGCCGCGATGAAGGGGTTCCAGATTTCTTTGCGGTATTTCTTGATCATGCTGCGCTCGGCGATCTGCCATTTTTCAAGCTCTCTGGCCATCTGTCCTGTCTCCTTTCACGATGTCTTTGATGATTTCGCCCGCCATGATCAGCCCCGCAACGGGCGGCACGAAGGATACGGAGCCGGGCACCTGCCGCTTGCTGCCGGTCTCGTCGCTTTCGGCGGGGGTCAGGGGTGCTTCCTCCGAATAGACCACCTTGAGATGCTCTATGCCGCGCTTGCGAAGTTGCGTGCGCATGGCCCGAGCCAACGGGCAGACTTTGGTCTTTGAGATGTCGGCCACGTGAAAGGCCGTTGGGTCGAGCTTGTTGCCCGCGCCCATGGCGGATATCACCGGCACGCCCGCCGCCTTTGCCCGCAGTATGATTTCGATCTTGCCCGCAACGGTGTCGATGGCATCGGCCACATAGTCGTACTGTGCAAAATCAAAGCGATCGGCCGTCTCGGGCAGGTAGAACATGCGATGGGGATAAACGACGGTCTCGGGGCAGATGTCGCGGATGCGTTCGGCCATCACATCGACCTTGGCGCGGCCTACAGTGGAGTGAAGCGCGATGATCTGGCGGTTGATGTTGCTCAGAGATACCGTGTCGTCGTCGATCAGGTCGATCTGCCCGACACCACCGCGCGCGAGTGCCTCGGCCACATAGCCGCCCACGCCGCCCACGCCGAATACGGCCACGCGGCATGAACGAAGCCGGGATATGGCCGATGATCCCAACAGCAACTCTTCACGTGAAAATTCATTCAGCATGGATATTTCCTCCGCGAATAAGGTATAATGACATTATAGGAATTCCGACATTAAAATTCAAGGCCGTCCCGGGCTGTTAAACTTTCTGAAATTTTGCCGGGCACGTTTACAAATGCCGCCGCATATGGTAAAATACCAAGGATGGCAAGTGAATATGCCACAAATCACGCATACCCGGACTGCCGAAACACTCCGACGGCGCTCTGAGTTTGCGCGCAAAAGAAACAGGAGGAAAAAACCATGACCAAGCAGGAAATCATCAATGCCTACGGCCGCCACGAAGGCGACACCGGTTCCCCTGAAGTGCAGGTCGCTCTGCTGACCGAGCGCATCAACCACCTCAACGAGCATCTGAAGGTGCACAAGAAGGACCATCATTCCCGTCGTGGCCTGCTGCTGATGGTTGGTCAGCGCCGTGGTCTGCTGGACTATCTCAAGAAGACCGATATCGAAAGCTATCGTGCTCTGATCGCAAAGCTCGGCCTGCGCAAGTAATGCGAGCCGACGCCCGTCTCATCTGAGCCGAACGCGCCGCCGCCCGTACAGATTCGAGCGGCGGCGTTTCATGCGTAATAACAATGTTTGTATCCGCAGCGGTTTGTGCGCCGTGTGTGGACGCTAGGATGCGGAAGTGGTTTTCCGCAGGCGTGCGTCTGTACACAGCGCGTTGCCCAAGGGAGTGTTGGAAAAAACAGACCGCAAGCCAATATACCCGACCAAGGAGGCAATGAGCATGAATTTCAAGTCTTATTCCATGGAACTCGGCGGCAGACAGCTGACGCTTGAGTTCGGCAAGTATGCCGAGCAGGCCAGCGGCGCGTGCTTCGTCCGCTACGGCGATACCTGCGTGCTGGTGACCGCCACCGTCGCCGAAACGCCCCGTCCGGGCATCGACTTCTTCCCGCTGAGCGTGGACTTTGAAGAAAAGCTGTATTCCGTGGGCCACATTCCGGGTTCCTGGAACCGCCGCGAAGGCCGCCCCGCCGAGAAGGCCATACTGACCAGCCGCCTGATCGACCGTCCTCTGCGTCCGCTCTTCCCCAAGGGAATGCGCCATGACGTTGCCGTGGTCGCGACCGTCATGTCCGTGGATCAGGACAATATCCCCGACATCCCCGCGATGATCGGCGCGTCCGCTGCCCTGTCCATTTCCTGCATACCGTGGGCAGGTCCCATCGGCGCAGTGAACATCGGCTATGTGGACGGCGAGTACGTCGTCAACCCCACCGTTGCACAGCGCGAAGTTTCCCTGATGAACCTGACCGTGGCCGGCACCTCCGAGGCTGTGCTGATGGTCGAAGCCGGTGCAAAGGAAGTCTCTGAAGAGGTTATGCTGGGCGCTATCCTCTTTGCTCATGAGGAAATCAAGAAGATCGTTGCGCTGATTGACACCGTTAAGGCCGAGATCGGCGTTCCCAAGCGTGAGTTCCCGCTGCAGTTGCCGGGCGAGGATGTCAAGGCTGCCGTGCGCGAGTATGCCTATGACAAGGTTGCCTGGATGTTTGAGACCTTCGAACGCAGCGAGCGCAATGCCCGCGAGGCACAGGTCAAGGCCGAGGTGGCCGAGCACTTTGCCGAGCAGTTTGCAGGCCGCGAGCAGGAAGTCGGCGATGCGCTCTATGCTATCGAAAAGGAAATTATGCGCCGCCACATCATCGACAACGGCGTGCGCCCCGACGGCCGCAAGCTGACCGAGATCCGACCCATCTGGTGCGAAGTCGGTGTGCTGCCCCGTCCGCACGGTTCCGGCGTGTTCACCCGCGGCCAGACACAGGTCATGACCGTGGCGACCCTGGCTCCGATGTCCGAGCAGCAGATCATCGACGGCATCGGCACGCAGGATCACAAGAGATACATGCATCACTACAATTTCCCGGGATATTCCACCGGCGAAGCCAAGCCCACCCGCAGCCCCGGCCGCCGCGAGATCGGTCACGGCGCTCTGGCCGAGCGTGCACTTGAGCCCATGATCCCCTCCGTGGAAGAGTTCCCCTACTGTCTGCGCCTGGTCTCCGAGGTCATGTCCTCCAACGGTTCCACCTCTCAGGCTTCCGTCTGCGGTTCCACCCTCGCACTGATGGACGCGGGCGTGCCGATCAAGCGCCCCGTGGCCGGCGTTGCCATGGGCCTGATCAAGGATGTTGAAAACACCGGCAAGGTGGCCGTTCTGACCGATATCCAGGGTCTGGAAGACTTCCTGGGCGACATGGACTTCAAGGTTGCCGGCACCACCAAGGGCATCACCGCCATCCAGATGGATATCAAGATCAAGGGCATCGACGAGGCCATTCTGCGTCAGGCACTGGCTCAGGCCTATGACGGCCGCCTGTTCATACTGGACAAGATGCTTGAGGTCATTCCCGCGCCGCGCACCGAGCTGAGCAAGTACGCGCCCAAGATCGTGTCCTTCATGATCAACCCCGAAAAGATCGGCGAAGTGGTCGGCCCGCGCGGCAAGACCATCAACAAGATCATCGAGGAGACCGGCGTGAAGATCGATATCGAAGACGACGGTAGCGTGTTCATCGCCACCGAGGATGCCGCCGCAGCCAAGCGTGCACGCCGGATCATCGAGGGCATCGCCAAGGATCCCCAGGTGGGCGACTGCTTCGACGGCAAGGTCGTTCGCATCATGCCCTTCGGCGCGTTCATCGAGTATGCGCCCGGCAAGGACGGCATGCTGCACATCTCCAAGATGGCCAA
>CAVINP010000026.1:0-16208 GCA_963643985.1 bacterium
CGCGTGAGCGGTGGTGGGGTTGGTCAATCCCCCAGGTTTCCGTGAAGAACCATTTGTTTCCCCTTTTATGCGCAAAAACCGCCGGTCACGGGCAAATTACACCCATGACCGACGGTTTATCGGTTTGATAAACATTCAGACGATCTCCGATTGATTGATTGATTGATTGATTGATTGATTGATTGATTGAGGGTAGCGGTTTCTGCCATGTCTGTCAAGTCTCCCTTGCAAAACAGTCACGTCATGTACGTTAATTTGTTAATTTATATTTTACCATAACATGACGCGATTTGCAAGCACAAAATGACGTTTTATGTCTTTTTGATTGAATCCAGTATTTCGCTCAGACTCTTGCCGCTCTCGTCGGCAAGTTTCCGGACGGAATCGTACTCCGCTTTTCTCTTGGTAATGCCGTCAAAGCAGGCTGTCTTGAACATAACATCTCCGTAGGGCGAGTGCACGGTCTCACTGCCGCGCTCAAGCGTTGTGCGCCTCATGCGCTGCATGCGCACACCGAGCGTCGTGGTGTGGCGCAGCATGGTGTCCGTGATCTTCGGCTCGTCCTGCGGCTTGCAGAGGGCGGAAAGTTTCACGGCGGGGCGGTTCTTTTTCATCTGTATGGGCGTAAAATACACGTCCAGTGCGCCCGCTTCGAACAGCTTTTCCATGGCGTAGCCCAGGGCCTCACCGCTCATATCATCCAGATTGCAGGCGATTTCAGTAACTTCGTCCGCATTGTCGTCCGTCTCGCCCAGCATGGCCCGCACGCAATTGGCGGTGTCGAATTCCTTCATGCCCATGCCGCAGCCGATGACGCTGACGCGCATCATGGGGCGCTGTTCGTAGGCATCCGCGAAGTGACGGATCAGTGCCGCACCCGTGGGCGTGAGCAGTTCTCCGCGCACGCGACCGGCGTAGCTCGGCAGATCGCGCAGCAGGTAGGCCGTGGCAGGTGTCGGAACGGGCAATATACCGTGCATGCAGTGTACCTCACCGAAACCCGTGCACAGTGGCGATGCGATCACGCGATCGGGCGCAATCAGGTGCATCAGCAGGCAGACGGCGCTGATGTCGGCAATCGCGTCCATCATGCCGACTTCGTGAAAATGAATGCTCCCGATCTCGCTGCCGTGGGCGTGCGACTCGGCCTCTGCGATCAGCTGATAGACGGCCATAACATCATCCTTGACACTCTGCGGAAGCCTTGTCTGCATGACGATGTCGCGCACCTCGTGAAGCCCCGCATGGTGATGGTGCTCATGATGATGTTCGTGGTTGTGATCATGGTCGTGGTCATGAAGGTGATGCTCGTGTTCATGCGGCATCACGTCGTGCACGATCTCTTCCTCACCGTTGATCAAAACCGACATATGCGTGCCGACTATGCCGCAGCTCGACCTTGTCTCACGGCGCATCTCAAGCCCAGGCAGACCGCAGGCGTTCATCTGCGCGACAAAGGCACCCGGATCGGGCAGAAGCTCACTCAGCGCTGCGGTAAGCATATCCCCTGCCGCGCCCATATTGCATTCGAGATAGAGAACTTTCATTTATTTTCGTCAATCCTTTGCTGTATCGTCGAGGGGCACAGCCTTGGCCAGGCTTCTGTTGGTGTAGCGTTTGTCGCCCGTCACCTCGCGCACAAGACTGATCCAGTCCGGCAGCGTGACGGTCTCGGCGGCATCGTCCAATTCCACCTCGAGTGTGGCCCTGTCCTGCCAGAAATCATAGATGTCGATTTCGAGCATATGTTTCTGCCGCGGTATGCGGTAGCGGCGCTTGCGGATGACATTTCGGGTCCGATCCGCCTCAAGGCACAGCTTTTCATATTCCTCGGCGGAAATCTCGTGCTCATTTTCAATGCACGTCATGGCATCGATGCGCTGCTTCTGCGTGTAGTAACAGCGTGTCTCGCCCTTTTCGACCAGTTTGCGAAGCCTGCGCGTGGCACCGTCGGCAGCGTTTTCCAGATACAGCTGCTCGATATCCCAGATTTGGCAGCCGGGCTGTGAACGCAGAAAGGCTTCGTCGGGCATACGGATCAGGTATTTGCGTTCGATTTCAAGATCGTTCAGCTGCTTGGCAAGCGTCTCCGGATCAGGCTGTTTTTCAGCAAGCACATTTCTCGTCAGCACGGACAGAGATGCGTAGCCCGCGTTGCAGACGCTGAGATCCGAGTTTTCATCCGTCTCGGGCATTGTGTCGACATCACGGTCGAGCACATAGCCGCCGTCCTGCAACTTGTACTTCGGGGGAAATATGTATTCGTTGGAGATCGTCGCAGCGCGAATGCCACGCACCTCGCCCTCCGGCACATTCAGGTTGTAGATCTCGCCCAGCGGCAGGGGATTTTGCATCATCCACTCTGCCAGCTTTATGCCGTAGCGTGCGGCCGTTTCATAGCCGTCATCGCGATAGGCGCAGAGCGAAACCGCAGCAGCGGGAAAGCCGCAGAGCGAGCCTTCCATGGCCGCGCCGACCGTGCCGGAATAGAGTATTGCCGCGCCGCGGTTCGAGCCGCGGTTGATGCCGCTCAGGACGCAGTCCGGCCTGTCATCCGAAAGCAGGTACAGGCCCAGCCGCACGCAGTCCGCAGGTGTGCCGTCCACGGCGTAGGCGGGGATGCCGTCAGGGTACTCCACCTGCCTGACATGAAGCTGTGCATCGAGCGTCGCGGAATGGCCTGCGGCACTGCGCTGGCGATCGGGCGCGAACAGCGTGACGCGATGTCCCGCCGCCTTGGCTGCACAGGCAAGCGCGCGAATGCCGGGTGCGAAAATACCGTCGTCATTTGACATAAGAATATGCATCCGTATGATCTCCCTTGAAGAATTCTCGATCGTCAGGCCTTCTGCTTGAACTGATGATGGCACTTGCCGCAGGTAACCGTCACTTCGCCGACCTTGCGCGGCAGACGCAGGCGGGATTTGCACTCCGGGCAGCGGAAATACTTGAAGCGCCGTGCATTCTTGAGGCGAACAAAGAACTGGCCGACGTTGGTCTTGAAATTGCGCGTGAACTTCAGATAGGCCGCGTTCTCCTCGCTGCGCTTTGCGTTGTTGCGTGAGAACATGCGAAACAGTGTCCAGCAGTAGGCAATCAGACCCAGCCAGTAAAAGACGGCGATCTTGGTGATGGACGTGAGCAGCGACAGGACAAGACCCAGAACCAGAGTAGCCAGTGAAAGCTGATCCGAACCGTGACGGCCCGTCATAAAGTTACGAAGACTGTTTTTGAATTTCTGCCACATGATAATAACTCCCTTCCGATCCGATTATCTGAATCCACCGCCGTAGTAGCCGCCACCATAGCCGCCGCCGCAGCTGCCGCAGCAGCAATTGCACAGAAGCGATGTCAGGCAGCACAGCATCAGCGGATTATTGCATATGAACTGCTGGGCGTTAAAGCCGCTGCCGGACTCCCGATAATGGTTGTTGCGCCCTTCAATACGTGCCAGCAGTGCCTGATATTCGAAGTTGTCGGGCTGCATGGTCGCGGCCTGACGGGCATAATTGAGTGCGGCGACGCGGTTGCCGAGCCCCAGGTTGGCCTGCGCACACAGAAAATACCATTCTGCGCTGCGCTCGGTCACATTGTTGAGCGTATTCAGCGCCTCACGGTATTGCCCCATGCGGATATAACTGCGGGCGGAAGTCATTCTGGGGTCTGCGGAATAGCTGCTTTGGCGCTGACCACCGTAGCCATAGGATGAACCGCCGCCGTAGCCGTAGGACGAGCCGCCGTAGCCGTAGGACGAGCCGCCGTAGCCGTAGGACGAGCCGCCGTAGCCGTAGGACGAACCGCCGTAGCCGCTCTGGCTGCCGCCTGTAGAGGATGTGCCGTCGCGGCGCATCTTCATGATGGTGGAATACGCCTCGTTCACTTCCTTCATGTGCGCCTCGGCCTCGGCAGAGCCGTTGTTGACATCCGGATGATATTTCTTGGCCAGTGTACGGTAGGCCTTTTTGATTTCATCCTCTGAAGCGTTATGCGAAACGCCCAGCACGCTGTAGGGATCCTGCATTATTGTGCTCCTTTGTTCTTTCGGGACTGAATGTAGCCGTATTTCGCCCACACGCCGGAATAAAGTATGTTGCGTATCAGATCGGCATCCTTGACAATCGGCAGTCGCTCAAATGCTTCGGCGCAGTCGGCCATCATCATGGTCAGACCGCTCTTGCACACTTCCTCAAAATCGCTCTGGTCGCGCAGATCTTTGAGCGGATTGTACTTTCTGTGCTTTATGTCCGAATCCAGATCGTCATAGGCATCCATGAAGTAGATGAAGCGCCCCAGCCCCGCACCCATTTCATAGAGATCGTGCGCAAAATAGTCATCGGGTTTCGGGCAAAAGAGCCGCCCCATGACCTCGCCGGTCAGATTCATGGGCAGGTCGATCTGATCGCAGCCCTCATTTTCCAACTTGGCGATGCCTTGCATCCATGCTTCGATTGCAGCGCACTTCTCGGGAATGCGCTCCTGCACCTTCCGGTACGCGGAATGCAGCAGCCCCTTCGCAGCCGCGAATGCAGGGTTGTGATCGTCCTGCCAGTTGTCGGCACACTTGTGATACGCGAGCGCCACGTTGACATCTGCCGCATAGGCCGTCATCTCGGTAAACGCATAGGGATGTGCTTTGACCGGGTGCGGCAGGCAGCGCTCCGTGCCCTGCTCTTCCGCGGGTTCGTAGAGCGCGGAGAGCACGAGCGCCAGAAACGTCATGTCATAGCTCAGAGTAAAGCGCCCGAGCTGGCCGTAGCGCTGATGCAGCACATGGCACATGCCGCAATACAGCGACCTGAAGCGCGTCTGCTGATCCTCGGTGAGGGTTTTGCAGTTGGTAATGACATAGCCGAACATGCGTCTGCGCCTCCCCGACAGATTTTCAAAAACGCTCTTCGATTATACAGCAGCATTGTTAAGGATCACACTTACTGAGCGTTATCGTCGTCTTTTTTGTACTCGACATCGTACACGCCGTCATCCTGATTTGGTGCGGCATCGCTCCAGACCGACTGCCCTGCGGCGCTCAACGCACGCTCCAGCTCCGTGCAGGACGTACGCACGGCGTTGGGATCCTTGCTCTTGAGTGCGTGCCTGGCATCCTTCACCAGGGCGGACATGCGCTGCCTGTCTTCGCGGTTCAGCTTCTTCATCACGCTTTCCGCCTGATAGATCAGGTTGTCCACACGGTTTTGCATCTCGGCCTCGTCCTTGCGCCTGGCATCCTCGGCCGCATAGGTCTGAGCATCACGGATGGCACGGTTGATGTCCTCCTGACTCATGTTGGAGGAACTCGTGATGGTGATGTTCTGCTGACGGCCGGTACCCAGGTCACGCGCGGAGACGTTCACGATGC
Organism: bacterium; assembly: GCA_963643985.1. Classification (GTDB taxonomy): domain Bacteria; phylum Bacillota; class Clostridia; order Christensenellales; family Aristaeellaceae; genus SFTH01. Next base: position 5,357 of record CAVINP010000026.1, read on the forward strand.
CGTTGGCATCGATGGAGAACGTCACCTCGATCTGCGGCACGCCGCGCAGCGCTCTGCGGATGCCGTCCAGACGGAAGCGTCCCAGTTCACGGTTCTGAGAGGCGATCGGTCGCTCGCCCTGAAGCACATGCACCTCCACGGCCGTCTGGAAGCTGGCAGCGGTGGAGAAAATCTGGCTGCGCTGTATCGGTATGGACGAGTTGCGTTCGATGATCTTCGTGAATACGTCACCGACCGTTTCGATACCCAGCGAAAGCGGTGTGACATCCAGCAGCAACAGACTGCGCACATCGCCGCCCATGACACCGGCCTGCAGTGCCGCGCCCATGGCAACGCATTCGTCGGGGTTGATCCCCTTGAACGGCTCCTTGCCGGTGAAACGCTTAACGGCTTCCTGCACGGCGGGAATGCGGCTCGAGCCGCCCACCAGCAACACCTTGGACAGGTCGGAGGGCTTCAGCCCCGAATCCGCCATGGCCTGCTGTACCGGACCCATCGTCATGTCCACCAGATGCTGCGTCAGTTCATCGAACTTGGCACGGCTGAGTGTCGTCTCCATATGAAGCGGGCCATTGCGGTTGGCAGTCAGGAAGGGCAGGTTGATATTGGCCACGGTGATGCCGGACAGTTCGATCTTTGCCTTTTCGGCAGCCTCGCGCACGCGCTGCATGGCGGTTGGATCCTTGCGCAGGTCAATCTTGTTTTCCTGTTTGAAAGCGTCAACAAGGTAATCCACGATGCACTGGTCGAAATCGTCGCCGCCCAGTCGGTTGTTGCCTGCCGTGGCGAGCACCTCGATGACATCGGAATTGATATCGAGAATCGAAACATCGAAGGTGCCGCCGCCCAGGTCATACACCATGATTTTCTGCGGCTCTTCCTTGTCGACGCCGTAGGCCAGCGCCGCCGCGGTCGGCTCATTGATGATGCGCTTGACCTCCAGCCCCGCGATCTTACCGGCATCCTTGGTGGCCTGGCGCTGTGCATCACTGAAGTAGGCAGGGACGGTGATGACGGCTTCGGTCACCTTTTCGCCGACGTAGGCTTCTGCATCCGTCTTCAGCTTTTGCAGTATCATTGCCGAAATTTCCTGCGGGGTGTATTTTTTTCCATCTATGTTGACCTTGTAATCACTGCCCATCTCGCGTTTGATCGAGCTGATCGTGCGCTCGCTGTTGGTGACAGCCTGACGCTTAGCCACCTGGCCCACCAAGCGTTCGCCGTTCTTGGAGAAGGCGACGACGGACGGCGTAGTTCTGGCTCCCTCCGAATTCGGAATAACGACAGGCTCGCCGCCCTCGATGACGGCCACACAGGAATTCGTGGTGCCAAGATCAATGCCTATAACTTTGGACATACTATCTCCTCCGGTGCTGATTTGAAACCGTTGACGCGCTGCAACTAAAACTCCTTTTTGCAGTGTAGACATTCTACAGCCGGTACATCAACTGAATTTAAATTTGACTGCGACAAATGTATTTATGGAATATTTAAGACTTTAAATAATTTCGAAATATTTCTGAAACAACAATCCGAAGTCGGTATCTATAGTACCTTGTCCGTGGATATTTCGGATAAGGTCTGTGGATTATCATTGGACTCAAGACATAATGAAGCCGTGCCCCACGCGCAGGTAGGGCACGGCAGAGTCGTGTATGTGGCTATTTTCTTTTTTGTTTGAGCTTTTCACGCAGGCGATCAAGTGCTTCACCGTGTTTGTTGCTTCTCATGTTCGGGAAGGCTTCCAGCAGTCGGTGCTCACCAAAGTAATGACGCATGCTGACGGCTTCAAATTTTTCTTTCAGCTCAGCCAGTTTGCGTTCATTCTCGTCGCGCACTTCATTGATACGATCGCGTGCGGCCTGAGTCTTGTTCGCAAACTCAGATCCGATGTCTTCAATACGTTCCTTGGCGTCTGCCTTCTTGGCTTCGATGTCGGCGCTGATTTCCTCAATGCGTTCCTTGGCGTCGGCTTTTTTCTGCCCGATACCCGTGCTGATCTCATCCAGATGTTCCTTGGCGTTGATCGTCTTATCGGCAATACCCGAGCCGATTTCGTCGGACATGCGGTGAATCTCTGCCGCGATCTCGCTCAGCTTCTCAAGGCGATCGCTGAGCTTGCGGATGCTGGCCAGCGTGGCCGTCAGATCAACAATCAGTGTCAGCACAAAGATGCTGTCCAATATGATAACCAGGGCATCCGGCAAGTGCGTGACTGCACCCTCAATCAGTGGGTGCACCCACTCGACTATGGCCAGACAAGCCGCGCCCCAGATCAGCGAAAACAGCAGGCAGACATAGCCGCCGATGTTCAGTGGCATTTTGGAATAATCCCACCACTTCGCGTGGAACAGCTTCTCCAGCAGAAAGCCGGTGATCAGTTCGATCAGTGATGTGAGCAGGAACGAGCCGATGTAGAGCATAAGCAGATTGCCCTGCATGGGCTTGAGCATCAGCACCACGCCGACCAGCCCGAAGCCGTAGATCGGGCAGATCGGCCCGTTGAGGAAACCGCGGTTGACAAAGCGTCCGTTTTTGCAGGCGGCAAAGGCCACCTCAGTGCACCAGCCTAGGAAAGCGTAGATGAAGAACATCAGCACAACATCTAAAACAGAGTTGTCCATATTGGTGTTCCGTCCTTTGCTTTTTTATTTCAGTAGTGTCTCCAGTTCTTTGAGTGTATCATCAAAGATGCCCAGCGCATCCCTGATGGGTTGAGGTGATGTCAGGTCTACGCCGGCGATCTTCAGTTCATCAATCGGATACATGCTGCCGCCGGTGGTCAGAAAGCGCAGGTACTCCCCTGCTCCGTCGTGATTCAGAATGCGATCCGCAATGGCCACCGCGCTGCAGAAGCCCGTTGCGTACTGATAGACGTAGAATGCGCGGTAGAAGTGCGGTATTCTGGCCCACTCGCAATCCGTGTACTCCGTGCCTTCGCAGGCCGGATAATAGGTTTCGTTGAGCTCATGATAGAGCGCATTCATCGAGGCAGCCGTCAGCGGTGTCCCCTGTTCGTACATCGCGTGCGCACGCATTTCAAACTCGGCAAACAGCGTCTGGCGAAATACCGTCGTTCTGAAGCCCTCCAGCAGGTGGTTGAGTATGTAAGATCGCCTTTGGGGATCCTGTTCGGTTTTCAGCAGATGGCGCGTCAGCAGCACTTCATTGACGGTCGAGGCCACTTCCGCAACGAATATGGCATACTCATTGTTCGCGTAGGTCTGAGCTTTGGAAGAGAACCACGAGTGCATGGAATGTCCCAACTCATGTGCAAGCGTGAATGCGTCGTCATATTTGCCCGCGAAGTTGAGCAGCACATAGGGATGCGCGCCGTACACGCCGCAGGAGAAGGCACCGGTCGTCTTGCCCTCGTTCTCATACACATCGATCCACTTCTCATCAAATGCGCGATGCAGCAATGCCTGATATTCTTCGCCCAACGGCTTGAGGGCATCCAATACAAGATTTTCAGCCTGCTCATACGACATTTCGCTGTCGATGTCCGCCACCAACGGCACGTAAAGATCATACAGGCTCAGCTTTTCAAGCCCCAACTTCCTGCGGCGCAATTCCAGATAACGGCTGAGCGAGGGTATGCCGTCGTGCACGCAGGCAATCAGGTTCTCATACAGCGCAGCGGGCACGTTGTTCTCAAAGAGGGCCGCATCAAGCGCGGACGGATACTTGCGTACCTTGGCCTTGTAGCAGTCCATTTTTACGCTGCCCGAATAGAGCGCGGCTATGGTGTTGATGTACTTTTTGTAACCGCCGAAATACTTTTCAAAGGCCTCGCGGCGCTCGGAGACGTCACCCGACTCGCGGTACTTGCCGAAGAGTGCGTGCGTCAGCTTTTTGCCACCGGCAAGGTCGGGAAAACGTACATCGACGCTGTCGAACATATCAAAGGCATTGTGCGGCGTCTCTGCGGCATCGCCGAGCATCGCCAGCAGGGTCTCCTCGCTCTGTCCGAGCGTGTGTGTACGGCTGCGGCAGATGTCCTCGATCCGATGGCGGTAGAGCAGCATGTCTTCATCCCGAAGCCACGACGACAGCATTTCTTCCTCAATGGAAAGGATTTCCGGACTCAAAAAGGCAGTCTGTGTGGAAAATTCCACGTAGAGTTGCGTGGCCATGGCGACCATGTTCTGTGCCGTCTCGTCGCCGTTGTCGGCAGAGGAATAGAGCATGGCATAGACATATACCCGCTCGATCTTCTCTGCGGCGGCATAGAACCGGTCCAGCCCTGCCTTGAGGTCGGCCTTGCTTCTGCCGAGCGTGCCGGCCACGGCTGCAATGTCCTTTGCCAGAGCGCCGGCTTCGTCAAGCGCAGCCTTCCAGACTTCGTTGCTCTCGAATATGTCCTTCAGGTTCCAGCAAAATTCCGGGTTCATTTCGCTTCTCTTGTTTGGCATCTTGGTATCTTTCCTTTATTAATACTTGTCAATCTCTTCCTGCGTGTGCAGAGTAATGCCGTGCCTGATGAGTACTTCCTGCCCGCGGTCCATTTCCGAGAGACGCAGCACCATCAGCGCGTTGCCTTCGGGCGTGCGGCGGCAGGAATAGATATATTCGACCGACAGGCCTTCATCCTCGATGATGCCCAACAGCCCGGAAAGGGCGTTCGGCTTGTCTTCGATCTCGGCACAGATGACACTGTTGAGCCGTGCAGTGTAGCCGCTCTTCCTCAGCAGTGTCATTGCTGCATCCATGCGGTCGGAGCGCACCAGCATGCGCACAATGCCGAAAGACTGCGTATCCGCCACGGAGAGCTCGCGAATGTCGATCCGGCCGTCACCGAGCACATTCGTCAGTTCGCGCAGAGTGCCGGGCTTGTTCTCAAGGAAAACGGAAATCTGTTTAATAAACATGGCTGCAACTCTCCCTTCAAAGTTTTCTGCGATCCACTACGTGCCTGGCTTTGCCTTCAAAGCGCGGTATTGACTTGGGAGCCACAAGCTTGACGCGTGTGGCGATGCCGACCACAGACTTCACCTGATCGATGATCGTGCGGCGTACCTTTTCAATTTCTGCGACCGTATCGGAGAACATGTCCTCTGTCATCTCAACCTGAATCTCCAGCGTATCCGAGGAATTCTCGCGGTCGGCGTAGAGCATGTAGTGCGGCGCAACACCGTGAATCTTCACCAGCACAGACTCGATCTGGCTTGGGAACACATTCACGCCGCGGATGATGAGCATATCGTCGGTGCGCCCCGTGATTCTGCCCATGCGCACAAAGGTTCGTCCGCAATCGCATTTGGCGTCCGTAAGCGTGCACAGATCGTGCGTGCGGTAGCGTATCATCGGCATGCCGCGCTTGGTGATGGTGGTAAACACGAGCTCGCCCTCCTGACCGTAGGGCAGCGGTTCGCCCGTGGCCGGATTGATGATCTCGGCGATGACGTGATCCTCATTGATGTGCATGCCGTTCTTGGCAAGGCACTCATAGCCGACACCCGGCCCGCAGATCTCGGTGAGCCCGTAGATGTCGCAGGCGTCGACCTGCAACAATTCTTCGATCTTCGCACGCATGGCCTCCGACCAAGGCTCCGCGCCGAAGCAGCCCGCCCTGAGCTTGAGATCGCGCTTGGGATCAATGCCCATCTCGCGCATCGTTTCGCCGAGGAACACGGCATACGACGGCGTGCAGCACAATATCGTCGTTCCCATGTCACGCATCATCATGATCTGGCGCTGCGTATTGCCGCTGGACATCGGCAGCACCATTGCACCGATCCTGTCTGCGCCCTGAAATGCGCCGAAACCGCCGGTGAAGAGGCCGAAACCGTATGCCACCTGAACGATGTCGCTGCGGCCCGCGCCCGCTGCGGAAAGCGTGCGTGCCATCATCTCTGACCAGTTTTCCACATCGCCGCGCGTATAGCCCGCCACGATCGGCTTGCCGGTGGTGCCGGAAGAGCCGTGGATGCGCACGATTTCCTCGCGCGGTACGGCGAGAAGTCCGTAAGGGAATTCGTCGCGCAGATCCGTCTTCTCCGTGAAGGGCAGATAGCGCAGATCCTCCCGCGTGCGGATATCCTCGGGCTTCACGCCCGCCGCATCCATGCGTTCGCGGTACAGCGGCACATTGTCATACTCGTGCCTGACCGTCTCGCGCAGCCGCTCGCCCTGAATTGCGGTGAGCTCGTCGCGGCTGATGCATTCCATGGCGGGATTATAGATATTGTACTGTCTGTTCTGCATTGTAACCACCTCTTGGAAGCTTGAATTACTGCTGATCCAGCGGTATGAAGGTCAGTTGGTTGGTGCCGTCCTGCCACAGGCGCTCAATGTTGTAGAACTTGCGCTCTTCGGGATGGAAGATGTGCACGATCACGTGCGCATAGTCCAGCACGATCCAGCGGGAGGCCTGTTCGCCCTCCTTGCGGCGCGGCGTAATGTCAAGCTCCGCAAGCTTGTCTTCAAGATCCTCCGCCAGTGTCCGGACGGACTGCGTGTTCCTGCCGTTGGCGATGACGAAGTAATCGGTGATGGACGTCAGATGTGCCACCTCCAGAATCTGAATGTCATTGGCGCCCTTTTCGTCCAGAAAACGCGCCGCCTTGAGGGCCAGTTCCTTGGAATCTACCATGAATCAAACCTCCTTTTATGATTTGAGAGTCTCCAGTGTGAGCCTGTGGGGCTGAAGCCCCAGAGTACGCAGATAAGCTGCCGTCAGGGACGCGCACTTGCGCGTGGCCGCATCCAAATCGGTCTGTGCAAGCATTCTTGCTTCGTTCATGCCCGGAAAATCCGTGCGTCCCGGTTCGATGAAATCACTGACGTAGATCAGCTTCTCCAGCGGTGTCATGTCTGCCCCGCCCAGCGTGTGACGGCGGATTGCACAGAGTATTTCCGGATCATGCACCCCGAATTCGCTTTCGGCCAGTATGCAGCCTGCGGGCGCGTGAAGCACGTTGTCACTTGCAAGTTCATCACCGTCAACATCCAGGCCGGATGCCGTGATCAGCTTGCGCATATCTTCCACACGCATGCTCTTGGCGCAATCGTGAAGCAGTGCCGCCAGATCGGCCTTCCCCACTTCAACGCCATAACGCGGTGCAAGCCGGCGTGCCGTGGCGGCTACGCCCAGCGTGTGCACGTAGCGCGTGGGCTTGAGGCGGCCGTCAAGCGTGCGCAGAATCTCCTCGCGGGATTGGTCGCAGAGATAAAGTCCGCGCCTGCGTATATATTCTGCCGTCCGTTCCGGCAGGAGATCGTCTGCCTTTTTCCCCTCGCGCCTGCGGTTTCGGACATCGGTCGAGGATATATCCGGGCCGCACACGCCTGTCAGCGCAAATTTCGCATCAAATTCACGCTGCATGCGCTCAATCATTTCCGCGCTTCCGGGATCATCGGCCCGCCCACAGACTGCGAATGTGCAAAGCCGGGCAACCTTTCCGATGTTGCGCCAGGTATCCAATACCCTGAGCGTATCGGCCCCGATGATATAATACCACTCAACATCCGGATATCTTTGGTGCAGCCTCTCAAGCGTATCAACCGTATATGTTACGCCGCTTCTGCCGATCTCCTCATCGGATACGAACAGATTTTCGTGGCCGAGTGCGGCCAGACGGCACATTTCAAGCCTGTCATACTTGGATGTGGCACGCTTGTGCGGCGGATCGCCGTCGGGCAAAAGCATCACTTTATCGAGCGAGAGTGCCTGCATTGTTTGGACGGATATGCCGATGTGCCCCACGTGGATCGGATCAAAGGTACCGCCCATGATGCCGATTCGCAATATAATCAACCCCCTAATATGTTTGAATGGAGCCATATCTTTTTTATTTTCGCCGAAGGAATATAAAATTCCTTCTTATTCGAAAAAAATGATGCATTGCAAACGTGTAATATTCCTTTGCCAAGCGCTGCCGCAACTATTGACAAAGTGCGGTATTGGGTGCTAAAGTTAGATGCAGGAGGTATAATGCTATGAAAAAACTCATTTCACTTTCGATTGTTTTGATGCTGGTCTTTGCCGTGGCCTCTGCCGAGCAGATGGCTGTGGTGATCAGCGATGACACGGGCGCGCTCGTATTCACGGATTCCGCGCTGGAGGTTACGGATGTCAATGCGGACGGCAAACTGACCGTGTATGATGCGATCTATGCAGCCCATGAACACGGCTTTGAAGGCGGTGCTGCGGCAGGTCTGGCAGCGGAGGATCAGGGCTACGGTCTGAGTCTGACGAAGCTTTGGGGCGTCGAAAACGGCGGCAGCTACGGCTATTATGTCAACGACGTATCTGCAATGAGCCTGGACGACGAGGTTGCGGAAGGTGCGTACATTCGTGCCTATGCCTATACGGATTTGCAGAACTGGTCGGACACCTATGCCTGTTTTGATGTGAACAGGGCTGAGCTTGCAAGCGGTGAAAGCCTGAAGCTGACGCTGACGAGCATCGATTGGGAAGGTAACAGCACGCCCGTTATCGGTGCAGAGATCACGGTTGACGGCGAGGCGAGCGGCATACTGACCGATGAAAACGGCTCTGCCGAAATCACGCTTGGTCAGAGCGGCAGTCACATCATCAGTGCCGTGAGCGATACGATCACCATGGTCGCCCCGGTCTGTTTTGTGAATGCAGGCTGATAGAGTCATAAAAAACACGCTCCGATTTCGATTCGACTTGAAATCGGAGCGTTTTTCAGTTCTCTTCGTTGTCCTTTCGCAGGGCAAGCACGATCTCCCTGACGGTAGCATTTTCAAAGCGTGCCGCCTGGATGATCAATGTCGAGGCGCGGAACGTATCACCGGAACGACGCCTGAATTTCAGCAGCAGTGAAGGCTTTTGCTCCGTCAGTGTACGCTTGAGGCGATAGCAGGTCAGCAGATCAAGCAGGTGAGCCTGATCGTCCGGGTGAACGCGGGATTTGACGTACTCGGCGAACTGCTTCTCGAAGGAATCCGCCAGCTGCGTCACCATATCGCCGCCCAGCGACTTGACCGTATAGGATGTGTCCGTATCCAGTTTGATGTAGTACAGACCGTAGAAAATGCTGCCCAGGGCCGTTTGCGTCTGCTGCAGAATCTGTCGGCGCTCACTGCGTTCCATCTCGGCCCGTTTTTCGGCATCGACATTCATGACATAGATATCGGCCATGATGTCGTTGGTTTCGGGCATCCTGAAAACGCGCATACTTTGGCGGTACCAGGAATAGCCGCTGTCTCCGGGAACCTTCAGCCGATACTCCATCTCTGTCTCATCCCGGCCGCAGTGATACATTTCGGCAACCGCCTCTGCACTCATACGGGAGGCAAACAGGTCGTAATCCTCGCCGTGCAGCAGTTTGTGCAGCAGATCGGCGATGTCCTCGTCACTGTTGCGCCATTCGTTGCGGACAACATTTATACGGGCCGGGTCGAAACCGCGCACAAATGTGAGCTGCCAGTTGCCGCGGCTGACGTTGTAGCGCCAGATCATGTTCGCCTTCTGGCGCATGCTCTGACCGTAGTGTATTTCTTCGATCTCACGGGCACGATTGAAGCGTTCCTGCGTGCAATCCTGAACGATGGCACAGACCAGATTGCTTTCATCCTGCATGCGCGTGAGCACAAACTGGAGCGTATGTTCCTCCGCGCCGCGGTCCGCGACGCTGAATACGACCGTGCTCTCTTCGCCGGGCTGGAGTGCGTGAATGGCATCCGTCAGTTTTTCGCCGTCTTCGGGACTCAGACCAAAGCCCTGCACGATGTCTCGTATGCGACCCTCTTTGGCAGTGGGATCCAAAAGCCCCATGCCGTCCTTGATCATCGGCACGGTTTCGTTGTCGCGCTGATAGACAAAGATGGCTTGCTTGGACTGTGCAACAGCCCGGTCAGCCATGCTGTTGAATGCATTCAGCAGCCTGCGACGGCTGATCTGACTTCTGCGCAGTTTGAGAAGCTCGGCAAGTGCTCCGAAGGTAATGATAAAGAGCAGGAGAGATACGGCAATGAAGACCACAATCTGCGCCATTGTACCGGTTCCCTCCGAGCTTGGCAGGGAATCTTCCGGAATAATGAAAGCCATGCTCCAGAAGCTCAAACCCGTCCTGCACTGGGCAATATAGCTCAAATGGCTGTCTCCGTTGATCTTCAGAGCCGTCACGGCGTTCTTGTTGCGCAGCAGGCTGTCTACGCCGTTCGGTTCGTCCACGAGTGCCATCAGAAATTCATAGTAGTTCTGCTCTATGTCCGAATGGTTGATAAGGCAATCACCCGTCATGGAATTGAAGACGACATAGCCAAAGTCGCCTTCCGGGAACTTGTTGAGTTGAGATGTCAGGCTGTTCATGTTCGGCCAGACGATCAGTTCTCCCCCATCGCAGGTCGCGCAAAGGCGAATGTCGCCGTCATCCTGCACGGCCAGTACACAGCCGTTGCTGATGCCGTAGCGGGTGACGGTGTGTGTATCTTCCTGCGGAACAAGCTCGCCGTTTTGCAGCGCATACATCTCGCCGTCTCTGACGAGGGCGATCCTTGCGATTCCCGAAGATACGGCCAACGTATCCAGAAGCTCTGCATCGTCAGAACCGTTCTTACCGAGTTCGGCCGCCGCCACACGCATGCTGTCAAACGTCGAGCTGACCAGCTGCTTGAAATGCACACTGCCCTGCCTGACTGCAAGTTCCGCGCAAGCCAGGTTCTGTTCACGTTTTTGTTTCTGGACCCCCGTAATGTAAAAAGCCTGACATATCAGCAGGCAAAAAGACAGTACAAGCGCGACAATCGTCGGCCAACGCTTGATAAGTCTGAACAGCTTGGATTTACTTTGCATGATTCATGTCCCACCGCTTCAGTTTATCGTCATCGTATTACGCGTACATATCTGTTTTAAATTATAACGAACAAATTTTATGAT
>CAVINP010000026.1:16218-22239 GCA_963643985.1 bacterium
AGTTTTATGATATGATAAAAACAAAGTATGAAGTCAATGAAGAAGAAGAAATATAAAAGTCAAAGGAATTATGCAAACTCCTTTGACTTTTGCTCAATTATTTGTGCATTCGAGCTTGTTCCAGCATATGTTGTGCATGCGCCAGACTGCTTGGACTGTCGCTTGATCCGCCCACCAGCCGCGAAAGCTCGCGTATGCGCCCATCGTCGTCCAATTTTATAACGCTCGTGTGCGTCCGGTCGCCTTCGACATGCTTCTCCACGCAGAACTGCGCATCGGCCAGTGCGGCGATCTGTGGCAGATGCGTCACGCACAGCACCTGCTTTTTCGAGGCGATCATGCGCATTTTCTCGCCGACGACCTGCGCCATGCGTCCGGAAACGCCGGTATCTATCTCGTCAAAGACCATGCTGTCCACGCCGCCGCGATCAAGCGCCAAAGCCTTCAATGCCAGCATGATGCGCGAAAGTTCGCCGCCCGAGGCGATATTGGCCAGTGGCCGCAGAGGCTCGCCGGGATTGGGGGATATCAGGAATTCAACCTCGTCCAGACCGTTGGCCGTGGGCCTTTCGAGCGTCCTGAAGCTGACCGAGAAGCGTGTCTTGCCCATGCCGAGATCCTTGAGCTGTTCAAGCAAACCGCTTTCAAGCTCGGTCGCCAGTTGTTTGCGGGACAGGGTGAGTGCATCGCACGCTGCACGCAGTGCCGTATCGCGTGCCTTCAGTTCGCGCTTAAGCTCGCTCACGCTCTGGTCGCCGCTCTGAATAGCTTCCAGCCGCTCACGTGCATTCTTGCCGAACGCGATCACTTCTTCCACAGACGAACCGTACTTGCGCTCAAGCCGCGAAATAAGGTCGAGCCGATTGGATATCTTCTCCAGCAACTGAGGATCGGAGCTCGTGTCCTCACGCAGTGACTGAAGTTCACTGCCGATCTCGTTGACAGCATAGTAGAGTTCATGCAGAGCCTGCGCAATTCGGGCAAACTTCGGGTCTATATCGGCGATGCCGTCCATTTGCTCTCCGGCCTGCAGCAGGCTCTCCTGAGCACTCATGCCGCCTTCACCCGCATAGGTCAGGCGATAGGCCGTATCAAGGCTTGCCTGTACCTTTTCTGCGTTCTCCAGCATGCGCATGCGGGAGAGCAGCTTTTCTTCTTCACCGGTTTTGAGGTGGGCCTTCTCGATTTCATTCACCTGAAATGAAAGCATATCCACGAGGCGCTCGCGCTCGGCCTGATCCTTGAGCAGTGCCTTGAGAGCAGAGGCCGTATGACTGCGCTCGGTATGCAACTTGGCAACATTCTGCCTGATGGACGCATGCTGCGCATCGCCGAAGCTGTCCAGAAAATCGATATGACGTGCCGGATTCATCAGCGCCTGATGCTCGTGCTGTCCGTGAATGTCAACCAGAAGCGACGTGAATTGTTTCAACGTTGAGAGCGGCAGTATACTGCCGGAGATCCGACAGATGTTGCGCCCGTTGCGGTTGAGTTCGCGGGAGACGTTGACAAGCCCCTCGTCCACGTCCACACCCAGAGACTGCGCCATTTCAAGTGCCTGCGCGTTGCCGGAAATGTCAAAGACGGCCTGTACACTGCCCTTGTCCGTGCCGTTTCGGATGATGTCCCTGTCCGCACGTCCGCCGAGTGCAAGGTTCACGCAATCCACCACGATGGATTTGCCCGCACCCGTTTCGCCCGTAAGCGCATTGAATCCCTGCGCAAACTCGATGCGCAGCGATTCAATCAGGGCAATATTTTTGATGTTCAGTTCAAGCAGCATTATCTCTTCACCAGATTATTGAAGCGGTTCTGTATGACCTCGACGGCCTCCTCCGAGCGTGCAATAATGAGCAGCGTATTGTCACCCGCAATGGTACCCAGCACCTCATTCCACTTCATGGAATCGATCGCTTCGCCGGCAGCATTTGCGCTGGCCGAGAGTGTCTTGAGCACCATCAGATTGCCGACGCACTCAATGCTGATCACGGATTCCGTCAGAATGCGTATAAAACGATCATTCATGCCCTTTTCGGCGCGCTCGACCGTGGCATACTTATAGCCGCCGTGATCGGAGAGCACCTTCAGAAGGCGAAGTTCCTTGATGTCACGCGAAACGGTGGCCTGAGTCACTCTCACGCCATGGTTCAAAAGTTCTTCGGCAAGCTCTTCCTGGGTTTCAATATCCTTATTTTCAATGATCTCAAGAATCAGGTTGTGGCGCGCGCTCTTCATTATCCTGCTCTTCCTTCCCGTGGCAGTCTATATCAACAAGTGTGTTCAATGCGTCCATTCGGAGAGCTTGCCCCGAAGCAAGCTGAAATAGTTCCGGTCGTGAAGGCGAACAAAGCGAGCCTGCATATCCGAGCGCAGAATCGTGATTTGTGAATTCGAGCCGACCAGAGGCACGTTTTTGCGGCCGTCCAGCACCGCTTGGGCACCGCCGCGATCGTCGAGCACGCGCACGCTAACACGATCCGATGCCGACACCACGACAGGGCGGGCCGTCATCGTGTGTGCACAGATCGGTGTGATTACGAAGCAGTCCAGACTCGGCATGACAATCGGACCGCCCGCCGAGAGGGAATACGCAGTAGATCCCGTGGAACTGGCCACGATCAGGCCGTCACCGGAAATGCGATCCACCAGCGTACCGTTGACCTCGATTTCGAGCGATAAAACCCGAAGTGCGGGGGTGGAACGGGTGACGACGATCTCATTTAGGGCAAAAAAATCACGCTGATCGAAGCCCCTGATGGTCATGGTCGTCCGAGAATCAAGCGTATATTTTCCGTCGAGCAGCGCAGCAATGTCCTGTTTCAGGCTTGAGGGATCGATTTCTGTCAGAAAGCCGAGACGACCGAAGTTGATGCCCACGACGGGAATATCGCCGGGCAGTGCCCAGTCCAGCGCCGAGAGTATGGCTCCGTCGCCACCGAGTACCATAATCAGATCACAGTGACCCAGATCCCGCTCCGAAGCCGCACGCGGACGACCCAGTGCATCCGAAAGCGCATCGCTCGTTACGACAGATATATTATATTCACCTAAAAGGCTGATTAACTCGCCGGCAACCGCCAGGCTTTCCGGTTTGGAGCTCCTCCAAATCATACCTACCCTGCGAAACTGCAAGCGACTCACCTCACGTCCATATATACAATATACCAGACAATTTTTAACTTACAAGCCCTACGGGGCTGATTTAAAAAATTTGTCATAAGCCCGCAAAATTCTGTCATTAATGACTTCGCAGCCTATGTCTGTATGTCCTGCATCGCGCGGCAGCAGGTGCAGCAGGAATTCGATATTGCCCTCTGGCCCGCGCACGGGAGAGTAATCCAGGCCGACTGCCGCCCACGGCGTCGTGCAGACAAAAGACAGCATATCCTCCAGCACACGATAGTGCACATTACGGTCGCGCACCACTCCCTTGGCACCCACATCCTCCTTGGCTGCCTCAAACTGCGGCTTGATCAGCGCCACAAACTCGCGCGTCCCGCCCAGCAGCGGCAGCACAGCAGGCAGCACGAGCTTCAGGGAAATGAAGGACACGTCCGTTGCTCCGAAATCCGGCGGCACATCAAAGTGTTCCGGCGTGAGGTGGCGCGCATTGGTGCGCTCCAGGACACTCACGCGCGGATCACTGCGCAGGCGGTAATCCAGAAGGTTGTATCCTACATCCACGCAGGTGACATGGGATGCACCCGCACGCAGCATCACGTCCGTGAAGCCGCCGGTCGAAGCACCGACGTCCACGCAGGTGCGGCCGTTAAGGTCGATGCCGAACACGTCCAGAGCACGCTTGAGCTTGTATGCTCCACGGCTGACATAGGGATCGAGCGCCCCCTTGACCCGCAGCACGGCGCCTTCGCGTACGCCTTCACTGGTGCTCATGATCCTGTTGTCTCCGCAAAAAGCGCGGCCCTCCATGATCAGTGCCCGCGCCAGCGTCACGGATTCCAGATTCAGATCTTCATACAGTGCGATATCCGCACGGCGCTTCTTCACCGGACTTCCTCCCCGATTGTTTTTAAACGTCTCTCGATGCGTTCACAAATTGCAGCGGGCGTCAGACCGTTCATTTCACGCTGGCGCGATACCCGTGCATGCGGCACAAAGCGATCTGCCGCACCGAGTAGTTCAATCGGCAACTGTATGCCGTGATCGGCCAGTGCGTGGGCAACGGCTTCGCCCAGGCCGCCGACCACTGTGTTCTCTTCGACGGTGGCCACGACGCGCACCCTGTTGCTTTGCTCAATGAGCATTTTCTCGTCCAACGGCTTTATGAACCTGGCATCCGTCACGCCGGCGGAAACGCCACGGGAGTTGAGCGTCAGCGCGGCCTGTATCGCTGTTTGCACCATCGGCCCCTCCGCAAAGAACATGACATCACTGCCCTCAAAGAGCAGTTCCCATTCGCCGACGGCGAAATCCGCACCGCCGCTCGGCGCATCCTTGGTTTCAAGGGCGTCCTTGGGGTAGCGTATGGCCATGGGACAGGCCGTTTCCAGACTCAGGTCAACCATGCGCAGCAAGTCGCGGCAGCTGCGCGGCGCGGCAACGATGAGATTGGGCATCGTCCGCAGATAGCTCAGGTCAAAGAGGCCCTGATGTGTCTTGCCGTCTGCCCCCACAAAACCGCCGTGATCCAGCAGGAAAGTGACGGGCAGTTTGCAGCGGCACACGTCGTTCAGAATCTGGTCATAGCTGCGCTGCAGGAATGTTGAATAGATGGCCACAAACGGATGCAATCCGGCAGAAGCCAGTCCTGCCGCCATCGTCACGGCATGCTCCTCCGCAATGCCCACATCAAAGAAACGCTTCGGAAAGCGCGTCTGAAATTCGCCCATACCCGTGCCGGCGACCATCGCAGCGGTGATCACGCATATGCGATCGTCTGCCTCCGCCAGATCACAGAGCTTTGAGGCAACCAGTTTGCCGTTGAATGCCGAAACACCCGCACTGCGCGTCTTGCCGGAATCGACATAGAACGGTGCGACGCCGTGAAAGGCATCAGGCCTGTCCTCGGCCGGAGTGTAGCCGCGTCCCTTTTGAGTAATGACGTGGATCAGCATCGGCCGCTTGTCGGTCTTTGCGCGCTCCAGTATGCGTATCAGGTGTTTGAGATCGTGGCCGTCGATCGGTCCGACATAGGTAAAGCCGAGCGCTTCGAAGAATTTCCCGTCTACAAAGAGCGACTTGAGTGCGTCGCGAAGTTTTTCGATGAACTTGAATATCGGCATGCCGATGCCTGGAATATGCTCCAGCGCCCTGCGCACGCCGCGCTTGAAGCTGCGATAGCCGCGGCTCTGGCGCAGCCCGTTGAGGTAAAGGCTGATGGCACCGACGTTGCGCGATATGGACATCTCGTTGTCGTTGAGGATCACGATCATGCGCGTCTTGCTCTGTCCCGCATCATCGAGGGCCTCGTAGCACATGCCGCCGTTGAGTGCACCGTCGCCGACCACGCTGACCACATTGTATTTCTCGTGCCGGATGTCCCGCGCACGGGCCGCGCCCAGGGCTGCAGAAATCGCCGTAGATGCGTGACCCGCGGCAAAGGTGTCGCAGTCACTCTCCTCGGTATTGGGGAAGCCGCTCAGACCGCCCTCCTTGCGCAGCGTATGAAATGCGTCACAGCGACCGGTCAGCAGCTTGTGTACGTAACTTTGATGCCCGACGTCAAAGAAGAACTTGTCCTCGGGGCAGTTAAATACATAGTGCATCGCTATGGT
This sequence comes from bacterium, assembly GCA_963643985.1. GTDB lineage: Bacteria > Bacillota > Clostridia > Christensenellales > Aristaeellaceae > SFTH01. The sequence continues at coordinate 21,954 of CAVINP010000026.1, forward strand.
CAGCTCCACGATGCCCAGATTGGAAGCCAGATGGCCGCCGCACTCGGAAACCGTATCGATCAGTTCATGGCGAATTTCTGTCGCAAGCTCCTTCAGCTGCGGCAGCGACATCTGTTTTAACTGTTCGGGACTTCGAAGTTCTTTTAACATAATAAACCGTTCTTCCTATGAGCTTTAGGGATACACTGATTAAATGAGGTGGTAAGCTGAGCAGTGAATTTTGTGCTAGATGCAATTGCAAAAATCGAAGGTTTACTGGAGGTAAATCGAGATTTTTGCAAGAAGC
>CAVINP010000027.1:0-22221 GCA_963643985.1 bacterium
GCGGAGACCGCCTTGTACATGACGCTCAGGTCGGAGCAGATGCGGTCCAGCTCCTTTTGAGCCCCGGTCAATCGCTCGTTGAGCGCCTGTGCCGCGGTGCCTTCGAAGTTGCCGTCCACGGCGCGGGAGACGTTGGCCACGCCGCTCGCCCTTATCTCGGCGACCCGGTCGCGGCAGGCCTTGATTTCCTTGGCGCGGCGGCGGATCTCGTGGGTATCATAGTCAAAGCCCACAGCGTTCACGGCGGAACACCTCCCTTGTTGGTGGATAGTGGTCAGTTGAATGGTGTGAGTGGAACGAAGTCGGGGTGTGCTTCGTTTCATGAGCTCCGCCCGGAACCCCTCCACCACTTCGTGGTCCCCCTCCCCTTGCAGGGGAGGCAGGGCTACGAAGTGGGACGAAGCCGGGGAGTGCTTCGTTTCATGAGCTCCGCCCGGAACCCCTCCACCACTTCGTGGTCCCCCTCCCCTTGCAGGGGAGGCAGGGCTACGAAGTGGGACGAAGCCGGGGAGTGCTTCGTTTCATGAGCTCCGCCCGGAACCCCTCCACCACTTCGTGGTCCCCCTCCCCTTGCAGGGGAGGCAGGGCTACGAAGTGGGACGAAGCCGGGGAGTGCTTCGTTTCATGAGCTCCGCCCGGAACCCCTCCACCACTTCGTGGTCCCCCTCCCCTTGCAGGGGAGGCAGGGCTACGAAGTGGGACGAGTGCGTAACGCACAGCGGCGGGCGAGGGGATTCACTCGACGATTACGCGAGGAATGCCATGAACTCTTCGATCTTTTCCATGAGGCTCTGGACGGCTTCTTCGAGGCTGCCGTACTCGTCGCGGGCGAGCTTGAGCTTTTCGATGGTGTCATCCATGACCTGGGTGGTCTTGGACAGGTTCTGGTACATCTCCTGGAAGCGGGCGCGGAAGGCTTCACTGGCCTCGCCCTTGTAGGTGGAGCTAAGCTCCTCAACGGTCTGGTTCAGCTTCTGATAGCTGTTTTCCATGATGGCTTTTTTGCCCTGATAATCACTGATCGCAGCGTCGAGAGCCGCTTCGTCAACCAAAATGCGGTTTTGTGCCATGTTATTTTCCTCCTTCGTTGCCGCTCTTCTCTGCCATGCGGCGGATGTTGTTTTCCAGGCGTTCCAGCTCGGCGGTCATGTTCTGTCTGACCTCGCGCAGCTGCTTATGTTCTTCGTCGTCGGGGATCAGTGCCAGATTTTTCTGCATCTGCAGTATGCTTTGTCGCATCTGCTTCGCCCTTTCCAGCAGCGCCTGTCCCTCTTCGTTCAGACTCATTTCTTGAAATAGCTTGCGGCGGTGGCATCGGCGGTGGTGTACTCTTCCAGACCCTTCTCCAGCGCGGCGGCGTACTGCTCGACCACGGTCACCATCTCGTCCGCCCAGGCCTTGAACTCGCCTACGCTCGCTTCGAATTTCGTGAAGGCATCGCCCTGCCAGCTGCTGCCCAGGGTCTGCGCGGCCTTGTAGGTTTCCCCGGCCTGCTCCTGAAAATCACCGATGCGGATGCGAATCGCCTTCGCCGCCTCGCTCATGCCTTCCTTGCTAAGTTCAAACGTCATGATTATTTCCTCCTTCGTTTGTCGGGGTGAAACTGTCTCTGTCAAATTGATCTGCCTGTGCGCTCAGCCAATCGGGAACCGGTGCGCTGCTGCCGCGCATCTGCGGCAGTATAAATACATCCGACTTCGACCAGCTGTACGCGCCGTAGCGCCCGCTGTCGATCTCCGCGCCGTGGCCGGCCATCAGCTGCCGTGTGCGGCGCAGGGCCGACGCTTCGGCCTCGTTCATGAGCTGCCCTGCCCGTGCAAGCCCCGTGCAGAATGTGTCGGTGTTCGTCTGCAGTCTGCCCAGCCTGTACTGCCATTCCGAGAGGCGCTGCTGCATCTTCCTGAGTGCGCTGTTGCTGCCGTCCGCGTTGGCTTGCTCCAGAAGCGTTTCCACCCGGCGGCCGAGTGCTGCTGCATCCTGCAGGGCCTGCGTTGCCGCATTCATGCGGGTGGTCATCTCCCGGACCGCGTCATCGCTCCATCGAATCCTCATCGTTCATCTCCTCAGAGCTTGCCTGCCAGCTGCTTGTCCAGCTGCTCCAGCGTGTCGGCATAGCGCGTCATTACTTTGGACATTGCGCTGATCTCCGATTCGATGCTGCCGATATCGGTGATCAGCCAATGCAGGTATTCATCCATGGCGACTGCCGTGGCGCCCGCGAGCGCCTGCGTCCGGTCTGCGGCGAAGCGGTATTCCTGCCGGCCGCCGCGCAGTTTGCCCGCGACCCGGCGCATCTCTTTGGCGACTTCGCGTGCTTTTTCGCTGTCATGCGTTGCCATCGGCATTCACCTTTCTGTTTATTACTGGAGGAAGGAGGGGGCGGAGCCGACATCCAGCGCCTGATAGCTGCTCTTGATGTCCGTCTCGGTGGTCTCCATGGTCTGGATGGTCTTGGTCAGGCCTTCGATGCTCTCCTCGATGCCGTTCTCGGCGGTGACGGCATTGGCCTTGATGCCGGCGTACTTTGCACAGAGCACCATATAGGCCTTGCCCTTGTAGACGTTATCAATGTGTTCCTTGGCGTTGTCCAGCTGCGTAAAGGAATCCTGCAGCGTCTCACGCGCACTGTTGTACTTGGTGATTGCTTCCTGCATTGCCTCGGTTGAGACCAGAATCTTCGAACTTGCCATGTGATCTGCTCCTTTCTACAAGCCTAACTTCGCTCACATCTTGCTCGCTATGAAGCTTTCCCTCTCGGTGTACGCTTCGATCGCCTGCTGGATAATCTGAATCATGTTCAGCACCGTCTGGATCATCTGCTTGTACCAGCTGTAGGCGGTGGCCTGATGCTGCACGAAGGCGTCCTTGGCATCGCCCTCCCACTTGGAAGCCAGTTCCTCGGCGGCCTTGTTGCACTGCTCTACAGCATCGTTGTAGGCTTCCATTGCCTTGTTCATGGCATTGAGCGCGGCAGCGATCTCTGCCGCATTGACGAGAAGTTCTGCAAATGACATCTTTCTTTTCTCCTTTCCGGGTCCCGTCGTGTCGTGTTGTGTGTTCCTTGACTGTGACTGTATCATATCATTTTTTGCCGTTCACGCCAGCAAAATGCGACGAATGGCGCGATTTCGGGAGCGAACGGTATTTTCAAGTGGATAGTGGGCGCTGGTCAGTGGTCAGTTGATTGGTGGGGGTGGACGAATTCGGGGTGTTCTTCGTCTGATGAGCTCCGCTCGGAACCCCTCCACCACTTCGTGATCCCCCCTCCCCTTGCAGGGGAGGTATGGGCCACCGATGGTTGGTGTCCGGTTTAATGGTGTTTATCCCTGATCGCTTATTGAACCGGCATACGGTATCCGACTACAGCAGCAGCAATCGCGAGCCGTCGCGCAAGCCGGCTTCGGCGACCGTCTGCCAGGGCATGAGTATCTTGCCCGCATTGCGCTCACACAGCAGCGGATGCACCGGATCCACGCTGAGGTTGAGCTGCGTGGCCTCCAGTATGCGCGCCATCTCGCGGGTGAGATCGCCGATTTTGGCCTCGGAGGGGAGGCGGAAATCGTGGCTCTCGGCCGTGGCGGGCAGGTAGACTTCAACGATAATGCTTTGCATGAAACGTACCTCTTTCCGGTGGATAGCGGATAACGGTCAGGAAACAGTGAGCAGCAACCCAAGCCATCCAACTGATCACTGACCGCTGACCACTTTCTCAATCGGTTCTATTCTGATCCACTTGCCGCCGTTGTCCGTCAACAGGGCGGACATCTGTCTGCAGCCATAGAGGATCTCGCGTCCGAATTCGCTCTGCCCGGTTTGCGTGACGCTGCCGCAGGCCATGTTGGTGAGCACCATGGCGGCGATGCGATCGACCATGCAGCACCCATCGCCGCGCACGATCCATTCGCCCTCCTGCAGGGACTGCAGCGTCTCTTCATCCGGGGTCTGCGGCGCGATGTCCGTTCCCGGCAGCGCCCCCAGGGCCAGCAGGGACAGAAGCGCCGAAAGTTCTTTCCTTGTAAAGCGCAGCACGATGCGCTCCTCGCTCCGCACGCACATATCAGTCATCGCTCTCACTCCCCTGCAGCAGTTTCTTCAGGCTGTCGCGGCAGGAGCGCGACACGGGCAGCTGTTCGCCGTCCTTGAGCGTGAGCAGCATTTCCTTGCAGTCAAGGCTGTCGATGCATTCGCGGTTGACGATGAAGGCCCTGTGGCAGCGCACGAAGCCCTCGCCCAGGCCGCTCTCCAGCGTTGCGAGGCTGCCGCGCACGACCACGATGCGGCGGTTCGTGCAGATGTTGACCAGCTTGTCGCGGGCCTCCAGATACGTTATGTCGCGGCAACGGATGCGGTGCATCGTCTTGCCCGAGAGCACGGTGATCGCCGTCTCGGATTCCTGCGGCGCGTACTGCGAAACATAGTCGGCGATGATGCGCTGCATGCTTTGGCGCATCTGCTCGTCGTGGAAGGGATCAACCAGTATGCCCGCGGGGCGCAGGCAGCGGCTGAGCACGGCATTGAGCCCCGTGACATCGTGCACGCACAGCAGCACGTAGTTGTCGCGGTTGCGGGCCATGACAGAGGCGTACAGCTCGCAGACGGTATCGACCCGTGCGTCCGCCGCCAGCACGACCAGCATGATGCCGGCCTCGAACTCGACCATGCGCAGCAGCTCCTTTTCGGCGCCCAGCATGGATTCGATGCGCAGTGCGGGGTATTCGCTGCGGAGCACGTCCGTAAGCAGTCCCAGCCACTTGTTTCTCAGATCGGCATTCTGCTCGCAGATGACGACCGGCAGCATGCTTTATTCCTCCTCAATCTCGGCCAGCGGCACCACGAGGCGGAAGGCCGCGCCGTTATCGAATACGAAACCGTTGCCCGGAGCCTGCTGCGCGTCACGCAGCTTGGAAGGCAGGGCCGAGGCCACGCCGCAGGGGTCGAAGTCGCTGAGCCTGCCGCCCAGCGCGATGGCGCGACCCTGGGCCGCGCAGCTCTTGAGCGGTTCGTTGCCCATCACGATGCGCGTCTTGCCGGAGATGCCCATGAAGATTGAGAAGTTGTAGTTCGGCTTCTCGGCGATCTCGCGCAGCAGCACTTCCATTATCTGGCGCTCCTTGGCGAGGTCTGCACCTGCAAAGAGCGTCTGCAGGCGCTCGGCATTGTCTATCAGCACGCACACGGGGGTGAACTCCGCGGCCTGCTTGCGGGCGGCCGCCTTGCCGGCCTGTTCGGCCATCTTGTGCAGCGGGCCGCGCGGCTTGGCGTATTTCTGTATAAAGTCCTGCAAAAATGCGCTGATCTCCGGCTGCGTCTCGAAGCACCCGGCACCGATTTCCCCGCAGAGCTTCTTCCAGGAGGAATCGCCGATGACGTACACGTCGGCGTTCTTCATGCGCATCATGCGGGCGGTGAGCTTGAGGAAGTTCGTCACACCGCTGCGGCGCGGGCCGTAGACCATCCACGACTGGGCCTGCCCCAGATGGATGCCGGCCGCCTCGCCCTTCGCCTGATCGTAGCCGACGGGCAGGGCAAAGTCTTCGGAGAGCATGCGTTTGACCGCAGGCATTTCGGCATAGATTTCCCATGTGGGCTTTTCGGGGATACGCGCTATGGCAGGCGGGAATGTGCCCTTCCAGGAAGTGCGCTGCTTCTGCGCATAGAGCTGCAGATCCTCGGCACGCTCCACGTCCGAGGTGCGCTTGCTCTCGGACACGGCGACATTGACGGCGAACTTTTCGGGCTGACGCATATCGTCAAAGCCTTCGCCCCGGTGTTCGGGCGCCGCGCCGGCGAGACCCAGCTGAATTTCGAATATTTTTTCGTCCAGCACGCCCATGGCACGGCCGCTGAAGCCGGCGATGGTGGGCATCTCAAAGGGCACGCGCATGCCGATGACGTCGCTGTAATCCGCACGCTCCTTCTGCTGCAGCGCGATGCCGCCGAAGAAGGGGTGCAGCCTGCCGGGCACTTCCATCTTGGACATGGCCGTGACGACCATGTGAATGCCGCGGCCGCTGCCCTCCTGTATGAGGGTCTGGATGCGGGCGGTGGTTGCCTCATCGTTGGCAAAGAGCTCCTTGAGCTGCACATAGCGGTCAACGAATATCACGATGGCGGGCATGACCTTTTCGCCGCGGTTCAGCCGCGCCCGGTTGTACTGGGTGAAGCTGTCCGTGGAGGCCTGTGCAAAGATCGTGCCTCTGCGCAGGTGCTCGGCATAGATCATGTTGATGAAGCGTCTGATCTCCAGGTCTTCACCGTCAAATACGATATCGCCCACCTGCGGGAAGGCGCGAAGATGGCCGGGCGTCTTCGAGGTCAGGCTGAGGATGTATATGTTCAGATGCTCCGGATCGTAGAGCGAGCAGAGCGAGTAGACCATCGTCTGCATGAAGGCCGTCTTGCCGCTGCCGGCCAGACCCGCACAGATCAGGTTGCGCATCTGCGTGAGGTTCAGGCAGTAGGGCAGGTAGCGCTGATGCGCCACATCGTCCGCAAGGCCCAGCGGCACGACGATGTCGCCCGCGGGATTCGGCCAGATGCCGTCGCACCAGGCGGCGGCGCGGAAGAAGGCAAAGTCGCGCAGGGCGATGCGTGCGGGCAGCTCGGGCAGCCACATCATGCGGTCGTGCACCAGGCCGTGTTCGGCGGCGACCTCGCCGATGCGCTCCAGCACCGCCTTCATCTGGGTGACCTTTTCTTCCTTCTTCTCTTCCCCGGTCGCTTCGGTCGCTTCGGCCTTTTCATCGGCCTCGCCGTTCTTCAGGCGCCGTATGCGCTCGACTTCGGCGCGATTGGATTCGGGCACGCGCACCACGTGACCCGTGGGCGTGAGCAGGTGCGGCAGCTCCTCGGGCAGCGGCTCGTCGGGCTTGTATTCCAGGCCGGAATAGCTGGTCTGAACCTGCTCGAATATCTCGTCGTTGCCGATCTGGATAAAGCAGCGGCCCATGCCCTTGATGTAGGCGGCATCGGGGCGCTTGAGCATCTCCATGGAGTCCTGCGTCGTCTGCACGCGCAGACAGAGATGGAAGCGCGAGTTCGCCCAGATTTCGTCGCTGACGGAGTTGGACGGCTTCTGCGTGGCCAGTATCAGGTGAATGCCCAAAGAGCGGCCGACGCGCGAGGCGGAAACCAGCTCGGCCATGAATTCCGGCTGCTCACTCTTGAGCTCGGCGAACTCGTCCACGATGATGATCAGGTGCGGCAGCTCCATGCCGGGCACCTCACCGAACCTGCGGGCATAGTCGTTGATGTTGTTGATGCCGACCGACTTGAATATCTTCTCGCGGCGGTGGATCTCGCCGTTGAGCGAGGCCAGGGCACGGTCGATCACGCGCGGACCCTGCAGGTTGTCGATGATGCCGGCCACGTGGGGCAGGTTGCGGAAGGAATCCGCCATGCCGCCGCCCTTGTAGTCGATCAGTATGAACTGCACCTGGCGCGGGGAATAGCTCAGTGCCAGGGAGAGTATATAGGTCTCCAGCATGACCGACTTGCCCGAACCCGTCGTGCCTGCGATCAGGCCGTGCGGGCCGTGGTACTTGTCGGAGATGTCCAGCACGAAGGGCTGGGAGCCGGCGCGGTAGCCGATGACCGACTTGAGGCCCTCGTAGGTGTGGTTCTCCGTCCACATCCGCCAGACCTGCAGCTCTTCCACGCGGCGCACGCCGTAGATATCCAGGAAGGAAACCAACGAAGGTATGGCCGCGCTCTGCGCCACGTCGCGCACGCGCAGCGGCGCCATCTCGCGCGAGAACTGCCACAGCAGTGCGCGGTCGGGATACTCAAACGCCACCCGGCAGGTATCGCCCTCGGCGGTGTGCAGATAGCCCTCCTTCTCGCGCATGTTCAGTATCACGCCGCATTCCTTGGGCAGGCGGTTCATGTCGCGCCCCAGCACGATCAGCGTCATGCCGCAGCGGTTGGTGAGCAGCTGGCGCATGATGGGCTCGTCTTCCAGTATGCGGTGATTGGTGCAGAATATGATGTAATGCGGCAGGGGCAGGGCTTCCTTGTCCTCCTTGCCGTCCTGATTTTCGTCTTTCTGTGCGGCCTCGGGCCTGTTCTTGCGGATGGTGAGCACCTCGTCCAGATGCGCCACGACATCGTGCACATCATCGGGGTTGTGCGCCACCATGCGCAGCTCGCGGTCTTCGCTGGTGAACATGTGCGGCAGCCAGCGCGTCCACTCCCACTGGGAGGCACTGCCCTCTTCGGTCAGCACCGCCATGCGCACATCGTGGTAGGAGTGCAGCGCGGCGATCTGCATCAGCATGCCCTGTGCAAAGAGCACCGCACGTATGTCGCCCAGTATGCCCACGACCGCCTCGTCGCGCAGAGAGATCGTCACGGGCGCACCCTTGACCGAGTGATAGCTGTCGTAGAGGCGCTTGGGCTCATCGCGCAGCGGATCGTCGATCAGGGAGAGCTTCTTGGGCTGTATGGTGATGGTGCAGGGCATCTCGACCTCGCCCGTGCCCACGCGCATCTGCAGAAAGTCCGGGTGCGAGGGCATGCGGTTCCACAATTCGCCCGATCTGCGGGCGGGGATGACGGCGCACTGGGCCGCGTTCGGGAAGGTGTCGCACAGGCGCGTAAGCTCCTTGGCGTTCATGTCCCTGAGCGTCTGCTCCATCTCGGAAATGTAGCGGATGTACATCTCGCGACGGCGGCGCTCGATCTGCGTCTCCTGCTTTTTGCGGTAGTTGCGGTTGACCAGACCCCACATGACCGCCAGCGCGGAGGACGTGCCGATCATGACAAGTCCGCTGGACATCATGCCGCTGCGGCCGGCCACGACCGTGCCCATGAGCATCGGCAGCACCATCGTCATGGACGGGCCGAGCTGAAGCAGCAGGGGCTGGTATTGCTGGTTGGCCTTGGCGATCGGCGGCTCGATCTCGGTGTCCACCGCCTCGGTCTTTTTAAGCATGCGCGGCGCACGCAGGAATTCCTCCGTGACGCTGTATGCGGGCTTTTCCTCGTCCTCATTGCGCGGCGGCTCCTTGGGCGGCGTCCACACATCAAGCTTCGGGCGCGTGCTCGTGCGCGTGCGGTTGACGGCAATGCAGTCGCCCAGGTACACCAGCTTCAGGCCGGAGGGGAAGGTCAGTATATCGCCCACGTTCAGCCTCACGACCGCGCCGTGCAGGTTGCGGCCGTTGTAATAGCTGCCGTTGGAGGAGGCATCCTGGAACTTGGCCACGCCGTCGCGGCCGCGGTTGAGTATGCCGTGTTCACCACTCATCCAGTTGCTGCCGTCATGGATGTCGGCCTTGTCGCTGCGGCCGATCACCAGGCGGCGGGCGGGCAGGCGGAATTTCTCAAAGCGCAGCCACTCACGCTCGCAGAGCATGAAGACCAGGCGGATCTCCTTGCCGTTGTCGGCATTTTGGATCGTGAAGTTGCTCATCTCGCCCTTGAGCTCGTGCTCCCTGTGTCCGCCCTGCGGCCAGCACAGGGGCGCCTGGGGCCTGATGAAGACATTGCCGTCCAGCGAGCGCGCAAGTATGCACACGTCGCTGTCCCAGCCCGTCTCGTTCTGGCCCAGAACGATGCTGAAGCGCCAGTTTTCCTGATCCGGGAAAAATACGTCCCTGCAGGTCGCGGAGAAATTAAGCTGTACGCTATACAAGTATTTCAACTCCTGTCCGGTGGTATGGGAAGGGGGTAGTCAGCAGTAACCGGTAACTGCTATCCCGTCTCTCAAAAATGCGCATACTCGACGGTGAAGTCGCGGCCGTCGATCATGATGTGGTCGCCCTGCACCAGCTTGTAGGATCGGCGGGGCTCCATGCGCACGCTGTTGAGAAACGTGCCGTTCGTGCTGCCCTTGTCCACCGCATAGCAGACCTGCTCCAGTTCGTCGTAGCGCAGCTCCAGATGATGGCGGCTGATCTTGCCGCCGTTGATGCTGAAGTCATTGTCGTTGCTGCGGCCGATGGTGTAGTTGGGCTTGTTGACCATGATGCGCCGCGCACCGAAATCCGTGCGCCCGGCCAGCACCATGTATACGCGCTGCTCGTCGCAGGACGGTATGGGCGGCATGTCCGTCGAGGGCGGCATCGGCAGCTCCTCGGGCTTGCGCGTGAACCACTCCGGGTGCATTCTGCGCAGCAGCAGCAGCACGCACAGCAGCACGATCACGCCCAGCAGGCAGAGCAGCACGTTCTTGAGCGCCAGCAGGAACAGCCCGAAGAGTACGGGTATCGCGATCAGTACGCAGACGATAATTTTGTTCCTGTTCATACTCACTCCTGATAATATACCGTCACCTTGTGAGCGCCGAACTCGAGCACATCGCCGCTGTGGACGAAGCGGTCATCCACCTGCGATTTGCCCGTGCTCTGCAGCCGTTCACCATTGATCACCGTGCCGTGACTCGAGCGGTTGCGCAGGCGAAGCTTGCCGTTGTCGGGGATCAGCTCGCACTGCTTGCGCGATACGGACAGGTCCTCGGGGTTGAGCGGGAAGCTGCCCTGGCTGCGGCCGATGAATATCACGTCCTTCATGCGGGCCTTGTGGAAGACGCGCATGCCGTTGTACTCGATGCGGAAGACCACTTCGCCCCTGCCCGGACGGACGGCATCCCGTTCGTCCGCACTGCCCAAGGGGGTTTCCCCTTTCTTTTCACCCTTGCCGCCCAGCAGGCGTATAAGAAGGAATACGATCACGCAGAGCAGCACAAAGCCCAGCACCCAGATCAGCCACACCGGCAGTTCCATGCCCAGCAGCGCCGTCGTGCCGCCGAAATAGCCCATCACGCGCTGATCGACGGATTTGTCCGAACCGGATGCGGTGTAGGTCATGGCATCCGAACCCATGATGCACTCATAGAGTGCCTCGGTGATGCCGTCCTCGCGCCCCTCGACGCGGCTGTTGCACTGCACGAAGGCGTCCACGGCATCCTGCATCTTCTCGTCGTACACGCCCTTGGTGAAATCCTTGCCCTTGTTGCCGTAGCCCAGCCGGCTGAGGCGATTCTGCACCTCGGTGACATCATCGCCCCGGGAGCCGATACTCATCACGCTGCTGTTCTCGCGTGCGGGCGACTTGAGCGTGCCCTGCATATCCATTACGCGCCAGTACAGCGCATAGGAGATGCCGTCCTCGTAGTAGATCAGGTCATCGTTGTACTCCGTGACCATGCGCACCGCCGTCATGGTCGGGCCGTCGAGTTCCTTGGAAGAGAGCGTATCCTCGCTGACACCCTGCCGGTAGAAGCCTTCTTCATTGAGCTTGCTCTTGAACTCCGGCAGTTCCTCGTTGCGGACCGAATCTTCACCGTCCGCAACTCTGAACCTGATATCCTTCTCCTGTGCGTCCGCAATGTAGTGTTTTTCCGTCTCCTGCGCATATGCGCCAGAGGCAATCAGGAAAAGCAGGGTCAGGAGAATGCACAGACCGGATAGGATTTTCTTCTGCATACGAAACGCTCCTTGTTGTTTGATTTGTCACGGTAAATCGTGGTGAGCTGTCCACCCCCCCCCACCGCAAGCGGTCCCTCGCCCCTTTATGGCAGTCGCGAAGCGGGTATCCGGTGCGTTTCAGGGGAGGCAAGGTTCTGGTTCCCCTGCAAGGGGAGCTGCCGAGCGGTCACCGGTCACTGCTCCCCCTGCAGCCCTGCTGCCTCGCGGAGCAGTTCCGAGAGGTATCTCACGCTCTCCTGCGCGTTTGTGACGTAGTCGCGCAGCAGTATTTCGCGGAAGAATTCGCGGTAGAGTGCCATCACGCCCTCGTGCGCCACCATGACCTCACTGTGCCCCCGGGCCAGGTTGTAGTCGGTGTCCGACGGCAGTATCAGTATGCCTGCGCCGTCGTAGCAGCTGATCTCCGCATCGCGCAGCGTCTGATCGTTCTTCAGAAAGAAGATGTGCGCGTAGGGGTTGTTTTTCTGCTGATCAAGCAGCGCCTGCAGTATCTCGATGCGCTCTCCGATCGTGTAGGGGCGCATGCCCCAGAAATGATCGCTCGTTCTGCCGCTGAGCACAAACCTGCGGAACGCGCCCTTTTTGAAGATCGTGTAGCAGTGCTTGTGCTTGGTGCAGGCATCCTCGTAGCGTCGCCTGTATATCGCCGTGAGCGGGGACAGGATTTCGTCAAACTGTCCGTCCTTTTCCATGCTGCCCTCCAGCAGCGCCTGACGGAGTATGTGCGTGGGGATCCGGTCCACACCGATGTCCGGCTTGATCTTCCAGATGCTGCGGCCGCGCTCCAAAGCGGCGCAGTCGCGGCTGTAGGTGATGTAGTCCGAAGAGTTGAGGTAGCTGCGCTTGGCCGGTTCGTACCTGTCCTTGACGAAGCCGAGCTGCTCCGGCAGGTTTGCGGGCGCATCGTCCATGCTCAGCACCACGGCCTCACACGTGCCCATGAGGTGCACAATGTCCGTGTGCGCCGCGCCGTCGTGCCATTGCGCAATGAGCATGTCCGCCCCTTTTATGCCGCTCTCGTCCTTTTGAGACTCGCGGCGGACGTAGACGCTGTAGTTCGGCTCGTAAAATACGGGCATCAATGCGCAGACACTGCAAACCGTTCGCGCACTGTTGCGGTCCACGTAAAGAAAATGCTCCACCTGCGTGTTGCCCTGCTGCAAAAGGCGCCCGAGCAGGGCAAAAAGCCCCGGCATGTACTGGCCGTTGACAAGGCTGATCTTCACCTGTTTTGCATGGGCGTAACGCTCATAAAGATCCACCGCCGTACCGTCGGCCAATGTGGCGTGCAAGGACTCGGGCTGCTCCTGCGCGCCCTGAACAAAGTGCCACATGTACTGCATCGCGCGGCACTTTTCCTCGCCGTAGATGCTGACCCGCACCGCAGCGTGCAGCGCATTGCGCTCGTCCTGCGTCAACTCAAAGCGGCGATTGAGCAGCTGCTCCAGCTTGCGTATGCTCTCGGGCTTCGCGCTGTCCTTGAGGATGCGATCCAGCGATGTCCGGCTCTTATAGCCCAGCAGGTCCGAAAGCCCCTTCAGGGAAAGGCCCTCTCTGTCTGCCAGCTGTTTCAGATACTGTCTGATATCCTGCATTCGCGTTCTGCCTCACATCGTTTACGGATGACAAAAGAGGAACACAAAAACAGCGTTTTGCCCCCCACCATTTCATCTAATTGTAACATTGGGGGCGATACGAAACAATGCTTAACGTACACAGCAAACTGTGTATTAACAATTGCTTAACGATATTTTCCGCCCCCTGCCGTCTGTACGACATGCCATGCCCCATATCATTTTAACGCATTGCCCTTCTTTTGACAAACCGCTCGTGACATCAGGCGAACCGCTCATGCAGGAATTAGCGAATAATATCTTGAATGTGAAGGGATTTGGGTGTAGAATGGTCGTCAGCGGTCAGTTGAATGGTTCGGGTCTCTGCTCATCACCGCACCATTTCACTGACCGCTGATCCCTAGAGTGTGTTTCTAAAATGAGACATGTGCAGTTTCGAGTGGATTTGCTTGCAGTTCAAGGCGATTTTCCGCAGGTTTACTGGAGGTAAATCAAGGGAAATCAACGCAGAAATGCAGGCAAAGACGCCGAAAATGCATCGTGGCGAATTTAGAAACACGCTCTAACCACTAACCAACGAGGTGCCGTCCATGAACATCGTACTGCTGGATGACTCGCCCGCGCACAACGCGCAGATGCGCAGGGCGATCGAAGATATTGCTACAAGAGAAAACCTGCCCGCCCGGGTCGTGCTGGAAGCGACCACGTTTGAGGAGCTTAACGCCTATGCCGCGGGGAATCCGCCCAAGACGCTCTACTTTCTGGACATACGTCTGGAGACGGACGGGACGGGCATCGATGCCTGCCGCGCTCTCACCCGCAGCGACGTGCGCGACCGCTTCGTGTTCGTCTCGGCCTATCCCAACTACGCGCTGGACTGCCTGAACGTGCACGCCTACGACATGCTGCTCAAGCCCGTGGACCTCAACGCCCTGCGCGAGTGCCTGGTCTGCAGCTGCCGCGACATGGCGGCAGACGACGCGCAGAGCGTGGAGCTGCGCATCGGCTCGCGCATCGTGCGGCTGCCCGCAAATGATATCTACTATGTCGAGGCCGGGGGCCGCAACGTGGTGGCGCACACCGCCCGCGGCGATTACAGCTGGGGATCGACGCTCTCGGGTGTGCTGGAGCTGCTGCGTCCCTACGGCTTTATACAGATTCACCGCTCGATAATCGCCAACCGCGCCCACATACCGGAGATGGACACCGAGGCCGACAGCGTCACCGTGCACGGCACCGTGCTGCCCTTCTCGCGCAGAATCCGCAGAGAGATGAAGAAGGGGGCGAAGTAAATGGCTTCCTTCCCGATTATCATGAACGTGGTGCGTGAGCTGGTATCGAGCCTGATCACCGTGGCATTCTTTGCGTGGTTCGGCGCACTGTTTTTCAGCTGCCCCATGCGCCCGCGCCGCATGATCGTATGCGCGCTCATCAATTTTGTCTTCCACCTCTACACGCGCTTTCGGGTGCCGAGGGAGCTGATCTCCTATGCGATCACCGCGGCGGATCTGCTGATCGTCACGCGCATACTCTGGCATCCGCGCCGCGGCTTTGCCTACTGGACGGCGTTTTTCTTCGCTTTCATCAGCGAGATCGTACTCGAGTTCGTCAGCGGACTGCTGTACACCGGCTTCACACCGCATCCTGAGCTTACCGCGGAGTTTGCGGGGCGGCAGATCTATATGATCGATCCCAAGGCCATGCCCGCGCTGCTGATCTGCAGCGCTTTTGCCATGCTGGGGCCGCTGCTGATCGTGCAGCTGTTCAAAAAGCCCCCGAAAAAGCCGTCACGCAGGCCGCACAGCCGTTTTTGGTATCTGCTGCGCTTTGCGCTGGTGCTGACGCTGCTGATCGTCGCCATGATATTCTGCGGGCGCGAGCTGGACAGCGTGCTCTACGACGAGCTGAACACGTCTGCGCCTCTGAGCGTGCTCGTGACCTATTTCCCGAGGATTGTGCTCTACCTGCTGGTCGCGGCGCTGCTGCTCTTCTACGGCATGCAGGATATACGGCAGTACAAGCTGCACCTGAAAAACCAAACGCTGGAGGACCAAAACGTCGCCTATCAGCGCGTGATTGACTCCACGCGCGAATTCCGGCACAACATCGCCAACATGATCTACGGTCTGGAGGGCGTCATACTCACGCAGGACATCGGACAGATCGAGCAGTACTACACGGCCATGACCCGGCGCTGCGCACTGATCAACAATGAAAATGCGGTCGCGCTCAACCGCCTGACGGATGCCTCGCTGACGGCGCTGCTGCTGCACAAGCTGGACGCGGCGCAGGAGAAGGGAATACCCGTCTTTTTGAACGTCGAGAGCGGCTTTGAATTTGACGCGCTGCCCTCGCACACGCTCTGCGAGGTGCTGGGGTGCCTGATCGACAACGCGCTGGAAGCCGCGGAGAAGTCTGCCGCGCCGCAGGTGAACATGACCCTGCACAGCACCGGGGAGTTTGACGAAATTCTGCTGGACAACAGCTATGCCGCCGATGCCGATCTGGGCTTTCTGACGGGGGAGGCCGTGAGCAGCAAGCCCGGCCACCGCGCCGTGGGGCTGAGCAGCGTGCGCAAGCTGCTGGAGCGGCACCGCGACGTGTGCCTGAACCAGTATGTGCATGGACGATTCATCGAGAGCAGTCTGTGCAGGTACAGGACGGGGGGAATGGTCAGTGACCGGTAACCAGTGACTGCTGGAATGGTGAAGAAGGGTCAGGCAGCCATAAAACAACGGCCGGCGATCGGTGTTCTGCTTCCGATCGTCGGCCGTTTTCACTGTTTCTCTGACCACTGTTCTACCCGTACATCTTCCCCAGTATGAACCTCAGCAGCCTGCCGGGCAGTATCTTGCTGAGCAGTATGCAGCCCTTGTAGACGATGCCGATGGTGTTGTAGGGGGCCACGCGCTTCTTCAGCGCCAGATGGGCAATGAAGCGGCCCGCGTATTCGGGGCTCATGCCCGTCTGCTCGTCGTGCTCCATGCGGGCCACGGATTTTTCGATGCGCCCGCCGTAGACATCGTCGCCCGCGATGCTCTTCTTTCTTGCGGCGGTAAAGCCGGTCCTGATGTCGCCCGGCATCACGCAGCAGACACTGATGCCGAAGGGCTTGACCTCGTTGGCCACCGCCATCGTCAGTGCGCTGACGGCCGCCTTGGAGATGGAATACCACGCCTGAAAGGGGATCGGCAGCGGCCCCGCGACCGAGCTGAGATTGACGATGCGCCCGCAGCCTGCCCGCCGCATGTGGGGCAGCGCGGCGCGGATGGTGTTGTTCATGCCGAAGAGGTTGACCTCCATCAGGCGGTGCGCGTCGGCAGGGTCGGTATACTCGAACGCGCCGGATATGCCGTAGCCCGCATTGTTGATGAGTATGTCGATCCGCCCGCACTCGCGCACGACAGCATCGATGCTCTCCTTCACGGCGGCCCCGTCCGTCACGTCCGTGCGGATGTGATGCATGAAATCAAAGGAAATGTCCCTGCGGCTCAGTTCGTACACGCGGCAGCCGGCTGCGGCAAGCTTTTTGGCCGTCTCCAGACCGATGCCGCTCGAGCCGCCGGTGATGACAACTATCTTTTCCATTATAAGGACCTCACTGTACGGGCCTCACTGTACGCGCTCGAGAACGCGCTGCATGATCTCGGCGGCTTCGTCCACCAGCGCCTCGGTCAGCGATGCCATGCAGCTTACACGCAGCAGGCAGCCCTCCTTGGGCGCGGCCGGGGGCAGCACGGGGTTGACGTACACGCCCTCGTCAAAGAGCGTCTTGGCCACGGTCAGCGTGCGCACCGGCTCGTAGGTGTACACGGGCACGATGGGCGTGGTGGCCTCGATGATCGGCACGCCGCGCTTCTTCATGGCCTCGCGGCAGTAGTTGCTGATGTGGGCAAGGCGGGAGACGATCTCGGGATGCGCCTCGATGTAGCGCAGGGACGCCAGCGCCACCGCGCAGCTGGCCGGGGGAATCGCCGCCGCAAACATGAAGGGGCGGGAATTGTGCTTGGCATAGTCGATCACGTCCGCGCGCGCGGCCATGTAGCCACCCAGGCTTGCCAGCGACTTGCTGAACGTGCCCATGTAGATGTCGACCTTGTCTTCCAGGCCGTAGTAGCTCGCCGTGCCGCGGCCGCCCTCGCCCAGCACGCCCAGACCGTGCGCATCGTCCACCATGACGCGCGCGCCGTACTTCTCGGCCAGCCGGCAGATCTCGGGCAGGTTGGCAATGTCGCCCTGCATGGAGAACACGCCGTCGGTGATGATCAGGCGGCCGGCGCTGTCGGGAATCTTCTGCAGCTGGATCTCCAGCTCTTCCATGTTCTGATGGCCGTAGGTCAGCATGCGGCCGTAGCTCAGGCGGCAGCCGTCATAGATCGAGGCATGGTTTTCGCGGTCGCAGATGATGTAGTCGCCGTGGCTGACCACCGCGGAGATGATGCCCAGGTTGGACTGGAAGCCCGTGGGGAAGGTCATCACGTCTTCCTTGCGCAGAAACTTCGCCAGCTCGCGCTCCAGCTCCTGATGCATCGTGAGCGTGCCGTTCATGAAGCGCGAACCCGACACGCCCGTGCCGAACTGCTTGAGCGCGTCCACGCCCGCCTGTATGATCTCCGGGTTTTCAGTCAGGCCCAGATAGTTGTTGGAACCCAGCATGATGCGGCGCTTGCCCTCCATGATGACCTCGGGGGCCTGGCGCGACTCCAGCGCGTGGAAGTAGGGGTAGATGCCCATGGCGCGATAATCCCGCGCAAGCGTGTATTTTTCACACTTTTCAAAAAGATCCTGATACGGCATGTGGTTTGGCTCCTCTCGCAGGCATTTGGTTACCGTCTGCGTGAATTATACGCTTTTTATACGGTATTTGTCAATCGCGGGAGGATTAAAAGAAGTGGTCAGTGATCAGTTGAACGGCAGGGAAGTATGGATCGGGAATCCGGGAACGAAACCCCTCCGCCTTCGGCACCTCCCCTTGCAGGGGAGGCTTTGGCTGCCTGAGCCGGCATCGCCTTTTTCCTGATCCCTATTCCCTTCTTTTTCACTGTTTCACTGACCGCTATCCGCCGATCACTTCACGCGCACCGCCATAAACTTCCCTGCCCCGTGCAGAGTGAAGCGTTCTTCGTCGATCTCCGTGACCAGCACGGCCTCGCCCGCCCCGAAGCCGGCGGAAGCAATACTGCCTTCGCCCTCGGCGCAGTAGATCAGCACCGTGTCGGCGTTTGCGGTTTCGATTTCCCCGGTGCCGTCAATTGTCAGCGCACGCATTTCGCCCTCGGCCCTGCCCTTGCGCAGCATGAGGTTAAAATCCACGCAGCGGCCCCAGCTGTGCGTGGCGGCGGCGCCGTCAAAGCGGTGGACATCGTAGGGCTGCAGCGTGATGATTTCGCCGCCGTCGTGCTGCAGGCGTATCGCTTTGTCAAAGACGGCGATCAGACGATTGTAGTCGGGCAGTGCGGTATAGTCGGACTCGTCGATCTCCGCCGTCGCGGAACTGATGCGCCAGGTAAAATCGCGATCGGCATAAACCGCGCCCTCGGGAAAAATGGCCAGCTGCGTCGTTTTGCCGCCCGACCAGTGGCTGACCGCGTAGTCCTTTTCAGTCAGATGTGTGTACTTCACGGTGCGGCCTCCCTCACAGCGTCTTTTCAATGCCCTCATAGATGGCATCGGCCAGCGGCAGCGCACGGTCCAGTATCTGTCTGCCCTTTTCGCGGGTCTTTTCGGCAAAGTCTTTATCGTCCAGACCGGAGATGTTGATCAGCACGTTCAGCCATGCGCCCTGCAGGCCGGCCTTCAGGCTCAGCGCCGCGCAGCCCAGATCGCTGGCCGCGCTCGTGTTGTAGCCGCCCAGCATTTCCTCTATGATCAGCAGCGTCTGCAGCGCGATGTCCATGACCTCAAGCGGCGTGACGGTGCAGCCCTTGAGCGCCGCCTGCATGGCTGCCTTGCGCGCCGCCTTGTCCGCGTCCGTTGCCTTGGGCATGGCAAATACGGCGGAGACGGCGTTGAAGGCCTCGGTGTCGCGGTCAATAACCTCGAGCGCCTTCTGCTGAAGATCCAGCGCCTTCTGCTCCATCAGCTTTGCCTTTTCCTCATAGGCCGCCCACTTTTTGCGGCCGGTGGTGAAGTTGCAGACCATGGCGGTCAGTGCCGCGCCCAGCGTGGCCTCCAGCGCTGCGATCGAGCCGCCGCCGGGTGCGGGGGCCTCGGATGCGGTGACGGCCGCAAAGCGGCTGACGGTCATATCTATCAGTTTTTCCATGTGCATTTTCCTTTCTTATGAAATGGGCAGAGGCTGCCCCACGCCGGTGAGACAGCCTCCGAAAGTTGGGGGTATTACTGCATCTTGTCGATGATGTGGTATTCCATGACCTGGTTGTGGCAGTCGAAGTCACGGGCCTTGAGGTAGAACTCCGCGCAGTCGATCATGTACTTGGCGGGGGTCAGGCCAACGATCTCGCTGTCGACCACGTAGGTGCCGTAGCGCTCTGCCAGCGTCTTGATGGTCTCATAGACCAGATAGAGCGGGGTGTCCTCGCAGTTGACCATGTTCATGGAGACCTGCGCGATGCCGCGGTCCTCGAGCATGAAGCCCATGGCCTTGCAGCTGCGGAAGCCGCCGTTGGCCGCGCGGATGACCTTTGCGATCTTCTTGGCGACGGTAACGTCCGAGGTGGCCAGGTTGACGTTGAAGGCGACCAGCGGCATGCGCGCGCCGATGGCGATGATGCCCGCGGTGGGGTGGATCTTGCGCTCGCCGTAGTCGGGTGCCCAGTCGGGCTCGAGCAGCTTGGCGGGCATGCCCTCGAACTGGCCCTTGCGGCAGGTTGCCAGATTGCGGCGCTCGGGGCGGGTGGCGGAATCCTCATAGAGGAAGGACGGGATCTTCAGCTCGTCCCAGATGCGCTGGGCCAGATGCTTGGAGATGGCGACGCACTCTTCCACGCTCATGTTCATCTGCGGCACGAAGGGGATGACGTCGGTCGCACCCATGCGGGAATGCTCGCCGTGGTGCTTGTTCATGTCGATGACCTCGGCGGCCTTCTTCGTCAGTTGGAATGCGCACTCCTCCACGGCCTCGGGAGAGCCCAGCAGGGTGAACACGCAGCGGTTGTGGTTGCCGTCGGTCTGAGCGTCAAACAGGGCACAGCCGGGCACGTTCTTGGCCACTTCGACCAGCGCGTTGTAGGCGGCTTCGTCCTTTTCACGGGAGCAGCTGAAATTCGGGATACATTCGACAAGCTTGGTTGCCATGTGCTTTTCCTCCTATTTATATCAGTTCACGAGCGACTTGACAAAGAACTTGATGAAGGCAACGGTCTGCGGCTGATAGACGATGTCCACCAGGAACGCGCCGACGATCGGCACCACCATGAATGCGCGGCGGGACATGCCGTACTTTTCGGTCACGGCCGTCATGTTCACGATGGCGGAAGGCGTTGCGCCCAGACCGTGTCCGCACAGGCCGGAGCACATCACTGCGGCGTCATAGTTCTTGCCCAGCACGCGGAAGACCAGGAAGTAGGCGTAGAACGCCATCACGACCACCTGCAGCACCAGAATGACCAGCAGGCCGCCCAGCAGGTCGGTCAGCTCCCAGAGCTTGAGGGTCATCATGGCCAAAGAGAGATACAGGTTCAGCATGACATCGCCGATGCCGTCCACCAGCGGGAAGCTGAAGGTGTAGAAGTGGAACTTGTCGTTGAGGTTGCGCAGGATCATGGCGATGAACATGGCGCCCACGTAGCTCGGGAAGCTCATGC
The DNA here is from genome assembly GCA_963643985.1 of bacterium. Classification (GTDB taxonomy): domain Bacteria; phylum Bacillota; class Clostridia; order Christensenellales; family Aristaeellaceae; genus SFTH01. Next base: position 20,770 of record CAVINP010000027.1, read on the forward strand.
CGATCAGGCTGCCGATCCAGCCGGAGACCAGCGTGCCCAGCGCCATGCAGATGACGATGGCGGCGACGTTCTTGATCACGTCCAGGCCGCTGAGCTTCTCGCCGTGGCCGGCGTTGATGCTCTTGATCTCATCGTAGGAAGTGGTATCCTCTTCGGGCTTGAGGCCGTTCTTTTCAATCAGGCGACGCGCCAGAGGGCCGCCCAGCAGCACGCCGAAGATCAGGCCGAAGGTCGCGGCTGCCGCGCCGACGGTCGTGCCTGCCGTGTAGCCCATCTCTTCAAAGGTTGCACCGTAGGCACCGGCTGCGCCGTGGCCGCCGATCATGGAGATGGCGCCGCAGAGCAGGGCATAGGGTTCGGGCACGTTGACCAGCTTGCCCACGCCGATGGCCAGCGCGTTCTGGATGATGGAAATGATGCAGGCCATGGCCCAGTAGATCACCAGCATGATGCCGCCCTTTTTGAGCAGCTTCACGCTCGCGCCCAGACCGATGGTCGTGAAGAAGGCCAGCATGAAGGGATCCTGGAAGGTGTTGGTGAAGTTGAAGGTAAAGCTGCCCGTCTTGTGGCCGATGAAGGTCACAAACATGAACAGGAAGCCGCCCACCACGGGCGCAGGGATGCAGTACTTGCTCAGGAACTTGACCTTGTTGCGGACGAAGAAACCGATGAGCAGCAGAACGACGGCAAGGGCCAGCGTCCATACGGCGTCTGCGTTGATGTTCAACACATTCTCGATGGTTTCAAATGACATGAGAAAACCCCTCCTCTTTCTTTCGTGTACGGCATATGCCGACACTCACTTCGATTATAAATGTTTTCCGTAGACATATCAACGACAACCGTCACTAATTTAAAAATTTTTAATGTGTCTGTAATACAATTTAAGATGTTGAATTTCGCCGCGAACGGACGAACCCCACCATTTCCCTATTCCTGATCCCTCACCGTTTCACCGGCCGCTGACTGCTTCCCAAAATCTTCACATTCTCCCCCTTGAAAATTTCCCCGCAATCCGTATAATATGATATTGGCGCATCCTTGCCACGGCGGCAAGACCGTGGCCCAAGTCCATAAGGAGGTGAAAACACATGAATCAATACGAAGTCATGTACGTCATTGATGCGGCACTGGAAGACAGCGCACGCACCGAGCTGATCAACCGTTTTTCCGAGCTGGTCAAGAAGAATGGCGGCGAAATCGATCGTGTAGACGAGTGGGGCAAGCGTCGTCTGGCGTATGCCATCAATTACAAGACGGAAGGCTATTATGTGCTGATGTACATCAAGGCCCCCGCGGATCTGCCCAAGGAGCTGGAGCGTAACTTCCAGATCAGCGACAAGGTCCTGCGTTCCCTCATCGTCCGCTACGAAGGCGAACTTCCGGCCAAGCGCGAGCCGCTCAAGCCCTATGTCGCCCGTGAAGCAGCAGATGCAGAAGCACCCGCAGCCG
>CAVINP010000028.1:0-22150 GCA_963643985.1 bacterium
GCAGCTGCGCGGCGGCGGCTGCTGCACGGTCTATGCACAGTGCAAGGGCATTACGCAGCGCTTTGTCTTCACCAAAATTTGACGGAAAAATGTCCGTGCAATGCCCTTCGGAGACTTGCATAATCGGACAAAATATGCTATCATAAACAAAATAGATATGACAAGAATTTAATAATGATTCTGTTCATATACAATCACAATAGTAGTATTGGAGGCTATCTGAATGACTGTACCCGAGATTTTGGAAGAGCGTGCTGCGTTTTCTTTTGAAGTATTCCCGCCCAAGACCGACGTCGGCATGGAAAAGCTCTGCTGCGAAGGCGGCGTGCTGGATCACCTCTATGAGCTGAGACCCGACTACATCTCCTGCACCTACGGCGCAGGCGGCACGAACGTCGGCAAGAATCTGGAAGTGCTGGACAAGATCAAGAAGGACGGCAAGGCCATCCCGGTAACGCACTTCACCTGTATCGGCAACACCAAGGAAGGCATCAAGGAACAGTTGAACAACTACCTGGCCCACGGCATCAACCACATGCTGGCGCTGCGCGGCGACCTGCCCTACGGCTGGACCGGCACGGGCGGAGATCTGCACTATGCAACAGAGCTGGTTTCCTTCGTGCGCAAGGAGTTCGGCGACAAGTTCTCCATCGCTGTTTCCGGCTCTCCGGAAGGCCACATCGCCTGCCGCAGCCTGGATGCGGACATCTCCTTCCTCAAGCAGAAGCAGGATGAGGGCGCAGACTACATCATGACTCAGCTGTGCTGGGACATGGACCAGTTCCATCGCTGGATGGACAAGATCCGCGGCGCAGGCATCTGGCTGCCCGTTGATGTGGGCATCATGCCCGTTCTGGATGCGGCCGCTACGATCAACATGGCGCTCTCCCGCAACGGTTGCGTGATTCCGCGTGCTCTGGCGGAGATCATCTCCAAGAACTGGATCTTCCCGAACGTATTTGCGCCCACCGAGAGCGAAGAATCCATCGCTGCCAAGAAGGCATCCTTCAAGGAAGCCGGCATCGAGTATACCATCAAGCTGATCGACGAATACCGCACCTGCGGCATCGACGGTATCCATCTGTATGCGCTGAACAAGTGGGAGGATGTCACCCGTCTGGTGAAGGAATCCGGCATCAAGGATCTCGTCTGATTTCATTTTGATTCATCTCCCCGGAGATTAGCTCCGGGGAGATGGGTCGGGGAGTTTGGTAAAATGACACATGTAATCGCGGTAGCCGGAAAGGGCGGCGTCGGCAAGACGACCACCTGCGGCATGCTGATCGAGTATCTGTGCAAAAAGCAGGCCGGCCCCATTCTGGTGGTCGATGCAGACGCCAATTCCAACCTCAACGAGGTGCTGGGCGTGGAAGTTGAAACCACGCTGGGCGATATCCGCGAAGAGATGGCGCGTGCAGAGTTGCAAAAGGACAGCCCCATTCCCAAGGGTATGACCAAGGCAGACTATGCCGAGATGAAGTTTTCGTCCGCTCTGGTGGAGGAAGACGATTTCGACATGCTCGTCATGGGCAGGACACAGGGCAAGGGCTGCTATTGCTATGTCAACGGCGTGCTCAAGTCACAGATGGACAAGTACTACGGCAATTATAAATACATGGTGATCGACAATGAGGCGGGGCTTGAGCACGTCAGCCGCGGCATACTGCCCCATGTGGACACCCTGCTTCTGGTCAGCGACTGCTCCCGCCGCGGCATTCAGGCCGCAGCCCGCATCGCAGAGATGGTGAAGGAGCTTGAGCTCAAGCCCGGCACCATGAAGCTGATCGTCAACCGTGCGCCCGGCGGCGAGCTGAATGCGGCGGTGCTTGAAGAGATTGATAGGCAAGGTCTGGATCTGGTCGGCGTTCTCCCGCAGGATGAGACTGTATACGAGTACGACTGCGAGGGCAAGCCCAGCGCCAAAGTCCCGCAGGACAACCCGGTGAAGACCACGCTTTCATCAATAATGGCTAAACTTGGACTTTAATAGACTTAGGGGGATACGATTATGGCTTTTAATCCGAAAAAGCAGGCGTACAACGCTTCCATCAATGCCGTAACGCTCGGCACCGGTGACAAGAGTGTTGTGGTCGGCGGTGAGAACGTGCTTCCGTTCTACACCTTTGATGCGGCTATCGAGCACAGCCCGAAGATCGCTCTGGAAATCCTGGATCGCGGCGTTGAAGCATTGACGATGCCCGGCATGAAGGCGGCCTTCGAGGGCTGCACCTCCGTGGCGGATATGGCCAAGCGTGCCGAGCAGATCAAGGGCGTTTCCATGATCTGCCTGCACTTTGAGAGCGCAGATCCGAACGGCGCGAACAAGTCCGTTGAAGACTGCGTTGCCATCGCACGCGAAGTGGCCGAGGCCAGCGCGCTGCCCATCCTCATCATGGGCTGCAAGAACATCGAAAAGGACACCGAGATCTTCAACAAGTGCTCCGAAGCGCTGCAGGGCCGCAACATCGTCGTGCTCTCCGCCCGTGAGGAAGACTACAAGACCGTCGGCGCATCCGCCGGCATGGCCTACGGCCAGAAGGTCGGCGCAGAGTCCGCCGTGGACATCAACCTTGCCAAGCAGCTCAACGTGCTGCTCTGCCAGCTGGGTGTGCCCGCTCAGAACATCGTGATGAACCTGGGCTCCTCCTGCGTCGGCTACGGCTACGAATACCTCTCCTCCACGCTGGATCGCGTGAAGGCCGCTGCACTGGCCCAGAACGATGCCCAGCTGCAGATGCCCATCGTCACGCCCATATCGGCTGAAACCTGGAATGTCAAGGAAGCCATGCTCTCCGAGGACGAAGCACCCGAGTGGGGCAGCGTCGAAGAGCGCGGCATCGAAATGGAAATCACCACGGCGGCTGCCTGCCTGAGCAGCGGTTCCGACGTCGTGATCATGCGGCATCCGGCCGCGATCGCCACGATCGCGGACTTCATTGACAGCCTGATGTAAGCGGGAAGGGGGATAATTCACCATGGCACTCAAAGGTCTTGATATTTTTAAGCTGACTCCCAAGAAGAACTGTAAGGAATGCGGCAGCCCCACCTGTATGGCTTTCGCAATGAAGGTTGCCCAGGGCTCCGTCTCCATCGACAAGTGCCCCTATATGTCCCAGGAAGCTCTGGCCACGCTGTCCGAGGCCACCGCACCCCTGATGAAGACCATCAACGTCGGCGAAGGCAGCAATGCCCACAAGCTCGGCGGCGAGACCGTGCTCTTCCGTCATGAGAAGACTCTGGTCAGCAAGAACCTTTACGCCATCAATCTGTGCTCCTGCATGAGCGATGAAGACGTTGACGCTGCCATTGCCGATATGAAGAAGGTCGACTATGAGCGCATCGGCGAGCGTGAGTATGTGGAATTCCTGTTCCTCAACTACGCAGGCAACGGTGCTGACAAGTACGTCGCCCTGGTCAAGAAGGCCATGGAAGCCGACCGTGCGCTGATCCTCAACTGCAAGGATGCCGATGTGGCCAAGGCCGCACTGGACGTCTGCAAGGCAGCCAAGCCCATCCTCAACGGCGCGACCAAGGAAAACGCCGCCGCGATGAGCGCAGTGGCCACCGCAGCAGGTGTTACGCTGGGCGTGGGTGCCGAGAGCATTGAAGAGCTCTATGACACCGTCAAGACGCTGGAAGCCGCCGGCAACAAGAACCTGGTTCTGGATGTCACGGGCAAGGATGCCAAGGAAACCTTGAAGAACGCCGTGCTGGTTCGCCGCACCGCTCTGAAGGATCAGGATCGTACCTTCGGCTATCCGTCCATCGTCAACCTCGACAAGATCGCTCACGGCGACCTGCATATGCAGACGGCTCTGGCCGCCATGTTCACCGTGCGCTACGGCTCGATCATCGTCATGAGCAAGATGACCTACGCCGAGGCACTGGCTCTCTACGGCCTGCGCCAGAACATCTACACCGATCCGCAGAAGCCCATGAAGGTCGAACAGGGCATCTATCAGCTCAACGGCGCCGATGAGAACAGCCCCTGCGCTCTGACCGTCGACTTCGCACTGACCTACTTCCTGGTCTCCGGCGAACTCGAGAGATCCAAGCAGCCCGTCAACCTGATCATCACCGATGCATCGGGCATGTCCGTTCTGACGGCATGGGCGGCCGGCAAGCTGTCCTCCACCTCCATCAAGAAGACCTTCACGGAGCTGGATGTCGAGAGCAAGATCAAGAACCGCACGCTGATCATCCCCGGCAAGGTGGCCGTAATGAAGGGCGACATTCAGGACAAGCTCCCCGGCTGGAACGTGGTCGTCGCACCTCAGGAGGCCGTGCAGCTGCCCAAGTACATGAAGGACAAGGAATACGAAGAGGCCGCGAAGGCTGCCGCAGCCGCCAACGCTGCCAAGGCTGAGAGCGCAGCTGCAGCCGCAGCCGTGCCGGAGCTCACCTTCGACGAGATCCTCGCCACCAAGGTGCCGAAGATCGAAGTGGTCGACATGGGCGTGCACTACAAGGGCCACAACCCCGATGCACAGACTTTTGTCACCATCGGCGAGCGCATCCACTGCATCTCCCCGTCCATCCGCAAGGCTATGGACGAGCGCGATCCCGCACCTATCCTCAAGCGTGCTGCCGAGCAGATCGCTGCGGGTGCCACCTATCTGGATGTCAACATCGGTCCGGCCGAATCCGATGGTCCGGAGCGCATGATGTGGGCCGTCAAGCTCCTGCAGGAGAACTTCGACAATGTGCCGCTGGCGCTGGATACCGCCAACAAGAAGGCCATCGAAGCCGGTATCAAGGTCTACAACCGCAAGAACGGCAAGCCGATCGTCAACTCCGCTGATGCTGGCTCCCGTATCTCCTACATCGACCTGGCCGCAGCCAACGATGCCATCGTCATCGCACTGTGCTCCGCAGACGGCATTGCCAAGGACAACGAGGAGCGCATGAAGCACTGCCACAACATGCTCGAGCGCGGCCTGAGCCTGGGCATGGCCAGTGACGATCTGTGGTTTGACCCGCTGTTCCTGGTCGTCAAGGGCATGCAGGACAAGCAGATGGACGTCCTCAACGCCATCCGTCTCTTCGCAGACGAAGGCCTCAAGTCCACCGGCGGTCTGTCCAACAACTCCAACGGTGCACCCAAGAACGTCCGTCCGATCATGGACTCCGCTCTGGTTGCAATGTGCATGATGCAGGGCCTGACCAGCGCAATCGTCAACCCCTGCGACCTGCGCCTGATGGAGACCATCAAGTCCTGCGACATCTTCAAGAACCATACCCTGTATTCCGACTCCTACCTGGAGATCTGATTACGGACAAATCAAAGGAGCCGCCTCGCAGGAAGCGGCTCCTTTCAAGACAAAAACACACCGACGAATCGTATGCGTTTCGTCGGTGTGTTTTCGTTTCGGTGTATAGTGATCAGTGTATAGCGATCAGTGAGATAGTGTGGTGATAAGCAGCGTACCAACCATTCATCTGACCACTGACCACCTCGTTACACTTCCACGATATGAAATGCTGCGGCGCGGCCAAGGCGGTTCATTACGGCAAGACCTATGCCGTCGGTTTCCACGGCCTCCGAGAATATGACATCGGCATGGATGCTGTCCGCATCGCGCAGTACCGCAAACATGGCGTGCGCCATCTGCGCGGCATCGCTGCCCAGAGATTCGCACCTGCGATTGCCGTAGGAGGCGATGTTCTCATCCAGCGCAAGTATGAGCGGGTTGTGTCCATCGGCAAGTGCATTGTCGTAGGCCTCGCGTATGGACGCGGATACGCGCCCGGGTGCACCGTGATAGATGGTCAGATCTCCCACAGGAGCATAGTGGCGGTACTTCATGCCGGGCGATTTCGGCTTTTCATCCTTCCTGAGCGGACGCATCACCGCGCCGTCCACCTCGCAGCTGCCGCAGACATCGGCGATCATCTCCCGTGTCACGCCGCCGGGCCTGAGAATGCGCGGGATATCTCCCGTGACATCGATCACGGTCGACTCCACGCCGACATCGCAGCTGCCGCCGTCCAGTATCAGATCGATCCGACCGTCCATGTCCTCGAGCATGTGTGCGGCAGTGGTGGGGCTGGGGCGACCCGAGCGGTTGCCGCTGGGGGCCGCAATGGCCAGCCCGCTCTGCCGGATCAGTGCCTGTGCCACGGGATGGTTCGGGAAACGTATGGCAACGGTATCCAGTCCGCCGGTGGTGCGCAGCGGTACAATGTTGGAACGCGGGAATATCAGCGTCATCGGCCCGGGCCAGTAGGCGGCCATCAGCTTCTCTGCGGCGGGGGAGGGCTCGACGGCGATCAGCGGTCGCAGCTGATCAAGGTCGGCAATGTGTACGATCAGCGGATTGTCGCCCGGACGTCCCTTGGCGATGAACACGTCGCGTACGGCGTCTTCATTGAGGGCATCTGCAGCCAGACCGTAGACCGTCTCCGTGGGCATGCCAACAAGTTTTCCCGAGCGCAGCAGTTGCACGGCCAATGCCATGGCACTGGCGTTTGGCTTCAATACCTGAGTCTTCAATGAAAGACACCCTCTTTACTCTTCCTGACTGAGCATGGCCGTCTGTTCGGCCAGTGTCAGGGCATCGATGATCTCGTCCAGATCACCGGCCATGATGTCGTTGATCTTGTACAGCGTCAGCCCGATGCGGTGATCCGTCACGCGTCCCTGCGGGAAGTTGTAGGTGCGTATGCGCTCGGAGCGATCGCCCGTGCCGATCTGTCCGCGGCGGCGGCTGGAGTATTCGCTCTGCTGCTTCTGCCGCTGCAGATCGTACAGCCTTGACTTGAGCACGCGCATGGCCTGCTCGCGGTTCTGAATCTGGCTGCGCTGATCCTGACTGGTAACCACAAGCCCCGTCGGAATGTGCGTGATGCGCACGGCGGAGTCCGTTCGGTTGACGTGCTGGCCGCCTGCGCCGGATGCACGGTAGGTGTCGATGCGCAGATCGTTCGGGTTGATCTCGACCTCGACATCCTCGGCCTCGGGCAGAACCGCAACGGTGGCGGTGGAGGTGTGGATGCGCCCGGAGGATTCCGTGACGGGCACGCGCTGCACGCGATGCACGCCGGATTCGTACTTGAGACGCTGAAAAACATTGCGCCCCTGAATCAGGGCAACGCTCTCCTTGAGTCCGCCCAGATCGGTGGAGCCGTCCTCGATGATCTCAAACTTCCAGCCGTGCGCGTCTGCATAGTGCGCGTACATTCTCAGCAGATCCGCGCCGAACAGCCCGGCTTCATCGCCGCCCGCGCCCGCTCGGACCTCGAGCACGGCATTCTTATGATCGTCCGGGTCCCGCGGGAGCAGCGCCAGCCGCGCGTGCTGCAGTGCCTCCTGATAACGGGGGCGCAGCGTGTCAAGTTCCTCCTGCGCCATCTCGCGCATGTCGGGATCGGTGAGCATTTCCTCGGCGGCGGCAATTTCCTCGCGCAGCTTGCGAAAGCCCACGGCCACATCGTTGAGTTCGGTCAGCTCCGCATGTTCGCGCATCAGGCGCGTAAAGAGCGCGGTGTCGGCAATGACTTCGGGAAGCGTGATGCGTATGGAAAGCTCTTCAAAGCGTCCCTCCACGCTCTCGAGCTGGCGGGCAATGCGTTCCTGTTCGTTGTATGAAATATCCGGCATAACTTAACTCCTCGCTCGGACAACCCGCTCGATACCGTTCAAATCGTGCAGCACATCGCAGGCCGCCTCCGGCAGGGCAGAGCGGATCATGTCGATCACATCCCGTGCCTCGCCCTCGCCGACTTCCAGAAACACGCTGCCACCGGCCTTGAGGTGAACGGGCAGGGCCTCGGCAATGCGCCGATAGAAATCCAGACCGTCCATACCGCCGTCGAGTGCAAGCGTTGGCTCAAAGCGCACTTCCTTCTGCAGCGTGTCCATATCGTCCGAGCGGATGTAGGGCGGATTGCAGGCGATCAGATCGAACTTTTCCTTGCCAACAGCGCGAAAGAGATCGCCGTGGCGCAGCGTGACATCTGCACCCAGTTCGCGTGCATTGCGCCGCGCGACATCGAGCGCGTCGGCGCTGATGTCCGCCAGCGTGACCTGCGCCCCCGGCACAAGTGCCTTGATTGAAATGCCGATGGCACCGCTGCCGCAGCACAGATCCAGCACCTGCGGCGCGTGCATGCAGCGCAGGGCAATGACGGCGTTTTCGACCAGTGTTTCCGTGTCCTGACGGGGAATGAGCACGCGGCGATCCACGTAAAAGCGCTGCCCCATGAAGTCGGCGCGACCCAGTATGTACTGGATCGGTTCGCCGGATATGCGGCGGACCAGCAGTTCGTTCATGCGCGTCAGCTTTGCACTGTCGATCGCGTTTTGCGACTCAAAGCGCAGTGCGGGCGCGGTCATTTCCAGCACTTCCTCGGCGATCCATACCGAGTCGATCTTCGGGTCCGGACAGCCGGAGATGCTCAGTTGCTCCCGCGCGTCCGCAAGCCATTCAGCGATGGTCAAGCGTCATCCTCTCCTTCGTTGTCCGTTTCCTCCGGGATTTGATTTTCGTCTTCCAGCGCAGCTGAAAAGGCACAGACGGCGACCTCCGTCATCTGCGGATGCGGCTCGAGCGTCGTCAGATACTGCAGGGCATCCATGGGTGCACGCAGCACGCGCACAGGGCCGCTCATGTGCGCCGCCTCCAGCGCGGAAAACGGCTCGTTGAGCAGGGCCGAAACACCCAGTATGATGCCGGTGCGCACGGCAAGATTGATCAGCATGCCGTGATCATGTACCATGGGGATAAATATCATCGATACGATGGCGACGCTGAGCAAAAACGCGCTCTCACTGCGCCGCGTGATGATGGGATATTCGGCAGCGTTCTCGCTCGTGACTTCGTCCTTGCACTCGTAGCAGTTAATGCATTGGTTGATCGCGCCCTTGTACATTAAAAGTCGCCTGATGACCCGCAGCCTGCAGCCCAGAAAGGTCGCGCACAGCAGGCCCAGTATACGTACGACGGCGACAAGCGCATTCGTGGCGGCACGGTTGGCCGCGGTTGATGCAAGCAGGCTTTCAAAGCCCTTCGGTGCGGCGTAGAGACAGAAGAAGGCCAGCAGCACCAGCGCAACGGCGGAAACAAAAGTCGCGATGCTCTGGGCGGAGACATTCAGAAAGGCCGCCGCCTGACGTTCAACCTTCGTGCCGCGCACGGGACGCTGCGGCTTGAGTTCGCAGGATTCGCCGATGCCGTCAAAGAAACGGATCATATCGCGCATCAGACGCGTGATGCCGCGCAGAAAGGGTATGTGCAGCAGCGCACGCAGCAGGGTTCGCGGTTCGCGGCGCACGCGCACGGAGATGTCCTTTTTTTCGTTGCGCACGGCAAAGACCGTGTATTTGCCCACCTCAAGGCGTACACCCTCGGCCACGGGGGTGCCGGAAAACCGTCTGAGCTTGGCCATGACGCTCGACTCCTTCCAAAGAAATAAAAAAGCAGGCCTGCGCGCATTCGCGGGTCTGCGATTGGTTTTCGGCGCGCATGAACTATAACCAAAACACCGCAAAGAAAAATTCCTTGCGGTGCTTTGTGTTCACTACATGCCGTAGCGCTTCTTGAAGCGATCCACGCGTCCGCCGGTGTCAACCAGCTTCTGCTTGCCGGTGTAGAAAGGATGGCACTTTGAACAGATATCAACGCGCAGTTCCTTCTTCACGGAGCCCGTTTCAAAGGTTTCGCCGCAAACGCAGCGAACGATTGCCTTGCCGTAATTCGGATGGATGTTTTCTTTCATGGATTTTCACCTCACTCTAACCGGACTGTCAGCGCTCCGGCGGCGCGGCATCCGATTAATCACACAAACGGTATTATAGCACGTTCGGGGACACAATTCAACGCCCTTTTGCATGTTTTACACAATTTTTCCCTGCGCCATTCCCAGCCCCGCAGGGGAGGCATCGCGGTAGCTCTTGAGGAAGTAGGCCAGCTCCGCAAGGCCCGTGATGGTCCAGGAGAAGGCGTAGAGCAGATACAGCGATACGATCGTGTGGAAGTGGGCAAAGACCGTGTAGACCCAGATCACGCGGAACACGCAAGAGCCGAGGATCACGATGATGGTGGGGCCGAAGCTCTTGCCGATGCCGCGCGAGGCGGCAATGGTACAGTCCATGAGGGGCGCGATCACGTAGGAAAAGCCCATGATGCGCAATCTTTGCATGCCCGTCGCGACCACGCCCGGCTCGTTGGTGAAGAGCGCGAGGAAGGTTTCGCCGAAAAAGACCATGAAAAGACCCATCGTCAGGCCGCAGATGGTGGCGTAGATCAGGGAGATGATGTAGCTGCGCATCACGCGGTCGCGCTTGCCTGCGCCCCAGTTCTGTCCCATGAAACTGGTGCATGCCGTATAGAAGGCAGCCATCATGTTGTAGATGAGCGTGTCGGCATTGGACGCTGCCGAGCCGCCCTCAACCACGACGGAGTCAAAGGAATTCAGGCCCGTCTGAATAAATATGTTGGCAATGGCGAATATCGCGTTCTGGAAGCCCGCGGGAATGCCCAGCACGAGCACGCCGCGCATCTGCTCCGGGTGAAAGTGCATCTCGCGCAGATGCAGCCCGCAGTCGTCCTTCTCGCGTGACAGATGTACCACGATCAGTATGGCCGAGACGTACTGGGAAATGATGCTGGCCAGCGCGACTCCGTCCGCCGCCATGCCGCAGACGATGACGAAGAAGAGGTTGAGAAAGATGTTCAGCACGCCGGCCACCGTAAGGTACAGCAGGGGACGGCGCGTATCGCCGTTGGCGCTCATGACGCCGTTGCCGAAGTTGAACACGCCCAGTGCCGGCATGCCCAGCGCGTAGATGCGGAAGTAAAGCACCGCGCCGTCGATCAGGTCTTCCTTGGTGTTCATCAGCGTCAGCATGGGCTGCGCCAGCAACAGGCAGAGCACGGAGATGATCGCACCCGTCAGCAGACAGATCAGCAGGGAAGTGTGCACCGTCTCCACAGTCTCGCGGTTGCGCTTTGCGCCCAGATGCTGCGCCACCAGCACGTTGACACCGCTGCCCATGCCGATGAGAAAGCCCGTGAACAGGGAGACCAGCATGGAGGTCGAGCCGACCGAGCCGAGTGCCCGGGCGCTGGAGAACTTGCCGACCACGGCCACGTCCGCCATGTTGAAGGTCACCTGCAGTATTTGAGAGAGCATCAGCGGCATGCTGAAGAGAAATATCTTGCGCGGAAGCGAGCCTTGTGTCATGTCCATGGAGCTGTGGCGATTTCCGCGATGAAAGAGCCCTTTACGTTGCATTTTGCCTGTTTTACTCCATTGTTTCACTGCGATAGGTATTGCCGCTCTGCAGGTCCTTCCAGACCAGAATACTGTCGCAGAGCGTCATGTAGGAATGGGCGCTGCCATTCTTGGGAATGGACACCGAGCCGGGGTTGACATAGGTGAAGTGCTCGTGACGGTTGAAGGCCGGTATGTGCGTATGTCCGCAGAGCAGATAGTCGCCCTCCGCAAGCGGGGGCGGGGTAGTTTCACCAAAGGTATGGCCATGGGTGAAGTACATCAGGTGCCTGCCCACGGGCAGTATGCCGTAGCTTGCCATCACGGGGAAGTTCAATACCATCTGGTCGACCTCCGCTTCGCAGTTGCCGCGCACGCAGAGCAGCTCGCTGCGCACACTGTTGAGCATTTCGATCACGCGCTTGGGCGCATACTCCTCCGGCAGATCGTTGCGCGGACCGTGATAGAGCAGATCGCCCAGCAGCAACAGCCGATCCGCATTTTCGCTGCGATAGGCGTCCAGCATGCGCTCGCACCACTTGGACGAGCCGTGTATATCCGAAGCAATCATGATTTTCATATGCATATCCTCCGTTTACCTGCGCCATTATAGCACAAAAAACCGCATCTGACATCACATCAGACGCGGGGCACAAAGATTTAAACTATTTCTTCAATTCCGGCTGCGAACCCTTGGCAAAATACTCCTTGGTGAGTTTGAAGACCACGGGGGAGAGCAGCGCCACGGCAATCAGGTTCGGGATGGTCATCAGGCCGTTGAACGTGTCGGAGATCTCCCAGAGCAGGCCGATGTTCATGGTTGCGCCCAGTATGGAGCAGAGCGAGAAGAGCACCATGTAAGGCTTGACGACCTTTTCGCCGAAGAGGTATTCCATGCAGCGCGAGCCGTACAGGCCCCAGCCCAGGATTGTGGAGAAGGCGAAGCAGCAGATGGCGATGGCACCGAATATGGACGACCATGCGCCGTAGGTCTCCGTGAAGCTGGAGATCGTCAGTTCCGCGCCCGCGGGCTGGCCGTAGACGGGGGCATCGCCCGCGCAGAGTATGATGAAGGCCGTCATGGAGCAGATGATGATGGTGTCAACGAACACCTCAAATATGCCGTAGAGGCCCTGTTGCACGGGGTGATCGGTGTCGGCGGAGGCGTGCGCCATGGGCGCAGTGCCAAGGCCGGCCTCATTGGAGAATATGCCGCGGGAAATGCCGCGCTTCATGGCCATGAACATGCTGCCCACAATGCCGCCCGTGACGGCCTTGGGCGTGAATGCACCTTCAAATATGCTGCGCAGTGCGGCGGGCACCAGATCGATGTGGATGATAATGATGCCAAGTCCCAGAAGGATATAGAGTATGGCCATGAAAGGCACGAGGCGCTCGGTGACCTTGGCGATGCGCTTGAGGCCGCCGATCAGTATGACCATGATGGTGATGGCCAGCACAATGCCGATGATCCAGTTGAGAAGCATGGAGCCGTGACCGCCGAAGCTGGTGATGGCGGAATTGATGGAGTCACGGATCGTACCGACCTGCGTGGCATTGCCCGTGCCCAGCGAGGCCAGTGCGCAGAAGATGGCAAAGAGTACGGCCAGCCACTTCCAGCCCTTGCCCAGACCGTTGGTGATGTAGTACATGGGGCCGCCGGCATACTCGCCGTTTTTGTTCCGCTCACGGTAGTGCACCGCCAGCGTGACCTCGGCAAACTTGGTGCACATGCCCAGCAGTGCGCTGACCCACATCCAGAACACCGCACCGGGGCCGCCCAGACATATGGCACCCGCGACACCCGCGACGTTGCCTGTGCCGACGGTGGCCGCAAGAGCCGTGCAGACAGCCTGCCAGGGCGTGATCGCGCCGTGCCCGGCTTCCTTTTTGTTGAAGACCCTGCCCAGCGTGGCCCGCATGGCAAGGCCGAACTTCCTGAACTGCAGTCCCTTGGAACCCAGCGTCAGAAACAGTCCGACACCCAGAATCAGTATCATGGCCGGCCAGCCCCAGACGGCGGAGTTGATTGACGAGTTGACATTTGAGACCACGTCCAGCACGCTTTGGCTCTTTTTGTCGATATTCTCTACCGTGTCCTCGGCCTCTTCCAGCAGGGTTTCTTCCGCTGCTTGGGGTGCCGCTGTCGTCTCGGCGAGAACCGATCCGGACAACAGGCTCAGCAGCAGTACAAACAACAGCGGTAAGACGAGTTTTTTCTTCATTTTAAATCCCCCTTTGCAAGTAGCGGGACATAACAAAAAGCGCCCCGCCCCGATGAAGTCTTCATAAGGGCGAAGCACTCAACTTCGCGGTACCACCTTATTTCGCCTGCAGCTTGCACTGCAGACCTCATGAACAGCCGTAACTGCTCAACGCTGTAACGGGCGAACCCTGCGCAGCCTACTTTTGTTTCAGTGCGCTCCTCGGGAATGGCGTTCATCGCAGTATCCTGTGCCTTGCAGCAGACGGCACATCTCTGAAGTGATTCCTGCAACTACTCTTTTCCGTCATCGAACCTTACCCATTCTAGCACAAAAAGAGCATCGCTGTCAACCGTTAAATTCTGAATTATTTGTGCAGATCAGGCTGCGATTTTCTGCCGAAGAACTCCTTCGTCAGTTTGAACACCACGGGAGAGAGCAGTGCCACGGCGATCAGGTTCGGGATCGCCATCAGGCCGTTGAGCGTGTCGGCGATGTCCCAGAGCAGGCCGAGCTTCACGGTAGCGCCCAGTATGGCTACCAGAGAGAACAGTACCAGATAGGGCTTGACAACCTTGTGACCGAAGAGATATTCCACGCAGCGCGAGCCGTACAGGCCCCAGCCGAGTATCGTGGAGAAGGCGAAGCAGCAGATGGCGATGGCGCCGAAGATGGCCGACCAGGAGCCGTAGGTCTGCGTGAAGCTGGAGATCGTCAGTTCTGCACCGGCGGACTGGCCGAACACGGGCGCGTCGCCTGCACAGAGCACGATGAAGGCCGTCATGGAGCAGATCACGATGGTGTCCATGAACACCTCGAATATGCCGTAGAGCCCCTGTCGCACGGGATGGTCGGTGTCCGCGGAGGCGTGCGCCATGGGCGCGGAGCCGAGACCGGCCTCATTGGAGAATATGCCGCGGGAGATGCCGCGCTTCATGGCCATGAACATGCTGCCCACAATGCCGCCGGTGACGGCCTTGGGGGTAAATGCGCCTTCAAAGATGTCGCGCAGTGCGGCAGGCACCAGATCGATGTGGATGATGATGATGCCCAGACCCAGCACGATGTAAAGAATTGCCATGAAGGGCACGAGGCGTTCGGTGACGGAGGCTATGCGCTTGAGACCGCCCACCAGTATGATCATCACGATCAGCGCCAGCGTGATGCCGATGATCCAGTTGAGCAGTGTGGAGCCCTGACCGCCGAAGCTGGTGATGGCGGAGTTGATGGAATCCTTGATTGAGCCGACCTGTGTGGCATTGCCGATGCCGAAGGAGGCCAGTGCGCCGAAGGCCGCAAAGAGTACGGCCAGCCACTTCCAGCCCTTGCCCAGACCGTTGGTGATGTAGTACATGGGGCCGCCGACGTATTCGCCCTTCGCGTTCTTTTCACGGTAGTGCACCGCCAGCGTGACCTCGGCAAATTTGGTGCACATGCCCAGCAGTGCGCTGACCCACATCCAGAACACGGCGCCGGGGCCGCCCAGACAGATCGCGCCTGCAACGCCCGCGACGTTGCCCGTGCCGACGGTGGCCGCAAGAGCCGTGCAGACGGCCTGCCAGGGCGTGATCGAGCCGTGCCTGGCTTCGGATTTCTTGAAGACCTTGCCCAGCGTCTCCTTCATGGCTGTGCCGAACTTGCGGAACTGCAGGCCCTTGGAGCCGAGCGTCAGGAACAGGCCGACGCCCAGAATCAGTATCATGGCGGGCCAGCCCCAGACGACATCGTTTATGGACGAATTGACGCTCTCGACCACGTCCAGAAAGCCGCGGCTCTCCGCCTCGATCTTTTCAACCGTCTCTTCGGCCTCCTGCATGACGCTTTCCTCCTGCTTCGCCGGTGCTTCGGTGACCGTTTCCCCCAAAGCAGCCGGTGCAAAGACGGCGAGCAGCAGGGACAGCAGCATGAGCAGCAGAACAAAACTCTTTTTCATTTCGGACCCCTCCCGGATGTTGTTACGTTGTGGTGCATCAGAGCGGTTCGGAACATGCAAAAAGCGCCCGCCCTGACGAGATCGTCATAAGGGCGAAGCGCTCAACTTCGCGGTACCACCTTATTTCGCCTGTGGCTTGCACCGCAGACCTCACGAACAACATGCGATATGCTGCTCCGCGCTGTAACGGGCGCACCCTGCAACACTTACTCGCCTGCCTGCAGGCTTTCCGTATGCTTCTCGGGAAGGGCGTTCACCGCAGCACCCCGGGCCTTGCACCGGCCGACCCGTCTCTGAACAAGCCCTGCGACTACTCTTTTCCGTCAAAGAATTTAGCTTAGTGTAGCATAAAACAGTCCTGTCTGTCAAGCATTTTGAAGACGAAATTTGCAGGAAATTGGCGTTCAATATCCAAATTTACGGCAAAAATACATAGAGAAAACATAACGGGAATCTGGTTTTTGAAACGAGATCAGCTAAAATCGCATGACCAAATTCTGAAACCCATGACTACATTTCCTGCAAAATAAAGCGATTTTCAGCCGAGAAGCGTAGAAGAAGCGTAAAAAATAATATAAAATTGAATAAAACGAACCGTTTTTCGTCAAAAAAAGATAGAAATTTCCGGAGGAATGTGCTATGATAAAGGGCAATAAAATGACGATCTCCCTTATTGACGAGACAGAAGGGACTGATACAGAAGTGGAAAAGAAGAAAAAACGTTTGGGCGACCGCTTTGATGCGACCCTCGTGCGTGATGCAGATTCCATGCATGGCTTCATGCCCTATCTCTATCCGCATCGTGCGGACAACGAGGCCTTCATTCAGGAAACCATCGACCTGACGAACGTCAACGCCTTCCTGGAGAAGAAGAACGCCAACCTCGACAAAGCCCACCGCTACACGGTTTTCCACTGCGTCGCGGCGGCGCTGGTCAAGACGGTCACGCTGCGTCCGAAGATGAACTACTTCATTCAGGGCAGCCGCCTCTACAGCCGCGACGACATTTCCCTGGCATTTGTGGTCAAGAAGCAGTTCTCCGACCGCGGCGAGGAAGCGCTGGCGTTCAAGAAGTTCGGCCCGGAGACCACGATCGATTCCTTCCATGAGGAGATCATGAAGGAGGTCTTCGAGTGCCGCCGCGCGGACAAGGTGGACAATTCCACCGCCGGCATGGACTTTTTCATGAAGCTTCCGCGCTTTATTCTGCGCCCGGTGGTCTACATGCTGCGCCGCCTGGACTACTTCGGCAAGGTGCCCTACGATCTGATCAAGACTGATCCGAACTACGCCTCGATCTTTATTTCAAACCTCGGCTCCATCAAGCTCAATGCGGCTTATCACCACCTGAGCAACTGGGGCACGTGCTCGCTCTTTGTCGTCATCGGCGAAAAGCATATCGAGCCCGTGTTCAAGCCGGACGGCAGCTATGAGATGCATGAAATGCTGCACATCGGCATGACGCTTGACGAGCGCATTGCGGACGGCTACTACTACGCCCGCTCCATTGCCATCTTCAAGCACATTATGGAGCACCCCGAGGAGCTGGACAAGCCCGCCTGTCAGGAGGTTGATCTATGATTTTCCCGAACTTCGACAAGGTCAAAACGCCCTGGATGCGCTACATGGTCGGCATCCCTGCGCATCTGGATTATCCGGACGGCACGATGGTGGAAGCCATGGCCAAGGCCGCCAGGGACTATCCCAAGCTCATCGCCTATGACTTCATGGGCGGACATACGACATACACCCGCGCCATGGCCGATATCGAGGCCTGTGCACGCGCCCTTCGCGCGGCAGGCGTCAAGGAAAACGACCGCGTGACCATCGCCATGCCCAACACGCCGCAGGCCATATCCATGTTCTATGCAGTGAACAGGGTCGGTGCGATCGCAAACATGATCCATCCGCTCTCCGCCGAGGGTGAGATCGAGTTCTACCTGAACGATTCCCGCTCGGTGGCTGCGCTGACGCTGGACCAGTTCTATGCCAAGTTCGCTGCCATCAGGCAAAACACGCCGCAGCTCAAGACGCTCGTGATTGCCAGCGTCAAGGATGCGCTCAACCCCGCCATGAAGCTGGGTTACAAGCTGACGGCCGGCCGCAAGGTGGCCAAGCTCCCCGAGGACGGCGACTACATCACCTGGAACGACTTCATCGAAAAAGGCAAGTCCTTCACGGGTGAGACGACCGTACCGCGCCACGCCAATGATCCCGCCGTGATACTCTACAGCGGCGGCACGACCGGCGTGACGAAGGGCATACTGCTCTCCAACCTCAACTTCAATGCGCTGGGCAAGCAGATCATCGCCACCAACCCGATGTTCACGCCCGGTGACAAGATGCTCACCATCATGCCCATGTTCCACGGCTTCGGTCTGGGCGTGAGCGTGCATTCCATGCTGGTCAGCGGCGGCCGCTGCGTGCTGGTGCCGCGCTTTACGCCGCAGACCTACGCCAAGCTTCTGGGCAAGCATCACCCGAACTTTATCGCGGGTGTGCCCACACTCTACGAGGCACTGCTGCGGCTGCCCAATCTGGAAAAGCTGGATCTGAGCTGCCTCAAGGGCATGTTCTCGGGTGGCGATACGCTGCCTGCGGAGCTGAAGAAGCGCATCGATGCCTTCCTGAAGGAGCACAAGGCGACCATCGAGGTGCGCGAAGGCTACGGCACGACAGAGTGCGTCACTGCCAGCTGCCTCACGCCCAGCGGATTGGCCCGCGAAGGCTCCATCGGCATTCCCTTCCCGGACACCTACTACAAGATTGTGACTCCGGGCACGGAGATCGAGGCCCCCTACGGCACCGAGGGCGAGATCTGCCTGGCAGGCCCGACCGTCATGCTGGAATACGTCAATCATCCCGAGGAGACGGCCAACACGCTGCGCACGCACGCGGACGGCATGACCTGGGTGCATACGGGCGATCTGGGCATCATGGACAGCGACGGCTACGTCTATTTCCGCCAGCGTATCAAGCGCATGATCGTCACCTCCGGCTACAATGTCTATCCCTCCCAGATCGAGAATCTGCTGGACAAGCACGAGTACGTGCACATGTCCTGCGTCATCGGCGTGAAGGATCCGTACAAGATGCAGAAAGTCAAGGCCTTCATTGTCCTCAAGCCCGGCATCGAGCCAAGCGACGAGGTCAAGAAGAACATCATGGATTACTGCCGCAAGAACATCGCCAAATACGCGCTGCCCTACGATATCGAGTTCCGCGAGGACCTGCCCAAGACACTCGTGGGCAAGGTGGCCTACCGCCTGCTTGAGGAAGAGGAAAAGGAAAAGAGCGCGTGAGGGTGATGTACGGCAATCCAAATCATTCAACTGACCACTGACCACTCTTTCCCCGATCGTTATCCGGTCGGGGTTTTCTTTTTCGTCATACGACGATACTTGCAGTTTTACGCACTTCCTGTTATAATTGGTACATTCAAGGCGCTTCCTTTGCGGACTGGACATCTGAAGGGAGAAACATACATTGAATCAGTTACCGAAACTTATTGTGATTGAGGGCACCAATGCCTCGGGCAAGAGCGGCCTGGGCGTGGAGCTGGCCCGCAGCTTCGGCGGCGAGATCGTATCGGCCGATTCCCGGCAGGTCTTCAGGGGCTATGACCTGGGCAGCGGCAAGATCACACCCGAGGAAATGCAGGGCGTGCCCCATCATCTTATTGACATCTGCGACAGCAATGAATTCTTTTCCGTGCACGACTACCAGCGCCTGGCGTATCGGGCGATTGACGACATCATAGACCGTGGCCGGCTGCCCTTCATCGTGGGCGGCACGGGGCTGTACGTCGCTGCGGTGACGGAGGGCTACGTGATGAGCGATCGGCCACCGGATCTGGCTTACCGCGCCGAGCTTGAAAAGCTGAGCACGCCCGAACTGTACGGGATGCTCATAAAAGCCGCACCCACGGCAAGCGTGGACGCCCGCAACCGCAACCGTGTGATGCGCATGCTGGAGAAGATCCACGACGGCGACGACTTTGTGCCGCACAATGTGCCGCGCTACGATTGCCTGAAGCTGGGCGTGAGCTGGCCGCGCGAGATCCTTAAAGCACGCATCGATGAGCGGCTGCAAAGGCGCATGGATCAGGGCATGGTGGACGAGGTCCGGCATCTTCTGGACGGCGGCGCGAGCGTCGAATTCATGCTCAAGCTGGGTCTGGAATACCGCTTCATCACCCGCTATATCATCGGTGAATACGCCTCCGAGGCTGAGATGTGCAGCGAACTGTCGCTGGCCATCAAGCGCTTTGCCAAGCGGCAGATGATATGGTTCAGGCGCGACAGGAACATACACTGGCTGGATATGGCAAATCAGCCGCAGGCCGAGGCCGAGACACTGATACGGGCGTTTCTGCTGCAGGCGGGACGAGTGCATGAAATGTGATAAGTGAGGGGGATGTGCATGAAACAGTACAGAATCGGCATCGATGTCGGCGGAACGAATATCAAGCTGGGTCTCTTCGATGAGGAGATGAAGCTTGTGGACACGCTTCAGGCGCTGACCGATCAGCAGGCGAGCCTTGCGGAAATCATGGACCTGATGGTTATACTGGTGCAGCGGCTGCTCAGCAGCAACGATGTTTCCGCCGAAGCCTTCTCCGGCATGGGCGCGGTGTTCCCGTCCTACATCGACTACCGCAACGGCATCGTGCTGGATACCAGCTATATTCCTTCGCTGAGCAATGCACCCGTACGCGACATGCTGGAGAACCGTCTGGGCGTGCGCGTGGCGTTGGACAACGATGCCAACGCTGCGGCACTGGCGGAGCATCGCATGGGCGCGGGTATCGGCTGCAACGACATGATATACGCCTCCCTGGCGACGGCCATCGGCGGTGGCCTCATACTCAACGGCAAGCTCTATCGCGGCATGCACGGCATGGCGGGTGCGATCGGCCATATGTTCGTGTCCGATTCCACGGGCTATCCCTGCCTCTGCGGCGTCACAGGCTGCGTGCAGTCCATTTCTTCAGGCGCACAGATGGCCAAGTACGTCACCGACCGTATCAAGGAGGGCGAGGATTCGAGCATACTCAACTATGCCGGCACGCTCACCAACATTGACATGGAGGCGGTGGGGAAGGCCTTGCAGGGCAATGATTCTTTGGCGCTGGAGGTCGTGCATCGCGGCGCGGAGTATCTGGGACGCATGTTCCACTCACTCAATCAGGTGCTGGATATCAATGTGTTCATCTACGGCGGCGGCGTCACGAAGCTGGGCAGCCGTTTCATAGACCGCATGATCGCCGCCTACCGTCACTATTCGCTGATCGACCAGCGCTATCCCGCACGCTTCATTCCCTCCAAGCTGGGCGATCAGGCAAGCGTATACGGCGCGGCACTGCTGCTGACGGCGGATGAATAATATCGGCATATTCCCCTTGCCCGCGGTCACGCGGCGCGAGGTTGCGGGTGCAGCTGCGTTTATGCGCGGGCTGCGCCTGCTCTTTGTCTGTGACGTGCATCTGCGGCCAAGCGTGAGTGAAGCGCGACTGGAACGGCTGATCGATCTGATCGCGGCGCAGCGGGCGGATATGCTCCTGCTGGGCGGCGATTACGCCGAGACAGCGGCGGACTGCGAGCGCTTCTTCAACGCCCTGTCGCGCGTTCACTGCCCGCTGGGCGGCTTCGGCGTGCCGGGCAACAACGACGTGGCTGCTGCGGATCGCCTGGGTACATGGATGCGCCGCGCTCATGTGCGCCTGCTCAAAAACGAATATGTGCGTTTGAACATCGGCAGCGGCATGCTGGAGATCGGCGGCTGCGACGAGCACCGCTACGGAACGCCGATGACACGGCAGCTCTTTACCGATGGGGCCTATCGCATACTGCTTTCGCACTATCCCGTGGCGGCAGACTGCACCTGCGAACTTCAATTGTCGGGGCACACGCATGGCGGCCAGATCTGTTTAGGCCGCATCTCGCCCTATTCCGTGGGCTTTGAGCATAAATACGGCATTTGCGCCGTACGCGGCGAGAAAATGATCGGGGAAACGCGCCTGATGGTCTGTAACGGCATCGGTGTCAGCCGCCTGCCGCTGCGCCTGGGTGCACCGCCCGAGATGCTTTTGCTGGAGTTTTCCTAAAAAGAATTGAATATAATTTGTTGCAAGTCGGCGAAATGCGCCAAAGATGCCAAGAAGCCTTGACATCTGCGCCCGGCAAGTCTATAATGGTTTCAGCGGTTGCACGAGAGTGCTTCCAAACCATCGTTATCCTGGGGTGTGCGCCGATCTGTGCTTTTACCCACAGATTCAAAAAAGGATTCCGGGTCGATGTGCAGATGTCACGCCCTCGATCTTTGATCGCCAGGGGAAGGCAGTAAGCAGTCGCAGGTCTCCGCCCTGCCTGAGCGGCGGGTGAAAAAGCAGAGGTTGACGGCACTCATGGGATATATGAGCATCTTCGGATGCTCTTTTTTGTACTCACGGAGGAAGTGAGAGAAGAGAGACGGCCCTTGCATCCTCCTTCGTTGTCAAACGAAAGCATCAAAAAGGAGCCGTCGGATCGGCAGATACCTGTTAGGGGTATTGATGCGGCAGTGTGTCTGCCATCTGTTGCATTGCCGTTCGGAGATTGCGCCTTGGCAGCCTCGCGAGCCTTGGCAATGACTTCCATGCCGCCCTTGAGCCTCGTCAGCCCCTTGGCGACCTGTACTGCGTTGGGGCCGTTATTGACAAGCTGATCAACAATGTAGTTGATTGCCGTCTCCATGTCGCGCCGGTTCTGCTCGGCAAGGACGCCCTCGTTTATGGAATACTTCAGCTTTGGCGTAAACT
>CAVINP010000029.1:0-21255 GCA_963643985.1 bacterium
GCTGGTCAGTACCGACAAGGCTGTGAACCCCACAAACGTCATGGGCGCGACCAAGCGCATGTGCGAAATGATCGTCCAGTCCGCCGGCACCTGGGGCAAGGCCAAGTACAGCTGCACCCGGTTCGGCAATGTGCTGGGTTCGGCCGGCTCGGTCGTGCCGCTTTTCAAGAAGCAGATTGCCAACGGCGGCCCGGTCACGCTGACGGATAAAAGGATAATCCGCTACTTCATGACCATCCCCGAAGCCTCGCAGCTGGTGCTGGAGTCCGGTGCGATGGCCGACAACGGCGAGCTGTTCGTATTGGACATGGGCCGCCCGGTCAAGATCTACGACCTGGCCAGGGCGATGATCAGGCTGTCCGGCGCGGAGGGTATTGAGATCAGGGAAATCGGCCTGCGCCCGGGCGAGAAGCTCTACGAAGAGCTGCTGGTGCGGACGGAAGAACTGGACAAGACCGAAAACCGCCTGATCTTCATCGAGCGGGACGCGCCGCTTGACAAGGATGAAGTGTATCGCCGTCTGAAGATACTCAGATATGCATGTGACAGCGGTGATGAACTCATGACGAGGCTCGCACTGAAGCAGGCGGTTCCGACCTATCGCTCGCCCGAAGAGGTCAATGGCAAAGCGGCAGAGGCCCGGGAGGTACAGAGCATCAGGCAGGTCGGATAACAAATCATTTAAGGAAGCACACGACCGGGTTCAGCGATACGAAATGATCTGAGGCATACCGGCGCAAACAGATCGCCGGATGGTAAAGCTGTATCTTTATATGGCTCAGGTTAATCGCGGATATACGAGGACAATACAATGCAACGATTCGAGCAGAAAGTCTGGCTCGCCTCCCCCACCATGCACGGAGAAGAGCTGAAATACATGACCGAGGCCTACGAGACCAACTGGATGTCCACCGTCGGCGCGAACATCAACGAAGTCGAGCGCCTCGCCGCCGAACAGGCGGGCATGAAGTACGCCGTGGGGCTCTCCTCCTGCACGGCGGCGCTTCACCTGTGCGTCAAGTCCGCGGGCGAGCGTCTCTACGGCAGGCCGGCTGTTTCTCACGGTGTACTGGAAGGCAAACGCGTGTTCTGCTCGGACATGACCTTTGATGCCACGCTCAATCCCGTGGTATACGAGGGCGGCATTCCGGTGTTCATCGATACCGATGCCGAGACATGGAACATGGACGCGGTTGCGCTGGAGAAGGCATTTGAAACGTACCCCGAGGTGAAGCTGGTCGTCAGCGCCGAGCTGTACGGCTTCCCCGGAGAGATGGATCGCATACGGGATATCTGCCACAGCCACGGCGCGCTGCTCATCGAGGACGCCGCCGAGGCCATGGGCGCAACGCTGCACGGCAGGCCTTGCGGCTCCTTCGGTGACTACTCCGCCGTCAGCTACAACGGCAACAAGATCATCACCGGTTCGTCGGGCGGCTGCCTGCTGACCAACGATATCGAGGTGGCCAACCGCGCACGCAAGTGGTCGACGCAGGCCAGAGAGAATGCGCCGTGGTACCAGCATGAGGAGGTCGGCTACAACTACAGGATGTCAAACGTTGTAGCCGGAGTGATAAGGGGCCAGTATCCGCACCTGATTGAGCACATCGGCCAAAAGAGAGCCATCTATGAACGCTACAGGGATGGTCTGAAGGATCTCCCCGTTCATATGAACCCCATCCTTGAGGATTCCGTACCGAACTACTGGCTGAGTGCGCTGATTATCGACCCCGAGTATATGTGCCGCCAGGTGCGCGACGATTCCAAGGCGATCTACCTGCCCGAAAAGGGCAAGACCTGCCCCACCGAAATTCTGGAGAAAATCGCCGCCATCAATGCCGAGGGCAGGCCGATCTGGAAATGCATGAGCTTCCAGCCGATGTACAGGATGCACGAGTGCATCGGGCGCGAGGGCAGCATACGCTGCCGTACCACCGCCTATATCGCAGGCGGTACAACCCATGTCGGCATGGATATCTTCGAGCGCGGCTGCTGTCTGCCCAGTGACAACAAGATGGAAGCATGGCAGCAGGACAGGATCATAGAAGTTATTAAAGGTTGCTTTGAATGAAACTCTATGAACGATACATCAAGCGCATACTGGACATCGTCTGTGCGCTGGCAGCGATCATCGTCTTTTCATGGCTCTATCTGATCATCGCGCTGCTGGTGCGCATACGGCTTGGCTCGCCCGTGCTGTTCACGCAGCCCAGGCCGGGCAAGGACGAGAAGATATTTAAGATGTACAAGTTTCGCTCCATGACCGATGCCCGCGATGCGGACGGCAGACTGTTGCCGGATAATATGCGGCTGACGCGCTTCGGCAGGGCACTTCGAAGCACATCTCTGGACGAACTGCCCGAAGCCTTCAACATACTCAAGGGCGACATGTCCGTCATCGGCCCCAGGCCGCAACTGGTGCGGGACATGGTGTTCATGACAGCTGAGCAGAGAAAGCGCCACAGTGTACGCCCCGGCCTCAGCGGTCTGGCGCAGACCCGTGGTCGCAACGCCATCAGTTGGGACGGCAAGCTGGCAACGGATCTGGAGTATGTCAGCCGCGTCACGTTCATGGGGGACGTGAAGATCGTGCTCGACACCGTCCGTCAGGTGTTCATACATCGCAGGGAAGCGGAAGACGGAATCGATATCACCGACGACTTCGGCGATTATCTGCTGAAACAGGGCAGAGTGAGCCGGGAAGAATACGACCGGAAGCAGGCGGAAGCAAGGAAACTGCCGGAGGATAGATAGTGCAGATGAGCGATTGGGTATATTCTGATCATGCATTGATAACCATTACTGCGCCACACAAATGTCCCGACACTTCAAAAATAGAAGACGGAACCATTTGGAAGGAAGGGATCGGCAAAAAGGCTATTTTTGCCAGATGGACAAGCAATTATGACGATGACCGTTATCAGGATTGGTGGTACACCGTCTATGACAAGCCGTTGGACTTTGCGGCTCAAAAGAAATCGCACCGCAGAAAGATAAGGAAGGGTCTGGCAAACTTTGAATGTCGCGTAATAGATCCTGCAGATTACGCGGAAGAATTGGCGAGAATTACAATGGCCGCCTTTACGCAATACCCTGCAAAGTACAGGCCCACTACGTCCTATGAAACTCTGGTTGACAGGTTCAAAAAACTCAAGGACCTGAACTATATTACGATCGGATGCTTCTATAACGGAGAGAAGCCCCCATGCGAAGTATCTGAAGGGACAGACGCAGCCGGAAGAATCAAGGGAGCCTTGTGCGCATACGATTATATAGAAGATTGCGGGGGCCATTGGATGCTTGCAGTCGGAAAGGTAGATCCGGCGTATGAACACGGCACGGAAGCCAACGCTGCAATAACATACACAGAGCTTACACTCTTAAAAGACGATGTACTCAAGGGCAAATATATTTGCAACGGTCAGCGGAACATGCGACATGAAACAAATTACAACGAAGATCTGGTTCACTGGTACGGATTCCGGAAAGTGCCTTGCCGATTGAACATCGCATATAATCCGAAATTCAAATGGATCGTCATGCTGCTTTATCCTTTCAGAAGGGTGCTTAAACTGTTGAACGGTATCTCCCTCGTCAATGATGCCTGCGTCGTTTTGAATATGGAAGAAATACGTAGAAAGCAGCGAAAGATAAAAGAATGATTTCCTTAGTATCCGTCATCATGCCATCCTACAACACGGGAAAATATATCGCCGAATCCATACGGTCGGTAATCAATCAGACATACACGAACTGGGAATTGCTGATTGTGGACGACTGCTCCACGGACAATACGTACGAGGTGGTCGCCTCCTTCAATGATGACCGTATTCGCTATTTCAAGAATGAAAGAAACAGCGGCGCAGCTGTCTCAAGGAATCGGGCGCTTCGGGAAGCCAAGGGCAGATGGATTGCCTTTCTGGACAGTGACGACTTGTGGATGCCTGAAAAGCTGGAAAAACAGCTGCGCTTTATGGCGGACAACGGCTATCATTTCTCATACACAAACTATGAGGAAATCAATGCCGATGCTCAGAGAACCGGCATTTCCGTTTCCGGGCCGCACAGAATCACAAAGACCGGTATGACCAACTATTGCTGGCCGGGCTGTGTGACCGTCATGTTTGATGCCGCCTATGTCGGCTTGGTGCAGATCAGGGATATCAAGAAGAACAACGACTATGCCATGTGGCTGAAGATAAGCAAAAAGGCCGACTGTTATCTGCTGGATGAATGCCTCGGGCAGTACAGAAAGGGCAGAACAGGCAGCATCAGCACACACAGTATCTTTGTCCTGATCAAATGGCACTACAGGCTTTTCCGCGTAGCAGAGGGAATGAACGTTGTCCACAGCCTGCTGAATACCGGCAGGAATCTGATATTCGGCTTTTATAAGAAGAAGCGGTATGTTCGACACGAAAGATGCGGAGGATAACATGAAAATCGCAGTTGCGGGTACGGGCTATGTCGGTTTGTCCATTGCCACGTTGCTGGCTCAGCATCACGAGGTCACGGCCGTGGACATTGTTCCGGAAAAAGTTGATCTCGTCAATCATCGCAAATCACCCATTCAGGATGAATATATAGAAAAGTATCTTTCCGAGAAGGATCTTCAACTGACGGCAACGCTGAATGCGGAAGCTGCCTACCGCAATGCGGATTACGTTGTCATCGCCACGCCGACCAACTACGACAGCAGGCAGAACTTCTTTGACACATCCGCGGTTGAAGCCGTCATCAAACTGGTGATGCAGTACAACCCCAATGCCATCATGGTGATCAAATCCACGATACCCGTCGGTTTTACCGTCGGTGTGCGTGAGAAGTATCACTGTGACAACATCCTCTTCAGTCCCGAATTTCTGCGCGAATCCAAGGCACTGTATGACAACCTCTATCCCAGCCGCATCATCGTCGGCACGGATTTGCAAAGTCAGCGGCTGGTGGATGCGGCGAACAGCTTTGCAGCGCTGCTTCGGGAGGGTGCGATCAAGGAACAGATCGATACGCTGATCATGGGCTTTACGGAAGCCGAAGCGGTCAAGCTCTTCGCCAACACCTATCTGGCACTGCGCGTGTCATATTTCAATGAGCTGGACACCTACGCCGAAATGAAGGGGCTGGATACAAGGCAGATCATCGACGGTGTATGCCTTGATCCGCGCATCGGCAACCACTACAACAATCCCAGCTTCGGCTACGGCGGCTATTGTCTGCCAAAGGATTCCAAGCAACTGCTGGCCAACTATGCCGCCGTCCCCGAGAATCTGATTCATGCCATCGTCGATTCCAACCGCACGCGCAAGGATTTCATTGCGGATCGTGTGCTGCAAATGGCAGGCTATTACAGCTACGTAACAGACAATGAATACAATGCGGCCGACGAAAAGGAATGCGTGATCGGCGTATACCGTCTGACCATGAAATCCAGCTCGGACAATTTCCGCCAATCGTCCATACATGGCGTAATGAAGCGCATCAAGGCAAAGGGCGCAAACGTGATCATCTATGAACCTTCACTTGATGACGGCAGTACGTTCTTCGGCAGTGATGTCGTAAACGATCTGATCAAATTCAAGAATCGCAGTCAAGCCATCATTGCCAACCGCTATGACAGTTGTCTGGATGACGTGCAGGACAAGGTCTATACGCGTGATCTGTTCAGACGGGATTAGGATCCCCTGATTAATTCGGCGGCGAATCTGAGCGTGCCTTTCACGGCATCTGCATCTTGCAAAAACCTCGATTTACCTCCAGTAAACCTTCGATTTTTGCAATCGCATCTGCCGCAAAATTCACTGCTCAGCTTACCACTTCATTTAATCAGTGTATCCTTAGAAGTTCCTGCAAAGCTTATCAAAACCAGAGGAGATATCAACAATGAACAAAAGGAAACAGATCATCGCGAAGCTTTATGCCTTTTTTCTCCGCATCATTACGGCCATTGCGGGCATCGATGCCGCAAAAACGTTTGATGCGCGGTTTCGCTTTCACAAGAAAATGAATCTGAAAAACCCGACCAGGCTAACGGAGAAGATAACCTACATCGAGCTTCATGAGCAGTCGCCCCTGGCGCCCACCTGTTCGGACAAGTATGCTGTTCGTGCATATGTCGAATCGAAGGGGCTGGGTCACATCCTCGTTCCGCTGGCAGGCGGACCCTGGACCCGCGTTGAAGATGTCAATTTTGATCTTTTGCCCGACTGCTTTGCACTGAAGGCCACCCACGGCTACAAGATGAATTACCTCGTCCCCGACAAGAGCAAGATGGATGTTGAGCGCTGCCGCAAAGAAATGAAGCGCTGGTTGGCCACCACCCACGGCACCTTCTCGATTGAACCGCATTACCTGCACATCCCGCATCGGATTTACGCCGAAAAGTTTCTGGAGAGTGCGGACAAACTGGTGGATTACAAGTTCTATTGCCTTAACGGAAAGCCCACCTACATCGTCGCGATTCATGACCGGAAGGTTGACCCCAACAAACCCATGGCGATGGTAGAAGATACGTTTGATACGGAATGGAAGCTTCTCGACGCAACATATACTCGAGGAGGAAATGCCGTTGGTAACGGCGAAATAAAAAAACCGGAAAAGTTCGACGAAATGCTCGACATCGCGCGTCGGCTTTCGGAAGACTTCAAGTTTGTCCGCGTGGATCTTTATGAGGTGGATCACAAGGTGTACTTCGGTGAACTGACCTTCACACCGGGGGCAGGCATACAGCCCCACTACAAACCCGAATTTGATTTGGAGATGGGCAAAAAATTGAAACTGTAGTTTTCCTTCCCTGCTCCGGCAGGGTTTTTTCTTCTCCCTTCCCTCCCTCGAATGTTCGGAAAAACCGAAATATACGAACAATTAATATGACGAATGTTCGCTAATTTACAATTCGAGCCTTGTTTTATAACGTTTCTCGTGTATGATAGTGACATACCCGGTAAGCTAAAACATTACGGAGGGGAAATACTGATGAAAAAGCTTTTTGCTGCGGTTCTGACTCTGGTTCTCTGCCTGAGCGCGTTTGCGTGCGTCGCAAGTGCGGAAGTGTCCGACGTGAAGCTGGGCGTCATCCTGCTGCACGACGAGGATTCCACCTATGACCTGAACTTCATCAACGGTCTTAACGAGGCCATGGAAGCTCTGGGTCTGACCGAGGATCAGGTGATCATCAAGCGCAACATTCCCGAGTCCAACGAGTGCTACGAAGCCGCGCTGGATCTGGCCGACGAAGGCTGCACCATTATCTTTGCAGACAGCTTCGGCCATGAGACCTATCTGCTGCAGGCGGCAGGCGAGTGCCCCGATGTTGAATTCTGCCACGCGACCGGCACGATGGCGCACACCGAGGGCCTGTCCAACTTCCACAACGGCTTTGCCGCGATCTACGAGGGCCGCTATCTGGCCGGCATCGCAGCAGGCATGAAGCTCAACGAGATGAAGGAAAACGGCCAGCTCAAGGGCGATGTCCCCATGATGGGCTATGTCGGCGCTTTCACCTATGCTGAGGTTATCTCCGGCTACACCAGCTTCTATCTGGGCGCAAAGTCCGTTTGCCCCGATGTGCAGATGAAGGTGCAGTTCACCGGTTCCTGGTACGATGAGAAGGAAGAGAAGAGCGCTGCCGAGGCTCTGATCGCCGCGGGCTGCGACCTGATCTCCCAGCATGCAGACTCCATGGGTGCTCCCACCGCTTGCGAGAACGCGGGTGTGCCGAACGTCTCCTACAACGGCTCCACGCTTGAGAGCTGCCCCAACACCTTCATCGTGTCCTCCCGCATCAACTGGGCACCCTACTTTGAGTACATCGTCACCCAGCAGGCCAACGGCGAGGCCATCGACACCGACTGGACCGGCACCATTGCCACCGGCTCTGTCGTGCTGACCGACGTCAACACCAACGCGGCTGCCGAGGGCACCGTTGAGGCCATCGAGGCTGCCAAGGCTTCCCTGGAGAACGGCGAGATCCACGTCTTCGACACCGCCAAGGATGACTTCATCACCGTGGGCGGCGCAAAGCTTGAGAGCTACATGGCCGACGTTGACACCGACGAAGCCTACACCGCCGACACCGAAGCGGTTTCCGACGGCTACTTCCATGAGAGCGAGTACCGTTCCGCACCGTACTTCAACGTTCAGATCGACGGCATCGAGCTGCTCAACAGCATGTTCTGAGATTTAGACGAAACAGACATTCTGCTCCCCCGCAAAGGGGAGCAGAATGTCATTAGAAGAACAAACTATCGGGTTCTTCGCGGAAAGCCGGAGGATTCTTTAACCCCTCCACCGCTCACGCGGTCCCCCTCCCCTTGCAGGGGAGGCAAGGGGAAGGCGCCCCTGCAAGGGGAGCTGCCGAGCGAATGCGAGGCTGAGGGGGGTTGGTCTCCTTTTCTCCGGGGATCCGTGACGAACCGATTAAGTGTGGCAACCTCCGGGAATCGTTCCTGAAAACAAGAAGTGGTTCCCGGAGGATGCCATATTCAATCTGATCGGAGGCATAACGTGCAAAAGGAAATCGCACTGAGCATGCGCGGCATCACCAAGACATTTGGCAGCATTGTCGCGAATAAAAACGTCGACCTCGATGTATATCGGGGCGAAATTTTGGCGGTTTTGGGCGAAAACGGTTGCGGCAAGACGACGCTGATGAACATGCTGGCCGGCATCTATTATCCCGACGAGGGACACATCTATATGAACGGCCGGGAGGTTATCATCCGCTCCCCCAAGGATGCCTACGCGCTCAAGATCGGCATGGTGCATCAGCACTTCAAGCTGGTGGATCTCTTCACGGCCTCGGAAAACATCGTTCTGGGCGTGAAAGAAGCGGGCAAGTACAACCTCAAGGCCGTCAACGAAGAAGTGGCCGCGATCGCAGCGAAGTATGGCTTCAACATCGAGCCTCAGAAAAAGATATACGACATGTCCGTGTCCGAGAAGCAGACGGTTGAGATCATCAAGACGCTCTACCGCGGCGCGGACATACTGATACTGGACGAGCCTACGGCAGTGCTCACGCCGCAGGAGATCGACCGCCTGTTCGTGGTGCTGCAGAAAATGAAGGCGGACGGCAAGTCCATCATCATCATCACCCACAAACTGCACGAGGTGCTGGCCGTCTCCGACCGCGTGGCGATACTGCGCAAGGGCGAACACGTGGGCACGGTCGATACGAAGGACACCAATGAAAATCAGCTGACGGAAATGATGGTCGGCAAGAAGGTCAGCCTGAACATCGAGCGCAAAGAGCCGGTCAACGCCGTGCCGAGGCTGTACATCAAGCATCTGACGTGCAAAAACGAAGAGGGCCGCGATGTGGTCAGAGACGTTAGTTTCACGGTCAACGGCGGCGAGATCTTCGGCATCGCGGGCATTGCGGGCAGCGGCCAGAAGGAGCTGCTCGAGGCCATCACCGGCCTGCAGCCCGTCGAGAGCGGCGAGATCACCTTCATCAATCCCAAGAAGGACAAGCCCGTCACATTCTTCCACAAATCCCTGAAGCGCGTGCGCGAACTGGCGGAGATGGACAGCTTCCACGATGCAAGCGGCAACTCTGTTTCCTTCAGGGGCAAGACGACGGCCGAGGTGCGCAAAATGGTCAACGAGGGCGACGTGCTCTTCCGTGAGGACGAGGTGCTCTCCCTGCGCGACAGGACGCCTCAGCAGATCCGTGCGCTGGGCATTCACCTCTCCTTCGTGCCCGAGGATCGTCTGGGCATGGGTCTTGTCGGCAGCATGGGCATCACCGACAACATGATGCTGCGCAGCTACCGCAAGGGGCATGCGGGTTTCGTAGACCGCAAGAAGCCGCGTGCACAGGCCGAGGAGATCATACAGGAGCTGGAAGTCGCCACGCCCGGTGTGAACGTGCCCGTGCGCAAGCTCTCCGGCGGCAACATTCAGAAGGTGCTGGTCGGGCGCGAGATCGCCTTCACCCCCAAGGTGCTCATGGCGGCCTATCCCGTGCGCGGTCTGGACATCAACTCCTCGTATCTGATCTATAATCTGCTCAACCATCAAAAGGAAAAGGGCGTGGCCGTCATATTTGTCGGCGAAGATCTGGACGTGCTGCTCGAGCTGTGCGACCGCATCATGGTAATCAATTCCGGCGCGGTGACCGGCATACTGGATGCCCGCACGGCGAGCAAGGAAGAGATCGGCCTGCTGATGACCAAGACGGACAAGACGGTAAAGGAGGAAGCGTGA
Source organism: bacterium (assembly GCA_963643985.1). Classification (GTDB taxonomy): domain Bacteria; phylum Bacillota; class Clostridia; order Christensenellales; family Aristaeellaceae; genus SFTH01. Next base: position 10,207 of record CAVINP010000029.1, read on the forward strand.
TGAGCGATAAAAAGAATGCCGCCGTGCACGAGCCGCTGATTCACCTTTCCAAGCGTGCGAACATATCTGCCGCAAAGTCCTGGCTGATCCGCATCGTTGCGGTGCTTCTGGGTCTGGTGGTCTGCGGCATCGTGGCGTTTTGCCTCAGCGACAAACTGCGCAGCGGCGAAAAGAGCATACTTGAGTTCTATTCCAGCTTTCTGTTCAAAAGCTCCTTCGGCACGCCCCGCAAGATGTGGAAGTTCTTCAAGAACATGGCCGTGCTGCAGTGCATCTCCCTGGCGGTGACCCCGGCCTTCAGGATGCGCTTCTGGAACACCGGCGCGGAGGGTCAGACCCTGATGGGTGTCTGGGGCGCGATCGCCGTGGCGTTCTATCTGGGCGGCAAGGTCTCCGAATGGCTGCTGCTGGTGCTCATGCTGCTGGCGGCGCTGCTCTGCGGTGCGATCTGGGCGCTGATTCCCGCGATATTCAAGGCCAAGTGGAACACCAACGAAACGCTCTTTACGCTGATGATGAACTACGTGGCCACGAACGTCGTCAGCTATTTCCTGGTGATCTGGGTGCCCAGCGGCTCCTCTTCCCTGGGCAAGCTCAGCTACGGCAAGCTGCCCTCCCCCATTCACGACTATTTCCTGATCATCATGATCGCGCTGCTGATGACAATCGCACTGTTTGTCTACCTCAACTACAGCAAGCAGGGCTATGAAATCTCCGTCGTGGGCGTGAGCACCCGCACGGCGCAGTACAGCGGCATGAACGTGACGAAGATCGTCATCCGTACGATGATCGTCAGCGGCCTGCTCTGCGGCCTGACCGGCTACCTGATCGGCGCGGGTCTGGACCAGAGCATCACCACCGAGTCCATCGGCGGACAGGGCTTCACGGCGATCATGGTCTCCTGGCTGGCGCACTTCAACCCCCTCGTTATGCTGGTAACCTCGGGTCTGATCACGCTGCTCAATCAGGGCGCGGCGCAGATCTCACAGGACTTCAATGTCAGCAGCGCCATACCGGACGCCATCGTGGGCATCATACTGTTCTTCATCATCGGCTCGGAATTCTTCATCAACTACAAGGTGAGGCTGCGCCACAGTAAGCATAAAGTGATCAAGGAGGGCATCAAATGAGCGTCTGGCTGAATTTTCTGATTGATTCCCTGGCCTTTGGTGCGACGTTTATGTACGGCTCGACGGGCGAGATCATCTCCGAGAAGGCCGGTCAGCTGAATCTGGGCATCCCGGGCGTGATGTGCATGGGCGGCGCGGGCGGCTGTCTGGTGCTGAACCTGATCGCGCAGTCCGGCATGCCGAGCTTTCTGATCGTGATACTGGGCATACTGGGTTCTCTGGTCACGGGTATGCTGATGGGGCTGATATTCAGTTTCCTGACGGTGACGCTGCGTGCCAACCAGAACGTGACCGGTCTTGCAATGACCACCTTCGGCGTGGGCGTGATGAAGGTCATCATGGCCGATCTGGACGAAACGGTCTATCTGGTCGGCCCCAAGGCGCTCTACCGCTGGCCCTTTGCCGAGCGGACGGACGCGCTGCAGTATCTGGGCGTGATGTTCTTTCTGGCGGTGATCGTGGCGGTTGTGGCCTCCTACATACTCTTCAAGACCAAGGTCGGCCTGCACCTGCGTGCCGTGGGTGAAAGCCCCGCGACGGCAGATGCGATGGGCGTGAACGTCTCCCGCTACAAATACGGCGCGACCTGCGTCGGCTGCGGCATCGCAGGTCTGGGCGGCTTCTACTACATCATCGACTACATGGCTTCCACCGAGGCCTACAAGAGCCTGGAAGGTCTGGGCTGGCTGTCCGTGGCGCTGGTCATATTCGCGCTCTGGCGGCCGCACATGACCATCCTCGGTTCGACGATATTCGGCTTCCTCTTCAGCTGCTCCAGCTACATTTCCAACCTCAGCTGGATCAACGTGACCATGGCCACCAAGCCGCTGCTGAAGATGCTGCCCTACCTGTTCACGATACTGGTGCTGATCTTCACCAGCATACGCAAAAAGCGCGAAGATCAGCCGCCCCAGAGTCTGGGCATGGCGTACTTCAGAGAGGATCGCTAAAAATAAAGGAGATGCCGCGCGGCATCTCCTTTATTTTTCCTTGTAGTAGAGCATACAGTGACAGTAGCCCTCGAAATTCGGATCCTTGATCTGATCGCGGAACTCCTTGCACATGCATTTGTTCTCTTCCGTGCGGGCCAGTCGGCAGGGGCAGTAGCCACCCGTGCGCTTGAGGCCCTCCTTGACGCTGTCGACGATCTCCTGATTCTCATTGTAGCGGATTTTCATGTCTGTCACCCCTTCCCTGTTCCTATAATAAACCAAAATAAAATGCGGGTCAAGCGAAAACGCAATTCAAGGCGTGTATAATAGGGTCTGTAAGGGAGATGATTTCATGCCGTGCGACTGCCACATTCACATGATACTGGACGGCGTGTTCTATCGCGACGCGATCGATCATCAGAAAAAAGAGCCGGACGAGGCGCTGATACGATCCCGCCTTCTGAGCTACGCAGCTCACGGCGTGACGTTTCTGCGCGACGGCGGCGATGCCTGGGGCGTGGGATTGCGAGCGGCGCAGTTGGCGCATGAATACGGCATCGACTACCGCTCCCCCGCGTTTCCGATCTACTGCTGCGGCCACTACGGCGGCTTCATCGGGCGCGGCTTCGAGGACATCAAAGGCTACCGAAATCTGATCGCCGAGGCGCGGGCACTGGGCGCGGACTTTATCAAGATCATGATATCCGGGCTTATGGACTTTGACCGCTACGGCGTGATCACGGGCGAGACATACAGTGCGGAGCTGATTGCCGAGATGATCCGCATCGCGCACGGCGAGGGCTTTGCCGTGATGGCGCACGCCAACGGCGCAGGGACGCTGCGCATAGCCGCCGAAGCGGGCGTGGATTCCATAGAGCACGGCGCGTATGCCGACGACGCGGCGCTTTCGGCCATGGCGGCGCACAACGTGATCTGGACGCCGACGCTGTCCACAATCGGTAACCTGATCGGCTGCGGGCGCTACCGCGACGATGTGCTCTCTCCCCTGCTGGAAACGCAGAGCAAAAGTCTGCGAAAATATGCGACCATGGGCGGGCTGATCGCCTGCGGCAGCGATGCGGGCGCGTACCTCGTGCCGCACGTGCAGGGCGCGGCGGACGAAGAGCGCTACCTTGTGCGGGCGCTGGGCGACGATGCAGGCGTACTGCTGCAGCGCGGCGAGGCAGAGATCAAGCGCAGGTTCAAGAGAAATCAGTACTCGCGCAGCACAAGCTCCGTGATGCCGGGGTTCATGCCCTGCGTGAGCCTGAGCACGCGCGGATCGTCCGAATAGGTATCCCAAATGAAGTCGCGCAGAGCCGTGCCGAGATTGTGGCCGTGAATCAGGCGTATGCGATAGGCCGTGCGGCTGTGGCGGCGCAGCGCGGCATCGATCGCCACGCGGGCCTGATAGCTGTTTTTGCCGTGCAGGTCTATTTCGATGATAGCGGCTTGAGGCATGCGATTTGAACCTCACTTTCGGGAGTGTGATTATTTGAAGATGAAGTGCCTGCTGGCGGCGATGGACGGCATGAGCGCCGCACCGCTGCGCAGCGTCTGCTTTGAATACGGTGCGGACGGCGCGACCACGGAGATGATCGGCGCGATCGGTCTGGCCCGCATGCGCCGCAAGCGCAGTTCTGCAGACGAGGCGCTGCTGCTGCGAAGGCCGGAAGAGAAAAATCTGGCGGCACAACTGATCGGCAACGATCCTGCCGTCATGGCAACTGCCGCGCGGCGCGTCGAGGATATGAACCGCTTTGACGCGGTCGAGATCAATATGGGCTGTCCCGCACGCTGCGTGGTGGGCAGCGGCAACGGCTCCGCACTGTTGCTGGATCTGCCACGGGCCGAGGCCATACTGCATGCGGTCTGCGGGGCGGTAGATCTGCCTGTGCGGCTGAAGCTGCGCCTGGGCTGGGACGAGGGGCACATCGTGGCACCCGAACTGTGCCGCATTGCGCAGCACGCGGGCTGCAGCGAAATCATACTGCACGGGCGCACGCGCGAGCAGCGCTACACGGGTCAAGCCGATATCACTGCCATGCGCGACGCACGTGCGGCGGTGCGTATTCCCTTCTATGCCAACGGCGGCGTGACCTGCGCAGGGGATGCGCGTGCCTTCATGGAAAAGGTGGGCGCGGACGGCGTGTGCATCGGTCGGGCTGCGCTGAAGAACCCCTGGATCTTTCAGGACATTGCCCTGCTCGAGGAAGGCCGTGAGCCGTCCGAACACGGTGCAGAGGAGCGCATACGGCTGCTTCACACGCTCTCTCAGCGGCTCTGCGAACAGAAACCGGAGCATTTTGCCATCTGCGAGATGCGCAAGTTTGCAAGCTGGTATCTGACCGGGCTGACGGGCTGGCAGGAGATGCTGACGATGCTGCACAGGATCGATACGCTGGACGGATTCATCAGAGCGACAGGGGCCTACCTTGATCGCCTGCTGCAGGCAAACGATACGCGGCTGCATCCGGAAATTGCACCCGCGCCGACGCTGGATACGAAGAGATGAGGACAGGCGTTACTCTGCCCCGTCCTCTTTCTTTCCCTCTTCCTTGTTTTCCTCGGATTTGTCGGGGAAGCTCTCCTTCGCCTTGCGCTTCAAAAAGGTCGAGGCAAAGAGATCGGGCACGGTCTTTTCGTAGGCCTCGGGGTCATCGTAGTGCGTCTGTGTGCCACGTCCCTGCCCCAGCAGGCGCGTGAGCATCAGGCAGACGTAGAGTATCAGCATGATCAGGCCGATGATGGCGATGTATTGTATGCCGGCAGGCAGGTCGCCCAGAAGTGCTTTGATGTCGAGCATATTGTCCTCCAAAGAATAATCTACCCTCATTATACACCACAAAGTGAAAAAAATACAATAAAATGGGTACATTTTCCGGAGACAAAATCAGAAAAAAGGTATATAATGGAATTAACCAAATTGAAATCGGAGGTATACGATCATGCTCAAGGGTATTCCGAAAATTCTTTCTCCCGAACTGCTGAAGATTCTCTGCGAAATGGGCCACGGCGATGAGCTGACCATCGGTGACGGCAACTTCCCCGGCAAGACGAACGCCAAGATCGAGATCCGCATGGACGGCCACGGCGTGCCGGAGATTCTGGATGCAATCCTGCAGGTCATGCCGCTGGACACCTATGTGGAGCATCCGGTGATGCTGATGGCCAAGGTGCCCGGCGACAAGGTGGAAACGCCCATCTGGGACACCTACAAGGAAATCGTGGCCAAGCACGATCCGCGCGGCGCGGCCTGCTTCGGCGAGATCGAGCGCATGGCGTTCTACGATCGTACGCGTGAGAAGTCCAGCGTGGTCATCATGAGCGGCGAGAGCGCACTGTATGCCAACGTCATACTCAAAAAGGGCGTTGTGGTCGACTGATGCAAATGAAGGAACTGCTGCAGATGTTGCGGCGGTTCCTTCGTTTTCTTTTTTGGGCTCATCACGGAAAGTCGGTGATTCTCTTCTCAGTTGCCGCACTCGATGGAGATGTGCGTAAATACATCCAGTATGTCGTCCACACGCAGCTGCTGCTTTTCCGCGCCGCTCTTGTCCATGATGACCTGACCGCGGTCCATCATCAGCAGGCGCGAACCGTATTCCACGGCGTAGCGCAGGTTATGGGTGACCATCATGGCCGTCAGCTTCTTCTCGCGCACGATGCGGTCCGTCAGCTGCATGATGATCTCCGCCGTGTGCGGGTCGAGTGCCGCGGTGTGCTCGTCCAGTATCAGGAAGTCCAGCGGCGAGAGCGTCGCCATCAGCAGTGCGACGGCCTGACGCTGACCGCCCGAGAGCGAGCCCATCTTCACGTGCAGTTTGTCCTCCAGCCCCAGCTGCAGCGATGCGAGCTGATCCCTGAAATACGACTCTCGCTGTTTGGAAACCGCGCGTCCCAGGTTGAAAGGCTTGCCCTTGTTGTCGGCCAGAGAGAGGTTCTCCAGCATCGTCAGATCCGGGCAGGTGCCCATGGCAGGGTCCTGAAAGATGCGGCCGATGTGCGTGTAGCGGCGGTACTCCGGCGAGCGCGTGATGTCGTGGCCGTCGATGACCACCTGACCGCCCTCCACGGGGATGCTGCCGCAGATGATGTTGAGCATGCTCGTCTTGCCGCTGCCGTTGCTGCCCACGATGGACACGAACTCGCCCGTGTCGACGTGCAGGTTGAAATCGCGGAAGAGGCAGGCCTCGGTGATCAGCCCCTGATTATAGATTTTGTTGATGTTAATCAGATCAAGCATGCTTCTTCGCCTTCTTTCCGCCGTGTTGTCCCAGCACCAGTATCAGCAGGAACAGCACCGCCGTAACCAGCTTGAGCAGGTTGGCGGGCAGGCCCAGCGAAATGGCAAGCTGAATGCACATCTTGTAGACAATGCTGCCCACGACCACCGCCGTGGTGGCCTTCACGAAGTGCAATCTCTTGAACAGCGTCGAACCGATGATGACCGTTGCCAGGCCGAATACCATCTGGCCCGTGCCCATGGTGCTGGAGAAGGCACGCTGCTCGTGGCAGACCACAGCTCCGCAGAGCGCGACCATCATGTTGGCAATGACCAGACCCAGTATTTTCACCCGGCCCTGATCCACCGCCAGCGAGGTGACGACCGTGGCATTGTTGCCCACGGCCCGCAGCAGCATGCCGCTCTTGGTTTTAAAGTACAGGTCAAAGGCGAACTTGAATACCAGTGCCAGTATGAAGGATACGATCAGCTTGCGCTGCATCAGCGTCAGGCTGCCGAAGAGAGCCATCACGGGCGCAGAGGTGAAAATCGTGTCAAAGGAGCGATCCACCGCCAGGTTGGAGCCGGCAATCTGCAGATTGATGGAGAACAGTGCCGTCATCATGATGATGCTTGCGAGCATGTCTCGCACGTGCAGCCGCACATGGATCAGACCCGTTGCGAGTCCGGCCAGCGCACCCACGAGCATGGCGGCAAGCAGCGTCAGCCAGGGATCGACACCGTGCACCAGCAGTACCGCGCTCACGGCCGCGCCCAGCGGGAAGCTGCCGTCCACCGTCAGATCCGGGAAATCCAGTATCCGATAGGTGATGAGTATGCCGTAGGAGAGCAGTGCGTAGATCAGGCCCTGTGTAACGGTACTGACCAGCAAATCCAGAATTGCGCCCATGATGTTTCTGTCCCTTCAATGTCGGAAATTAAGCGTTTGCGTCGATGGCTGCGGAGGCCACGTCCTCGGGCAGCTCGATGCCGAAGGTGCTCAGTGCGTCGTAGTTGACATAGATGCCGTACTCGGCGATGGTCTCATAGGGCATCTCGCTCGCGGTGGCCTCGCCGGTGAGGATCTTGGCGGCCATCATGCCGGTCTGGCGGCCCAGTGCGATGTAGTCGATGCCGGCGGAGGCCACGCAGCCCAGCTTGACCTGCTCGACTTCGCTGCCGTATACGGGGATGCCTGCATCGTCGGTCTTCTCAAGTATGGAGGAGAGCACGCCGACCACGTTGTTGTCGGTCAGGTTGCTCATGCAGTCCACACCCTTGCTGATGAGGGTGTCGGCGGCCTGCGTCACTTCGTTCTGGGCGGTCACGCCGATGGCCTCGATGGTGAAGCCGTAGTCGCCGGCCTTTTCCTGATACTCGGCAATGGCGGATACGGAGTTCGGCTCGCTGGTGGTGTAGATGATGCCGATGGTCGCGGCATCGGGCTGGAGCTTGCGGATCAGATCGAGCTGAGCCTCAACGGGCAGCTTGTCGCTGGTGCCGGTGATGTTGCCGGAGGTCAGGCCTGCGGCTTCGGGGTCGGTGATGGCAGTGAAGACCACGGGAATGTCCTTGTCCTCGGCGGCGGCGTAGCAGGCCGTTGCGGAGGGCGTGGCGATGGCGCACATCAGCGCGACATTGTTGGCGGAGAAATTCTGGGCGATCTGCGTGGCAATGCTGTTGTCAAAGCCCGCGTTCTGGTAGGAAATTTCGAAGTCTTCGCCCTCGACCAGGCCCGCATCCTCGAGGCCCTGAATGAAGCCCTCGCGGCAGTTGTCCAGAGAGGCATGCTCACCGTACTGGTTGATACCGATGACCGGCGCGGCCAGTGCGCTGCAGGAAAGAACGAGAACCAGTGCGATCAGAACGGAAGTCAGCTTTTTCATGGTAATATCTCCTTTATGTGTCGAATTGTGTTTGGCTGTGCGAATGGAATACCTCTTGTTTCGCCATCGGAAATCCAGCCTGTCCATACTCAAACACCTCCGAATTTGTAAATAAAAACACCATCCCAAATAATTGGGACAGTGTTATAAACTGCGGTGCCACCCAAGTTGATGCAAAATGCATCCGCTCTTTGTCTCGCACATACATGCGAGCCGCCCTGGTAACGGGTGCGGGTCCCGTCGGTTGCTACTCACCGTAAAAGGCTTTCGACCGCCCTCATAAGTCCATTCACACGGGCTTTGCTGCCGCAATCCCACCGCCTGCGGCTCTCTTCAGACATCGTATCCGCGCTACTCGTCTTAATCAAAGGTTTGATCTGATGTTGATACGAATTATAGCCGTCACGTAGCCTTTTGTCAATAGTTTTTTTGAAAAAAATTTTGTGAAAACCGAAGATTCCATCTTGCGCAAAGGGGGGATTTGCGGTTATAATGAAATAACGAACATTATAAATATGAACAGGGGAACGGTATATGCGGGATGGATTTATACGTGCAGCCGTCGGTACGCCGTCGATTCGCGTGGGCGATTGCATCGGCAACGCAGAGAAGATCATCGCTCTGATGCGTCTGGCCGACTCCAAACAGGCCAAGCTCCTGACGCTGCCGGAGCTGTGCGTGACCGGCTATACCGCGTCGGACCTTTTTTTGACGCGGCCGCTGCTGGAGGGTGCGATCGACGCGCTGGCGCTGATACGCAATGCCTCGACTTCTCTGGATCTGCTCACCTGCGTGGGTCTGCCGATGGCCTTTGAGGGTCGGCTGTACAACTGCGCGGTATTTATCAAGGGCGGACGGATACTGGGCATCGTGCCCAAGCGCAACCTGCCCAACTATGGTGTCTATTACGAGATGCGCCACTTCATTCCCGGCCCCGCGCAGGTGCGCGAGGTCGAGCTGTTCGGGCGCAGGGTGCCCTTCGGCGCGGACATGCTCTTCCGTTGCCGCCAGATGCCCATGCTGGTGGTCGGCGCGGAGATCTGCGAGGATCTCTGGGTGCCGGATTCGCCGGGCGTGAAACTCGCCGTGGCGGGTGCGACGGTGATCATGAACCCTTCGGCCAGCGACGAATCGGTCGGCAAGTCAGACTATCGGCGCATGCTGGTGACGAGCCAGAGTGCCAAGCTCGTGTGCGCCTATCTGTACGCAGACGCGGGTGAGGGCGAGAGCAGCACGGATCTGGTCTTCTCCGGCCACAACATGATCGCCGAAAACGGCGTGCTGCTGGCACAGTCCGAAAAATACGAGACAGGGCTGATCTTTTCGGAGATCGACCTTGACTTCCTCGACCACGAGCGCCGCCGCATGAACACCTTCGGCACGCCCGGCGCAAGCCTCTACACGGCCGAGTTTGACATGCAGATGAACGACATCGTGCTGGACCGCTACATCGATCCCATGCCCTTCGTGCCCTCCGACCCTGCAAAACGCGAGGCCCGCTGCGAGGAAATCCTCGACATTCAGGCGCACGGTCTGGCCACGCGCATGAAACACATTAACTGCAGGCGTGCGGTGATCGCCGTCTCGGGTGGTCTGGACAGCACGCTGGCACTGCTGGTGACGGCACGCGCGTTTGACCTGTGCAAGCTCGATCACGCGGGCATCACCGCCATCACCATGCCCTGCTACGGCACGACATCCCGCACCCGCTCCAACGCCCAGATCATCTCCGAGCGCCTTGGCACGACGTTTATGGAAATCCCGATCGGCGATGCGGTGGCGCAGCACTTCAAAGACATCGATCTGCCGCCGGAGGCCCGCAATGTGACCTATGAAAATTCTCAGGCCCGTGAGCGTACGCAGGTGCTGATGGACATGGCCAACAAGCTCGGTGGCATCGCGGTCGGCACGGGCGATCTGTCCGAGCTGGCGCTGGGCTGGGCAACCTACAACGGCGACCACATGTCGATGTACGGCGTCAATGCCTCCGTACCCAAGACGCTGGTGCGCTATCTGGTCAAGTACGAGGCGGACCATACGGAGGATGAAGAGCTGTCGCGTGCGCTGGAGGATATACTGGCAACGCCCGTCAGCCCCGAGCTGCTGCCGCCGGTGGACGGCGAAATTGCCCAGTGCACCGAGGATCTGGTCGGCCCCTACGAGCTGCATGACTTCTTCCTCTACCACATACTGCGCCGCGGCTGCATGCCCGACAAGGTCAGAAGGCTGGCCATACACGCCTTTGCCGGCCGCTATGACTCCCAGGTCATCACGCACTGGCTGCAGACCTTCTGCCGCCGCTTCTTCAGCCAGCAGTTCAAGCGCTCCTGCATGCCCGACGGCCCGAAGGTCGGTTCGGTAGCGCTCTCGCCGCGCGGCGACCTGCGCATGCCCTCCGACGCGGTGTCGGTGCTGTGGAAGCTGAGATAAACTACGGATAAAACGAAAACCGCTCCGCTACAGACAAGGGATACACTGATTAAATGAGGTGGTAAGCTGAGCAGTGAATTTCGTAACAGCAGTCGCGCCACTGCACCTACGTGCAGGCGCGACCAGCCCGTGCGCATCCTACGGATGCCAGCACGGCGCTGCCCGCCGCTGTAATTCACGCACCCAAGACCTGCTATGCAGGGCTTGGGCAGCGTGGCGCTGGGAACTGAAAGTTCCGCGCCAGCTGGTCGCCGCTGCCATTACGCACTCAAGACTTGCTATGCAAGGCTTGAGCAGCGCGGTGCTGGGAATCGAAGATTCCGCACCGGCTGGTCGCAACCCTGCCTATGGCAGGGGAGCGACTGCTATAGCGCAGTGCGGCGACTGCTATAAAGGGGAGGGGGACCGCGTGAGCGGTGGTGGGGTTGGTCAATCCCCCAGGTTTC